>JBOHLC010000046.1:0-20699 GCA_050729395.1 Caulobacteraceae bacterium
CGTCTCGCCGCCGCCTTGCGCGACCTCCAGGCGCCGGAAGCCCAGTTCCAGCGCCTGGATCTTTAGACCCGCCTCTCCCTTGTCATCAGCATGAAGCGCACGGAAAGCGCTGCGGCAGCGGCGGCCAGGCCGGCGGCAAGGCCGATCCACACGCCCAGTCCCCGCATGTGGAAGGTGAAGGCCAGGACCAGGCAGGTCGGCGCGCCGACGAGCCAGTAGGACGCCCCGGCGATGAACATCGGCGCGCGCGCGTCCTTCAGGCCGCGCAGCGACTGGGCCGCGACCACCTGCAGGGCGTCGAACACCTGGAACGCCGCCGCCACCTTCAGGAACAGCGCCGCCATGGCGATGACCCGCAGATCCTGCGCCGCGCGTCCGCCAACATAGAGCGAAGCGATCGGCGCGCCCCAAAGCGCCATCGCGGCGCCGCACAGGACGATGAAGGCGACGCCGATCGTCATGGCCGTCAGGCCCGCGCGGCGCGCGCCTTGCGGATCGCCGGCCCCGGCGGCCACGCCGACGCGCACGGTCGAGGCCATGCCCAGGCCCAACGGCACCATGAAGGTCACGGATGCCACATTGAGCGCGATCTGGTGCGCCGCCAGCGGTACGACGCCGAACGAACCCATGACCAGGGTCATGACGTTGAACAGCATGGCCTCGAACATCATGGTCATGGCCATGGGCAGGCCCAGGCGGAACACCTCCTTGAGCTTGTCCCAAGCCGGTCGCGTGAAGCGACGGAACACGCGGTAAGCGCGCAGATCCTTGTCGGTCTCGATCATCGCCGTCAGGGCGACGAAGCTGAACAGACTGGAGAGCGCCGTCGCCGTCCCCGAGCCGACGATGCCGAGCCTCGGGGCGCCGAAATGGCCGAAGATCAGGGCGTAGCCGACCGTCGCGTTGAAGGCGATGGTCCCCGCCATCACCCACATGGCCGCACGTGGCTTGCCCACGGCGGTGGTGAAGCTGCCAAGCGCGCGGAAGCCAAGCGAGAAGGGCAGGCCTAACTCTACCATGCGTACGAAGCGGCTGGCGCTCTCCGCCAGGACGGGGTCCTGGTGGCAGGCGACAAGGATGGCCTTGGTCTGCCACAGCAGGATCATCATCGGGGCCGAGACGATGATCACCGACCACAGGCCCATGCGCGTGGCCGCGCGCACGCCGCCCTTGTTGTTCGGCGTCAGGCCCAGGATCTGCGCGATGATCGGGGCCACGGCGAAAGCCGGTCCGCCACCGGTCAGCCAGGCGAAGTAATAGACCGTGTTGCCGATCGCCGCGGCGGCCAGCGCCATGCGGCTGAAGCGGCCCAGCAGGATGACGTCGGTGGTGAACACGGCCATCTGCGCCAGCTGGGTGACGATCAGTGGCCCGGCCAGCCGGGCGAGCGCGCGCGCTTCGCCGAGCGAGGGCGCGCGCGGCGCCGCCGGGGCGGTCGTCAGGACGGTGGTGTCGACCAGATCGGTCACGACGCGTGGCTTTCAGGTTCGAGACCCGAACCCAGGGCGGCGCCGGAGAGAGACGGGGGCTGGAGACAAAAAACCCCTCCGGAGCGCTTGCTGGGCTCGGGAGGGGTGAAAAACGACAGGTTTCCTTTTTCTGGAATCCTAGGCGGAGATCTCCTCGCGAGCGGCGCGGCCAGCGCCATTTGGCGCGACCCCGCACGGGATGGTGAGAGTGAATTTGGACATGGACTTAGGGTTCGGCGATCTCTGGAATGGAGCGGGCTAGCTAGCCTCGGGCCAGATTCAAGTCAACCGAGCATGACCGTCGCCTGATGCGGGGGATCATGATTTTGGCGCCGTGTGTCGCGGCGCCCACGCTCGCGCCAGCGAGATTCGCGGCGAACATCGCCACGGAAACCGCCAGCATGCTCGCTCACGGCGCCGCTTGCCTTCTAGCCTTTCAGCTTGGCGACTTCCTCCGTACCGGCTAACTCGTCGCGGCAAGTATAATCCGTGGGAGACGCATATGGAGACCGTCCTGGTCACCGGGGGGTCCGGGTTTATCGGCAGCTGGTGCGCGATAGAGTTGCTGCGCCGCGGCTATGCGGTGAAGACCACCGTCCGCAAACTTTCAAGCGAACCAAAAGCGCGGGCGGCGATCGAGGCGCTGACCGGCGCCGGCGGCAGGCTGAGCTTCCATGCCGCCGATCTGACGGCCGACGCCGGCTGGGACGAGGCGGCGGCCGGGTGCGACTACGTGCTGCATGTCGCTTCGCCGCTTGGCATCGCCGAGCCTAAGGACCCGGACGAGCTTATCGTCCCGGCGCGGGACGGCGCCTTGCGCGCGCTGAGCGCGGCCATCCGCGCCGGCGCCAAGCGAGTGGTCATGACCTCGTCGGTGGCCGCCACGGGCCGCGGACCGGACGCGCCGGACGGCGTGGCCGACGAGACCGTGTGGAGCGACGGAGACGATCCGCGCATCGGCGCCTACGCGCGCTCCAAGACCATCGCCGAGCGCGCGGCCTGGGACCTCATCGCCTCGTCCGGCGGCTCGACGACGCTGGCGACCGTCAATCCCGCCCTGGTGGTCGGCCCGGTGCTGAGCGATGATTTTTCCGGCTCGATCCAAGTCGTCCAGCGGCTCCTGGCCGGCAAGGTGCCTGGCGTTCCCCGCCTCGGCTTCAACATCGTCGACGTACGCGATGTCGCCGACCTGCATATCCGCGCGATGACCAATGACGCGGCCGGTGGTCAGAGGTTCATCGCGGCGGGGTCCTGGGCGTGGATGATGGAGATCGCCCAGATGCTGAAGACAAGCCTGGGCGCCGAGGCGAGCAAGGTGCCGACGCGCAAGGCGCCCGATTTCATTCTGCGTTTGGTAGGTCTCTTCGACCGCGACATCGGTTCGGTCGTCGGCAGCCTTGGGCGCAAGCACGACTATTCATCGGCCAAGGCCCAGGAGATGCTCGGCTGGCGGCCACGGCCGACGCAGGAGACGGTGATCGACTGCGCCAAAAGCCTGATCGCCGCGGGAGCGGTTTAGAAAACCATCATCCCCTGCCGATGAACGGCATCTTGGTCGCCATCACGGTGAGGAACTGGACATTGGCCGACAGCGGCAGGCCGGCCATCATCAGAACCGCGTCGGCCACCGCCCGGACGTCCATCACCGGCTCGGCGGCGATGCGTCCGTCGGCTTGGGGCACGCCTCGGCTCATGGCTGCGGTCAACGGCGTAGCGGCGTTGCCGATGTCGATCTGGCCGCAGGCGATATCGAACTCGCGGCCGTCGAGCGCGATCTGCCGGGTGAGGCCGGTGACCGCGTGCTTGGTCGCCGTATAAGCCGCCGAGCGCGGCCGGGGCGAATGGGCCGAGATAGAGCCGTTGTTGATGATCCGCCCACCTCGCGGGTCCTGCGATTTCATCTGGCGGAAGGCGTGGCGGGCGCACAGGAAGACGCCGGTGAGGTTCACCGCCACGACCTCGCTCCAGGTCTCGAGCGACAGATCCTCGAACGGGACCGGCGGCGCGCCGCGGCCGGCGTTGTTGAACAGCACGTCGAGCCGGCCGAAGGTCTTCGCCGCCCGCTCGAACAGGGCGGCCACCTGCGCCTCGTCGGTCACGTCGGTCGCGACAGCGAGGAAGTTGCAGCCGGCGCCGGCGAGGGCGCATGTCTCCTCGAGCGGCTCGCGCCGCCGGCCGGCCACGACCACGGCCTCGCCGGCGGCCAGGAAGGCCAGGGCCACCGCCCGGCCGATGCCGCTCCCTCCGCCGGTAACCATCACGACCTTGGGCATTCAGGACCTCAGCGCGTTCGCGATCTCTCCAGGCAAGGTGATGGCCAGGATCGCGCGGCGCGCGCAAGATCGATAGGCTGCCCCGCCGTGAATGACCACTACGACATCGCCATCGTCGGCGCGGGAGCGGCGGGACTGGCGGCGGCGAGGCGACTGCGGGGCGAGCCGCTCGAAGTGGTTCTCCTCGAAGCCCGGGACCGCGTCGGCGGGCGCGCCTGGACCATCGCGCCGCGCCCGGGCATGGCGCTCGATGCCGGCTGCGAATGGCTGCATTCGGCCACCCGCAACGTCTTCGCGCCACTGATCGAGGCGAAAGGCCTTACCCTCGATCGCACGCCGGCACATTGGGTGCGCCGCACGAGCCGTGTCGGCCTCGGCGCCGAGGACAGCCGCGCCTTCGGCGAAGCCTACGCCCGCCTGGACGTGCGCCTCGAGGAGGCCGCCGCCAGGGGTGTGGATGCGCCGGCCAGCGATTTCCTCGAGCCCGGCGGGCGCTGGAACGGCCTCTTGAACGCGGTCAGCAGCTGGTACAACGGCGCGGAGTGGGACGGGGTCTCGGTCCTCGATTACGCTGCATACGAAGACACGGGCGGCAACTGGCGCGTGCGCCAGGGCTATGGCGCGGCCATCGCTTCCGTGGCCGGCCCTGTCGATCCAATGCTGGACTGCTCGGTGGAGGCTATTGATCACGGGCGCGCGCCGATCGGCTTGACCACCGCCAAAGGCACGCTCACCGCCCGCGCGGCGATCGTCAGCATACCGACGAACCTCCTCGCGCGCGGGGCTATCCGCTTCACCCCGCCCCTGCCGGCCAAGGTCGAGGCCGCCGCCGGCGTGCCGCTCGGCCTGGCCGACAAGGCGTTCCTAGCGGTGCGCAATCCCGAGCTGCTGTCCGTGGAAGGCCACGCCTTCGGCCGCGCGGACCGCGCCGCCACCGCGAGCTATTTCCTGCGCCCGGTTGGCCTGCCTTACGTCGAGGCCTATTTCGGCGGCCATCTCGCCGCCGATCTGGAACGCGAAGGCCCCGGCGCCCTGACCGCCTTCGCCATCGACGAACTGGGCGCGCTCCTGGGCTCGGAGGTTCGCCGCGCGCTCACGCCGTTGGCCGAGACCGCCTGGACGGCCGACCCCTTCGCCCGCGGCGCCTACTCCCACGCCCTGCCGGGCCACGCCGGCGACCGCGCGGTCCTGGCCGCGCCGGTGGACGGGCGGCTGTTCTTCGCCGGCGAGGCGACACACCCGAGCTTCTTCTCCACGGCCCATGGCGCGTGGGAAACGGGAGTCCGGGCCGCCGAGGAGGCGCTGGCGGCGGTTTGCTGACCGAGCGCCGGGGACATCTTTGATCCGGCCACGCCGGGATCACGAGTTGGCGGGGTCACCCAAGCTTACGGGCGACCATCCAGCCAGTCTCGCGAGTCACTTCCAGCACGCCGGCGCCGGCCGCGAAGGCCGCTTCGACAACTGAATCCAGCCGCGAGAGATCGTCCGGGCCCAGCGTATCGCCAGGCGGGTAGGAGGTTAGCGCGGCGACAACGTCCGCGGGATCGGTGATTGCGAGGACGTCCCGCGTTCGATGGACCTCGACCGAGGCGAAGTGTCGACCCAGCATCGGCTCGCCGCTTTCCAGACTGAATGCCGCCGCGCCAGGATCACGCGCAGGGCCGCCGAACGCCGCCGCGGCGATCGCGTGCAGTTCGATCATGTTGCCGAGCGCGTTGGTGGTGACCACCGCCATTCCGCCCGGGCGCAGTACCCGGGCGATCTCGGCGATCCCGCGCTCAGGATTGGGCGCGTGATAGAGCATGTGCATGGCCAGGACGGCGTCGAACGCGGCGTCGTCAAAAGGCAGATCGCCAACGTTGGCGATCTGGCCCGCGACCGACTTCCAGCGGCCGAGGCCGCCGACCCGCTCGAGGGCCTCGTCGACCATGCCAGGCGAGAGATCGGCGAGAACCAAATCGAGATCCGCCGGCAGAGCCTCAGCCGACCGGCTCCAAAACCATCCAGGTCCGCAGCCGACGTCGAGGACTCGCCAGCCCGGCCGAAGGCCGATGGCGCGGGCCAGGTCGTGGACCCCGCCGCGCTTCCCGTACTTCAGATGCAACGCGGCCCGTGCCGCCAACTTACGGCTGTCGCGATACTGGTCTTCGACGAGACGTTCGGTCATCGACACTCCGCTATCCCGCGTTCCTCAAGCCGGCGGCGATGCCGTTGATGGTCAGGTGGATGCCCTCACGCACCTCGTCGCTGTCGTCGCCAGAGCGCCGCCGGCGGATGAGTTCGATCTGCAGGTGGTTGAGTGGATCGATGTAGGGCAGCCGCGCGCGGATGACAGCGGCCAGGCCCGGATTGTAGTCCAGCAGGCGGCTTTGGCCGGTGATGGCCAGGAGAGCCTCGACCGTCCGGTCCCATTCGGCGCGGATGTCGCCGAACACCGCTTCAGCCAGGGCGCGATCCTCGACCAGGCCGGCATAGCGCCCGGCGATGGCCAGATCTCCCTTTGCCAGCACCATTTCCATATTGGCCAGCATGGAGGTGAAGAACGGCCAGTACCGGTGGAATTCGCGCAGGGTGTCGAGGTCGATCCCGGTCCGCTCGACCGCCGCGCCAAAGCCGTACCAGCCGGGAAGCATGGCCCGCGACTGCGACCAGGAGAACACCCAGGGGATGGCGCGCAGGCCGGCGATAGAGCGGGTCGCCACGCGCGAGGTCGGCCGGCTGCCGATGTTGAGGTCGGCGATCTCGCCGATCGGCGTGGCGGCGAAGAAATAGTCGGCGAAGCCAGGCGTTTCGTACACCAGGGCGCGGTAGGCGCTCATCGCCTCGCGCGCCAAGGTGTCCATGGCCTTGGCCCGGGGCGCGTCCACGCCTTCGCCGCCGGCCTTGCGTAGCGATGCGAGCACGGTCCCGGCGGCCAGCGTCTCCAGGCTCTGGGCGGCCAGTTGGGGATCGGCGTACTTGTTGGCCACGACCTCGCCCTGTTCGGTCACCCGGATACGGCCATTGATCGTGCCTGGCGGCTGGGCCAGCAGAGCCTCGAAGCTGGAGCCGCCGCCCCGGCCTACCGCGCCGCCCCGGCCATGGAAGAGCTGCAGGTCGAGGCCGGCGTCAGCCGCAGTGGCCGCCAAGGCGCGCGAGGTCCGGTCAAGCTCCCAGGTAGAGGTCAGATAGCTGCCGTCCTTGTTGGAGTCCGAATAGCCGATCATCACTTCCTGCCGGCCGGGCAGCAGCCCCCGGATGAGCGGCAGTGCGAAGTAGCGGGCCAGAGTCTCCGGCGCGGCTCTGAGGTCGGCGATGGTCTCGAACAGTGGCTCCGCATAGATCGCGGCTCTGGCGGGATCGCCCGGCGTGAACAGGCCCACCTCCTTCAGCAACACATAGACTTCCAGCAGGTCGGAGACTGAGGTGGTATTGGAGACGATGTAAGCGCGCATCGCGCCCTCGCCGTAGAGCCGCTTCAGCCGCGCCGCTTCCGTGAGGATCGCGTATTCGCAGGCCGTCTCCTCGCTATAGTCGGCGAACGAGGAGTGCAGCGGGCGCGCGTGGGCGAGTTCGCCGAGCAGAAGCTCACAACGGGCGCTCTCGTCCAGCGCCTCGTAGTCCGGCGCGGCGCCGGCGACTCTCAGCAGCTCGCCGACAACGCGGGCGTGAACGGCCGAGTTCTGGCGCATGTCGAGGGTCGCCAGATGGAAGCCGAAGGCGTCGACCGCGCGAATGAGGTCGGGCAAGGGCCCGCGGACGAAGGACGGCCCGTGATGGGCGAGCAGCGAGGCCAGGATGGCCTCGAGGTCGGACTTCAGCTCCTCCGGCGTCGCATAGGGCTCAGCCGGGGCTGCGGGCCGCGGCGGCGTTTCGCCCCCAAGGGATATAAAGGCGGCGGCCAGGCGCGCGTAGATACCGGTGATCGCCTGCCGATACGGCTCGTCGGCGCGGTGCGGGGAGGGGTCGTGGGCCGCCCGCGCCAAGGCGGCCAGTTCCGGGGTCACCTCGGCCAGGCTGGAGGAGATGGAAAGGTCGGCGCCAAGCTGGTGCAGGCGCTCCAGGTAGAAGCTCGTGACCGCCCGCGATTGGCGCCTGAGCGCCTCGCCCATGACCTCGGCGGTGACGTTGGGATTTCCGTCGCGGTCCCCGCCGACCCAGGAGCCGACCGTCAGGAACGTCGGCGGCGCCTCGCCCAGCACCTCCCGCCAATGGGCGTAGAGCGCGGGCATGGCCGGAAGGAAACTGCGCTCGAAATAGAAGACGGCGTTGTCGATCTCGTCGCTGACGGCGATGCGCACGCCGCGCAGCAGGCGCGTACGCCAGAAGAGCGACACCTCGCGCAGGAGGGTCTGCTCGATCCGGGCGCGCTCGATCTCGTCGCTCGCTTGGCGCCAAGCCGCGAAGGCGTCGGCGATGGCTGTCTGCCGGTCGAGCACGCTCTTGCGTCGCACCTCGCTCGGATGGGCGGTGATAACGGGAGCGACGAAGCCGCTCTTCAGCAGACGGAGGATATCGTCCTTACCTACCCCTTCGGCCGCCAGCGCGCGCTCCGCGCCCGCAAGGCTGTCAGGACGTACGTCGCCGCCACGCCCGCGCCGGCGCTGGATCTCGTCCTCGGCGATGTTGGTGATCTGCAGGAAGCAGGCGAACGAATGGGCGAAGCGCACAGTCTCGTCGAGCGAAAGGCCGCCAAGCCGTTCGGCCATGCGCGCGGCCGCTTCGGCCGTGCCGTCGCGATGGAAGGCGACCGAGGCCCGCCGGATGGCCTCGATCTGGTCGAACCCCGCCTGGCCGTCCTCGGCCCGGATGACGTCGCCGAGGATCCGGCCGAGGAACCGGATATTGGCCTGGAGTTCTGCGTGCGGGTCGTCCGTCGGCGCCATCGCCCCCTTGCCCGCCACCGACAGCCCTCTCGCGAATGCAAAAACCTCGGATCGGAGGCCCGATCCGAGGCGTCCTATAGCCTATGCGAACGGCGTGGCCACAGGGCAGCGGCCGGCGCCGCCGCCAGGGTCAGTACCAGCGGCAGATGCGATGGTGGTGGCGCCACCAGCAGTGCCGGTGATGATGGTGACGGCCGATATGAACGCCGATCGGGCCCACGTGGGCGCCGATGATGCTGGCGCTGGCGCCAGCCGTGCCCAGCAGCGACAGGGCGAGGACGGAAGCAGCGAGGATTTTCATGTCTAGCTCCGAAAGCGGCTGCCGGGTTCATCCACGGCCTGGATAAGCAAGATGCAAACGAGCGTGGCCGTCAATACGTTCCGTGGAGCATTGGCGGCGGCGGTGGCGCGGACTTGGTTGGTTCGCTCGTCCTCGGCCTCCCAGGCGAGCCGTAGCTCGATCGCCCCTGTCGAACCTCGATCTCTTGCGATGAGAACTGACGCCGACAGTGTCGAGCGCGTGGCGCCAGCCAGCTTTTCACTGCAAAAACTTCGACTCTCGCCGTCACTTGGCGAAGTGTAGGGTTCACGAAGCTGCGCGCCAGGTCCGAGAGGTTGCAATGACGAAAGGCGAAGAGGTGCATCCCGCTGCTTCCGCGGCCACCACCAAGGGTCGCGCGACTGTGCTTCGGTTACCGATCACCAACATATATGACGGCAGCGCCTATTCGGCCCAGCTCTCCATTGGCAGTCGCGGGAGGGTGGCGAACGTCCTCCTGGACACGGGCAGCAGCACGCTGGCCGTGCAATCGTCCGTGTACGACGGAACTGGCGACACGGCCTTGTCGACCACCAGTTTCGCCCAGTTGATCACCTACGGCGCCGGAGGATGGGCCGGCCCGGTGGTCGCGACGGACGTTCGCTTCGGCGACCCGGGAAATGCGATTGTCCTGAAGCAGGCATCCCTAGCGATCGCCGTGATTCAGGAAGGGAGCCTCGGGAACGTGAACGGAGTCATGGGCCTCGCCTATGGCGGCGAGAATCCCGCCTATGATTTCGCGGGTTACTTCGCCGACAAGGGATCGCCAAACACGACCTTACCATGGCCGTTCGGCGCGCCGGCCTGGGACCGGTTTCTCAGTGAATTCCAGACTATCGTTCAGTCAGACGCCGTGGCGCGGAAGGAGGTCGCGCCATACCTCGACCAACTCGAGAACAACGGGCTCCTGCCGAACAAGTTTGCCTTCTATACGCTCCGGTCATCCGTGAGCATGCGCTTGGGCGACGATCAGGGCGCTCTTGCAAGTGACCCCTTGAACAGCGGCGTGTTCGTGCTCGGCGGAGGCGAGGAGCAGGATGATCTGTACGAAGGAGAGTTCGTCAGCGTCGCTGTCGTGCACGACCTGTTCTACAACACCAACCTGACATCCGTTCGCGTGGAGGGCTGCGCCGCCGTGGCGGCGGCCCGGTTGCAGTCCGCATTTCGGACATCCCTGATCTCCAATGCTATCATCGACAGCGGAAACGATGCGCTGAGACTCGCCAGCGACGTCTATCACGCGGTCCTTGCCGGTTTCGCTGAACTGAATCCGGCGTTCGCGGCCGCTGTCCAGGCCGCTCAGAAGGGCTCGATAGCGACCGCCAGGCTCAATCTTGCCGCGTGGCCGAAGATCTACTTCACTTTTTCAGGCGTGAACGGCGAGGATGTGGAACTCGCCATCGCCCCGAACACCTATTGGCAGCAGGACTTTCCGAAAGCAGGCCAGTCGACATTCAAGATCACCGGGCCGCTCCTTGCAGCCAACCAGTCAAACCTGGGCCTTCCCCTGCTGAACAATTACTACACCGTCTTCGATCGGTCGCAGGGCTCTCAGGGCGTCGTGCGCTTTGCGCCGATCAAGCTCCCGGCGCCAATTCCTGGAGACGCGCATGGTGGGTGATGTAGGGCTCGAACCTACGACCCGCTGATTAAGAGTCAGCTGCTCTACCAACTGAGCTAATCACCCGCCGCGCCCAAGCCCTCGGGGGCCTTTCGCGAGGCGGCGGAACATAGGGCAAAAGGCCGCGATGGCAAGCCGGGTCCCGGCCCCCTCAGCGTCAGATCCACGCGCCGTTGTTGAGGCTGGCCATGGCCTGATCGTGGGCGGCGGCCTCGGTCAGCAGCCAGGCGACGAAGGCCTTGACCTGCGGCAGGCGCGCCTTGGCCTTGGGATGGACGACGTAATAGGCGAAATCGACGTTGGTCGAGATGGCCATGGGCGCAACGAGGCGCCCGGCATCGAGGTCGTCCTGCGCGAGGGTCCGCTTGGCCAGAGCCACGCCGCGCCCGGCCACCGCCGCCTCAATCACCAGGCTCGACTGGTTGAAGCGAGGGCCCCGCGCGCCGTCGACGCCTTTGACTCCGCGCGCCGCCAGCCACATCTGCCAGTCCGGGCAGCTCTCGTCGGCGTCGGGCGAACCGTCGTGCAGCAGCACATGGCGGGAAAGGTCGGCCGGCGTCGTCAGCGGGTTGGCGGCGTTGAGTTCGGGGCTCATCACCGGGATCACCGTCTCCTGCATCAGCCTCTGAGTTTCCAGGCCCGGATAGGCGCCCGCGCCGTAGCGCACGGCTAGGTCAACGTCGCCGACGGCGAAGTCCACGAGGTCCATGTCGGCCGAGAGCCACACGTCCACCTGCGGATGGGCCGCCTCGAAACGGCCGAGCCTCGGCACGAGCCACTTGGCGGCGAAGGAGGGTGGAGCGGTCAGGGTGAGGCGCCGGCCGTCCACCGCCGCGGTAAGGAGGGACGCGGCCTCGGCCAGGCGGTCGAAGGCCTCGCGCAAGGCGGGAAGGGCAGTCTGCGCCGCGTCAGTCAGCAGCAGTCCGCGCGGCGTGCGCTTGAAGATGGCCGCGCCGATGTAGTCCTCGAGGTTCTGGATCTGCTGCGAAACCGCGCCGGGGGTCACCGAAAGTTCGTCGGCGGCGCGACTGAAGTTGAGGTGCCGGGCCGCGGCTTCGAACGCGCGAAGCGCGTTCAGGGGCGGCAATCGGCGGCGGCTCTCCATGAGATTTACTGATACCCCCGGCAGAAGTCCTTGGGTTGCGAAATGGGACCTTGGCCACCAGTTTGCAACCGTCAATCGGCGTCCGGCCCTTCGTCGGTTGACGCTGGCGGGGCGGTTTCCTTCATCGGAGCCGTCCCGTCGATGATCCGGCCAGGGCCGCGCGGCCTTTAAGGGAAGCTGAAAAGAAAAGTGCCGGTGAGACATCGCCTTCCAGCCAAGCAACGCCTGGTCCTGCTGACCGGCCAGACCGCCGGCCACGGGCGCGTCAGCCTGGTCGGCGCCGGTCCGGGCGATCCGGACCTGCTGACGCTGAAAGCGCTCAAGGCGCTCGCCCGCGCCGACGTGATCGTCCACGACGGCTTGGTATCCGAAGAAATCCTCGCGCTCGCCCCGGCGGGGGCGCGGCGCATTTCCGTCGCCAAGCGCAAGTCGCGGCACTCCTATCGCCAGGATGAGATCGATCGCCTGATTGTCGCCTTCGCCCGTGAGGGACTGGCCGTGGTGCGGCTTAAGGGCGGCGATCCGTTCATCTTCGGCCGCGGCGGCGAGGAGTTGGAGGCCTGCCGCGCCGCGGGCGTCGAATGTGAGGTGATCCCTGGGATCACCGCCGCCCTGGCCGCCTCTGCCGGCGCCGGCGCGCCGCTCACCCACCGGGGCGCGGCGCAGTCGGTCACCTTCGTCACGGCCCATGGCGCGGGCGGGGAAACGGCCCAACTCGATTGGGCGGGCCTGGCCAGAGCCAATCAGACCGTGGTGATCTACATGGGCCTGACTAAGGCCGGCGAGATCGCCGCCCGCCTGATCGCCGCCGGCCGCGACGGGGCCACGCCTGCCCTGGTGGTCGAGAACGCCAGCCTGGCGAACGAACGGCGCGTCGCCACGACGCTCGCCGGCCTCGGCGCGGCGGCCGAGAGCCTCTCAGGCCCGGCTCTGCTGATCGTCGGCGAGGCGATGGCGCTTGCCGGGGTGCTTCCCCGCGATGCGGTTGAGAGCTTCGCCGCTCAGAGGGCGAGATCATGAAGGCCCTGACCGCCAACAGACTTGCCGACGGCGAAGTCGTGTTCTGGAACGCCGGCGTCTGGGTCGAACGTTTCGCCGAGGCCGAGCTGTTCGAGGCTGAGGCCGCCGCCGAGGACGCGCAGGCGCGCGCCAGCGCCCAGATCACCCTGCTCGTCGAGCCCTACCTCATCGACATCATCGACGACGGCGGCGGACCGGCCCCGCTGTCCTACCGCGAGCGGCTGCGCGCGCTGGGACCGAGCAACAAGCCCGATCACGGAAAGCAAGCCGCCGGCGGGGCCGACATCGACCGCCTCGTTCACGCCCACGGCGCGGCGCGCTCCACCGGCCGCGTCAACCTGATCAAGCGCAAGTAGCCGAAGATGTATCTCTACGACGACATCGACGAGGCCATGCTGGCGGACCGCGCGGCGGAATTCCGCGCCCAGTGCGCCCGGCGCCTGGCTGGCGAGATCAGCGAGGAGCAGTTCAAGCCGGTGCGGCTGATGAACGGGCTCTATCTGCAGCTGCATGCCTACATGCTGCGGATCGCCATTCCGTATGGGACTCTCAACAGCGCCAAGCTGCGCGCCCTGGCCCATGTGGCGCGGACCTACGACCGCGGCTACGGCCACTTCACCACCCGCACCAACCTGCAGCTCCACTGGATCAAGCTCGGGGACGCGCCAGACATCCTGGACGAGCTGGCCAAGGTCGGGCTGCACTCGATCCAGACCAGCGGCAACTGCATCCGCAATCTCACTGCCGATCCGCACGCAGGGGCCACGGCCGATGAGGTAGACGATCCGCGCATCTGGGCCGAAGTGATCCGCCAGTGGTCGACTTTCCACCCGGAGTTCTCCTTCCTGCCACGGAAGTTCAAGATCGCGGTCACCGGCGCGCCGGTCGACCGGGCGGCCATCCGCATCTACGACATCGGCCTGCGCCTGAACCGCGACGCTTCCGGCGCGCTCGGCTTCGAGGTGCGCGCGGGCGGCGGCCTCGGTCGCACGCCTTACCTGGGGCCGGTGATCCGCGAGCACCTGCCGGGGAGGCATCTGCTCAGTTACCTGCAGGCGATCCTGCGCGTCTATAATCGGCACGGACGGCGCGACAACCTATGGAAGGCGCGCATCAAGGTCCTGGTGGCGAACCTGGGCGCGGCTGAATTCGCCCGCCAGGTCGAGGACGAATGGAACAAGGCCGACAAGGCCGTAGTCGATCTTCCGGATACGGAGCTTGCCCGCATCCGCGCCCTGTTTCAGCCGCGCGGCTTCGACACCCTGCCGGCCCGTTCGGCGAGGTTCGAGGCGGCGCGGACGGCCGATCCTGACTTCGCCCGGTTCGCGCGGCGCAACGTGGTCACTCACAAGGTCCCGGGCTATGCCCTCGTCAACATCTCCCTGAAGACGCCGGGCGATACGCCGGGCGACATGTCGTCCGATCAGATGGACCTCGTGGCCGATCTGGCCGAGCGCTATTCGCTGGACGAGGTGCGCGTCGCCTATGAGCAGAACCTGTTGCTGCCGCATGTGAAGCTGGATGACCTACACGCCGTGTGGACCGAACTGGCGAAGGCGGGCCTGGCCAGTCCCAACATCGGCCTGATCACCGACATCATCGCCTGTCCGGGGCTCGACTATTGCGCGCTGGCCAACGCCCGCGCCATACCGATCGCCCAGTCCATCGCCCGCCGCTTCGCCGACCCGGAGTTGGCCGAGCGCGTCGGCGAGCTGAAGGTGAAGATCAGCGGCTGCATCAACGACTGTGGCCACCATCATGTCGGTCATATCGGCGTCCTGGGCGTCGATAAGAAGGGCGAGGAGTTCTACCAGCTGACTCTGGGCGGCTCGGGCGAGGATGACGCCAGCCTAGGCCAGATTCTGGGCCCCGCCCTGCCGGCCGACAAGGTGACCCAGGCCGTGGGCCAGATGGTCGAGGTCTATCTCGCCGAGCGCCACGAGGGCGAACGCTTCATCGACACCTTCCGCCGGGCCGGGCTGGAACCGTTCAAGGAGGCCGTCTATGCCCAGGTTGGTTAGGTGGCGGGCCGGCCGCGCCGCCGAGGCAGGGAGCTCCTTTGCCCTCCTGGTCGACGACGAAGCCGCGCCGGCCGGCGACGTGATCGTCTCCCTGGCCAGGTTCCATGCCGAAGGCGAGGCGCTGCTCGGCGAAGGCCGTAAGGTCGGCGTGCTTGTCGCCGCGGGCGAGGCGGTCGAGAGCCTGGCCTACGACCTGCCGGCCATAGCCGTGGTGGCGCTGGAGTTCCCCAAGTTCAAGGACGGCCGCGCCTACAGCGCCGCGCGCCTGCTGCGCGAACGCTTCGGTTATGCCGGAGAGGTGCGCGCCGTGGGCGATGTCCTCCTCGAGCAAGCCGCCTTCATGATTCGCTGCGGCTTCGACGCGTTCGAACCGGCCGATGGGACAACGCCGGAGCAATGGTCCGCCGCCGCCCGGCGCTATCGCCATGTCTATCAGCGCGCCGCCGACGGCCGCGAGCCGGCCTTCGCGCTCAGACAAGGCGCCCTGGTCCCGTCATGAGCCTCGCCTTCGATCAACTCGACCGCCCGCGCAACCTGGCCCAGCGGCTGGACGCGGAGCTGCGCGACGCCCACCCATCGAGCGTCATAAACGAAGCGCTGGAGACGTTCGGCAAAGGCCTGGCGCTCGTCTCCTCATTCGGCGCGGAGTCGGCCGTGCTTCTGCACCTGGCCGCGCGCATCGACCGAAACATTCCGGTGTTCTTCCTCGACACCGGCATGCTGTTCGCCCAGACCCTTGACTATCGCCGTCGGCTCGCCACCGATCTTGGGCTGACCGACGTCCGCGACTTGAGGCCGAGATTCGAGGACCTGGCTCTTCACGATCCCGGCGCGGACCTTTGGCAGAGGGACACCGACGCCTGCTGCAATATCCGCAAGGTCATCCCGCTCGATACGGCTCTGGCGCCGTTCGAGGCCTGGATCAGCGGCCGCAAGCGTTTCCACGGCGGGGCGCGCCTGCGCCTGCCCGTGGTCGAGGAGGCGGAGGGCCGGGTCAAGTTCAATCCCCTCGCCAACTGGACCAAGGTCGAACTGACCGCCTATGCCGAGGCGCACGACCTGCCGGCCCATCCGCTTCTCGCCGCCGGCTTCGCCTCGATCGGCTGCTGGCCGTGCACTGAAGCGGTGGCCGAAGGGGCCGATGCGCGCTCCGGCCGCTGGGCGGGTTCGCAAAAGAGCGAATGCGGCATACATACCGCCAGAGCGCCGGGCGCCGCGCCGTTCCTTGGCGCGGATCTTTGAACTGGCGCGTTTGAAGTTAACTTCCAGGCCGTAAGAGACTTTCACCTGACCATGAGCCAAGCCGCCGCCCTGAAACGAGAACACCTCCCCGCGCTCCCCAAGGCGCGCGGCGCCTTCTACGTCGAGCGCGTCACCTGGGTGCGGCACTGGACGCCCTCGCTCTTCTCGCTGCGCACCACGCGCGATCCCGGGCTGCGCTTCGCCAGCGGTCAGTTCGTCATGCTGGGCCTGGAGGTCGAGGGAAAGCCGCTGCTGCGCGCCTATTCCGTCGTCAGCGCCTATTACGCCGACGAACTGGAGTTCTATTCGATCAAGGTGCCGGACGGGCCGCTGACCTCGCGCCTGCAGAACATTGCCGAGGGCGACGAGGTGCTGGTCGGCAAGAAGCCCACCGGCACGCTGGTGCTCGATGGCTTGAGACCCGGACGCAACCTCTATCTCCTGGGCACGGGCACGGGCCTCGCGCCCTTCCTGTCGCTGGTGCGCGATCCGGACGTCTACGAGCGCTTCGACAAAGTGATCGTCACCCACACCGTGCGCGAGGTGGCCGATCTTAACTATCGCCGGTTCCTGTCGCACGACCTGCCGAGCGATCCGGATCTCGGCGAGGTGATCGCGCCCAAGCTCGTCTACTATCCGACGGTGACTCGCGAGCCGTTCGTCACTCAAGGGCGGATCACCGACCTGATCGCCTCCGGCAAGCTGTTTGACGATATCGGCCTGCCGCCGTTCGACCCTGCCCGCGACCGGGTGATGCTCTGCGGCGGTCCCTCTGTGCTCGCCGACCTCAAGGTGCAACTGCTCGACCGGGGCTATGAAGAAGGTTCGGTCGCCAACCCCGGCGACTTCGTCCTCGAACGCGCCTTCGTGGAGAGCTGAGCTAGGCGTCCGGCCGCACCAGGATCTTGATCTGGCTCTTGTCGGTTTTCAGCGCGGTGAAAGCGGCCGGCGTCTGGTCCAGGCCGACGACGCCGGTGATGGCGTCCGCGAAGCGCGTGCGGCCCTCGGCCAGGCGGGCGAGCGAGCCGGCGAACTCCTCCGGCGTGTAGCCCAGCACGAAGCGCAGCTCGATCTCCTTGGCGATGAATGCGAAGGGCTCGATGGCGTCGGTCTGCATGCACACCCCGGCGACGACGATGCGCGCACCGCGTGGCGCGGCCATGGCCAGGGACTGGATGACGCCCGGCGCGCCGACGCACTCGAAGATCAGCGGGCGCTTGACGGCCAGTCCCTGGGCGGCGGCCATCAGGCCTTCGGCCGCGCTGGCCGGCACGCCGAACTCGGCCCAGCTCGCGTGTGGGGAGACCTGGGCCGGATCGATCGTCCGGTGCGCGCCCATGCGCTCGGCCGCCGCTCGTCGCTCGGCCGAGAAGTCGCAGGCCACGATCGGCCCGAGACCGCGCGCGGCCAGCGCGTCGATGACCGCCAGTCCGACCGGGCCGCAGCCGACGACCATAAATACGTGATCCGCCTCAGGTCCGGCCTTGGCCACCGCGTGTTCGCCGACCGCCAGTGGCTCGGTGAGAGCCGCCGGCTCGGCCGCCAGGCCGTTTGGAACCTCGAGCAGGAGCATGTCCGAAAGCAGGATCCGCTCGGCGAAGCCGCCGGGGACGCGGCTCGAATAGCCCACGGTTTCGAAGCCGCCCGCGGAGATCAGACCGGGGATCGAGACCACGCGCGTGCCGGCCTTGAACCGCCCGCCGCCCGGGCCATTGTCGATCACCTCGCAGCAGAACTCGTGGCCGAACACCGTGTCCGCCCCGCGCTTCATGTGCCCCGGCGCGCCCAGGCGCTCGGAAACCTCGATCATGTGATCGTAATGATCGAGGGCGTGGAGGTCCGAGCCGCAGATGCCGCAGACGAGCGTGCGGACGAGGGTCTGGCCGGCCTCGGGAACCGGCTCGGCCATCTCATCGACGACGAGCGTTCCGGCCCGGCGGATCACCGCGCGCATGCTACTCCGCCGCCTCCGGCTTCTTCAGTCCCATCATGGCGGCGATCTCCGGCCGGATGTTTTCCAGGCCCTTTTCCTGGGCGTGCTGGGCGATGCGCGCGCCGACAGCGGCCATGGCCGCGCCGGTGAACTCGCCCTTGTGCGCCCCGACCCATTTCATCGACGCCTCGCGGCTGTCGTTCAACTGCTGGAAGCGCGGGGCGACATAGCGGGCGAACAGTTCGTACGACCGCTTGGTCTGCGCCCACGGGGCCCAGTTGTGGGCCATGAACAGGAAGGCGCCGAAGCCGCCGGACTGATCGATCAGGGACTGGATCTTGGCCGCCGCCTCGTCCGGCGTGCCGATCACCGTCAGGCCGCTTTCGGTCAGGGCCTCGACCGGATCGCGCCCGGACTCCACCGGCGCTACTGGCAGGTTGGCGATCTCGCGGAAATAGTAGAGCCACTTCTCGAGGCCGAAGCGGACGTCGGCCACCGCCTCTTCCTTGGTCGGGGCGATGTGCATCGGCCCGACGAGCCGCCACGCGGCGCGGTCGACCGTCACGCCATGCTCGGCCGCCATGTCTTCGGCGATTGCCCAGTTCGACGAAAGGGCATTGAAGCCGCCGGTCGAAGTCGCGCCGAGCGATAAAAGCCCCACGCCATGGCGGCCGGCCGCGCGCGCGCCGGTCGGCGAGACCTGGCTCGCCACGGCGATCTCGATCATCGGTCGCGAATAGGGCGTCATCTGCAGCCGCGCCTCATTGAGGCTGAACCAGTCGGACTTGTGGCTGACCGTCTCGCCGCGCAGCAGGCGGATGATGACACCCAACGCCTCGTCCATCATGTCGCGCTGGCGGGCCGGATCGATGCCCATCGCGAAGGCGTCGGAGACCAGAGCGCCCGGCCCGACGCCGAACATCGCCCGGCCCCTCGTCATATGGTCGAGCTGGTTGATCCGATCGGCCAGCATGAACGGGTGGTGGTAGGGCAGAGAGGAGACGCCTGTGCCCAGCCGAATGTGCTTCGTGCGCTCGGCCGCCGCGGCGATGAACACCTCCGGGCTGGCGATCACCTCATAGCCGGCCGAATGGTGCTCGCCGATCCAGGCTTCCTCGTAGGCGAGGGTGTCGAGCCACTGGACCAGTTCGAGGTCGCGCTCGATGGCCAGGGTGGGATTTTCGTCCACCGGATGGAATGGCGCGATGAACGCGCCGAAGCGAAGCCTTTTGTTGAGCACCGATGGTCTCCCGGATGGCGATGCAATGGTTTAAGCCACATCGGGCCGTCTCGGACCAGAGGAAGTGAACGCTCGTTTGAAATCCGACCGACGACGATGAACTATCGCCACATCTTCCATGCCGGGAACTTCGCCGATCTGCTCAAGCACGCGGTGCTGCTGGCGCTGCTCGACCTCCTGACGGCCGACCGCGGACCGCTCACCGTGATCGACACCCATGCCGGCGCCGGGGTTTACGACCTGGCCGGCGATCTGGCGCGGCGGACGGACGAGGGCGGGGCGGTCGCCGTGCTCCTGGCCGAGGAAGCGCCGCCGGGTCCGCTCGCCAGCCTCAAAGCGACGGTCGAGAACCTCAACGAGGCCGGCGCGCGCGTCTATCCGGGGTCACCTCACCTCATCGCCACGCGGCTGCGCGCCCGCGATCAACTGATCGCCTGCGAGACGCGGCGCGAGGAATTCGAGAGCCTGCGCGAGGCCCTGCGCCGGCCGGCGGGGGCTTTCGCCACGCGCGAGGACGGCTGGGAGACAGCGAGGCGGCGCACACCGCGCGCGCCGGCCAATGTGCTGGTGCATATCGATCCGCCCTATGAGGCGCCGGATGACGGCGCCCGCGCGGCCGACGCCGTGCGTCAGGTGCTCGGCCGCAATCGCGGGGCGGTCGTCGCCATCTGGGCGCCGATCAAGGATCTGGCCGGGTTCGACGTTCTCCTGAGCGGCCTGGAAGACGCAGCGCGGGGCTGTGACCTGCTCCTCATCGAGGCCCGGCTGCATCCGCTGGACGATCCCCTGCGCCTCAACGGCTGCGCGGTGATCATTGTCAATCCGCCAGCGGAACTGGACGCCGAGGCGGCCATTGCGGCGGAATGGATCGCCGGCGCGTTCGGCGGGCCCGGCGCTGTCGGCCGCGCCAGCCGGATCGGCCGCCCCGCCCGCGTCGGGCAAAGAAGTTGAGCTGGATTTTGCGTTGCAACCGCGAGCGTCTCGAGGTAGTTATGCTGCATTGCAACATTGTGCGGCCGGCCCCCGCGACCGCGCCTTCGTCAAGGAGTATCCCATGGCGTGGACTGCCGAATTTCCCGACCTTGACGAGGCGCGCGAGACCGCGCGCAAGGCGATGTCCCTGCCCATCGGTCTCAGTTCTCCCCTGTGGTTCGCCTTCGGGGCGGCGGCCAGCGCTGGCGTCGCCTGGTGGTGGGCGACCCGCTGGACGCGGGCCGTGAACGTCGAGGCCATGGCCGGCGCGGCCAAGGCCCAGGTCGCGGCTGTCGAGGCCTTCGCCGAGCGCGAGCGGGAAGTGGCGACCGGCGCGGCCCTCGCGGCCGAGGCGGTGCTAACCGCCGCCGCGATCATCGAACCGCAAGTGCTGGCCAGACAGGCGCCCGTCGAGATGGTGGCTGAGGAGGCGGAAGCCGCCGCCGACGACCTCACCCGCCTGACCGGCATCGGACCCAAGCTGGCCCATGCCCTGGCCGAGCGCGGCGTCACCACTTTCGCCCAGCTGGCCGCCTGGACCGAGGAGCAGACCGAAGCCCTTGACGCCGAACTGAGCCTCAAGGGCCGCATCGCCCGCGACGCCTGGGTCGCCCAGGCC
>JBOHLC010000047.1:0-4311 GCA_050729395.1 Caulobacteraceae bacterium
ATGGCGGCCTGTTCATCCGCCTGGCCTGGCACAGCGCCGGCACCTACCGCATCTCCGACGGACGCGGCGGCGCGGGCGGCGGCCAGCAGCGCTTCGCCCCGCTCAACAGCTGGCCCGACAACGCCAACCTCGACAAGGCGCGCCGGCTGCTGTGGCCGACCAAGCAGAAATACGGCGACAAGATCTCCTGGGCCGATCTCTATGTGCTGGTCGGCAACGTCGCCATGGAGTCCATGGGCTTCAAGACGTTCGGTTTCGCCGGCGGCCGAGCGGACACCTGGGAGCCCGAGGAACTTTATTGGGGGCCGGAAGGCTCGTGGCTGGGCGACGAGCGCTATAGCGGCGAGCGTCAGCTGCACAAGACGCTCGGCGCCGTGCAGATGGGCCTGATCTACGTCAACCCCGAGGGTCCGAACGGAAATCCTGATCCCGTCGCCGCCGCGCGCGACATCCGCGAGACCTTCGCCCGCATGGCCATGGACGATGAGGAGACGGTCGCGCTCATCGCCGGCGGTCACAGCTTCGGCAAGACCCACGGCGCCGGCGATCCCTCATTCGTTGGCCCCGAGCCGGAAAGGGCCGTCATCGAGGACCAGGGCCTGGGGTGGCGAAGCACGCACGGAACGGGCATCGGCGCGGACGCCATCACCGGCGGCCCGGAAGTCATCTGGAGCCAGACGCCGACGAGGTGGAGCAACCACTTCTTCGACAACCTTTTCAACCACGAGTGGGAGTTGACCAAGAGCCCGGCCGGCGCCCAGCAGTGGCAGGCGAAAAACGCCCCCG
The DNA here is from genome assembly GCA_050729395.1 of Caulobacteraceae bacterium. Taxonomy (GTDB): domain Bacteria; phylum Pseudomonadota; class Alphaproteobacteria; order Caulobacterales; family Caulobacteraceae; genus Acaudatibacter. The sequence continues at coordinate 787 of JBOHLC010000047.1, forward strand.
CCGACATCCCAGACGCTCACGACGGCGCCCGCAAGCGAGTGCCCACCATGCTGACCACGGACCTCTCCCTGCGGCTCGATCCGGCTTACGAGAAAATCTCGCGGCGCTTTCATGAACACCCGGACCAGTTCGCCGACGCGTTCGCCCGGGCGTGGTTCAAGCTCACGCACCGCGACATGGGCCCGATCCAGCGCTACCTCGGTCCGCTCGTGCCCAAGGAAAGCCTGATCTGGCAGGACCCGATTCCACCCGTGGATCATCCGCTCGTCGACGAGCGGGACATCGCCGACCTCAAGGCCAAGGTCCTCGCCTCCGGCCTTTCCGTGCCCCAGCTGGTCGGGGTCGCCTGGGCGTCGGCCTCGACTTTCCGAGGCTCCGACAAGCGCGGCGGCGCCAACGGCGCGCGCATTCGCCTGGCCCCCCAAAAGGATTGGGAGATCAACAATCCGCCCGAACTGACCAAGGTGCTGCGGGCGCTCGAAGGCATCCAGTCGACGTTCAACGCCTCGGCGGCGGGTGGCAAGAAGGTGTCATTGGCCGACCTGATCGTCCTGGGCGGCGGCGCGGCGATCGAGAAGGCCGCCGGGGACGCCGGCGTCGACGCGCGGGTTCCCTTCATGCCCGGGCGTATGGACGCCTCTCAGGATCAGACCGACGCGGACTCCTTCGCGCCTCTCGAGCCGATCGCCGACGGCTTCCGCAACTATCGCCGCGGCGAACAGTTCATGGCGCCCGAGGAGGCTTTGGTCGACCGCGCCCAGCTGCTCGGATTGAGCGGGCCCGAGATGACCGTGCTGGTCGGCGGGCTGCGTGTCCTGGGCGCCAATGCCGGAGGGTCCCGCCATGGCGTCTTCACCAGCCAGCCCGGCAAGCTTACTAACGATTTCTTTGTCAACCTGCTCGACATGCGCACGGAGTGGCTGCCGGGCGGCGGCGAAAACGCGTACGAAGGCCGCGACCGCAAGACCAAGGACCGGAAATGGACCGGCACACGCGTCGATCTCATTTTCGGCTCGCACGCGGAACTGCGCGCCTTCGCAGAGGTCTACGCCTGCGCGGGTTCCAAGGCGAAGTTCGTCAAGGACTTCGTGGCCGCGTGGACCAAGGTCATGAACGCCGATCGCTTCGATTTGGTGTGATCCGGCGCGTCCAATCGATTGACCAAATTCGGACGATAGAGAAGCTCAATGTCCGCCGGGGGCGGTCCGGCTGGTCAGATGAATTGAAACATCGGCGCGCCGTCGGACGGGCCGGCTGGCGCCCGAGGCCGTGGTGGCGTTGATGGCGCCCGCGGCCGCTTCATGGAAGTCGGCGTCGGCGAAGCCCTGCCTGCGCAACGCCTTGGCCACCGCCTTGGCGCGCCGCTGCGAGAGTACATAGTTGGCATCCGCCGCTCCCGGCGCGTCGGCCAGGCCCAATACATCGATCCCTGTCACCCGACAGGGCGCGGCCCGCTCGCGCGCCGCGGCGATCATGCGATCGGCCTCGCGGGTGACGCTCGCCGAATCCGGCTCGAAATAGATCGGGAAATTGATGTCGACACAGTTGGCCGGCGCCTGGATCAGAGGGCCGGCGTAACGCGGCTTGGTAGTCTGGCAGGCGGCGAGCGAAATCGCGGCGCCGAGCGCCAGCAGATACCCCGCGCGATTTGACGTCCAACTCACGCCTCGACCCCCGCAGGCCCGCGACAGGGCGACAATGAACCCCATTCAGGCCCCACGGCAATAGCGGCGGCCGTTTCGGAACCGTGGCCGCGCCGGCCACGTTTCTTCGGGGAGGAAATTAGCCATGAGAACCCTGTTCAATTCGCGCCCGTGGGGCCGGCGCCCGCCGCCACCGGCCGAGCAGCCGGCCAATGCGGCCGTCACTCGCGCGGATGTCGACGCGGCCTATGAGCGAGGCCGGCGGGACGCCGCCAGGCGCCGTCGCGGCTCGCCGTTTTTCAGCCTGCTGGCGCTGATCGCCATCGCGGCCCTGGCCATGCTGCTCTATCTGGCCGCCCAAACCGGCTCGTTCAGCAGCGGCGGCGCGGTGGTCGACAATGACATCTCCAACGCCAGCCAGCGGGCGCAGGCGCCGTTCAAGAACGCGGCGAATAATGCGGGCAATGCGTTGGAGAACGCCGGTCAGCGTCTGAAGCGGGACGCCGGCAGTCAGCCCAACACTCCGTGAGCGCCAGAGCAAACCCGCTCAGACGGAATCGTCTGAACGGGGACAATTTGCTCTGGATTCAAGAGTGTAGAGCCTGATTCAGCGCTTGCATCTGTTCCGTGCAAACGCGTCAGGCTCCAGTCAGCGCCGGCGCTTGGGAGGCGGCTCGCCTTCGAGGAAGCTGCGGATGGCGACCCCGAGGTAGCCCGGGTTTCGGATGGCGAGAAAGCCGGTCGCCACGGCGGCCGCGATGGCAGTCAACGGCACATCCTTGAACAGGTTGATGATGCGCGCGGCCGGGTCGCCGCCGCGCGGAACCACCTTGGCCCGTTTCGTCTTCGGCGCCATGGCCAGGACGAGACCGATGATGAGCATGATCAGCGCCGCCGCGCCGGCCACGATCGCCGCGGCGCCGGCCGGTCCCACCAGAGGCCGGACCAAGGCATAGAGAGCGAAGGCCAGCGCCACGACGACGATGGCGGCGCTGGTGGCGAGCACGGCCGCCGCCGCGAGCGCGACGCCGACCCGGCCCAGAATGAACTTGATCACCTGTCGCGGTTGGCGAGCAGGAGTCCAAGCAGCAGGCCGACGCCCAGGCCGGTCAGGGCGGCCGTCACCGGACGCTCCTTGACCTTGTCGACGACAAAGCGCTGCGCCTCATCGAACTGTTCGCCGGCGTTCTCCCGATAGGCCTTGGTCTGGGCGCGCAGCGTCTCGGCGCCTTCCTTGAGCGCCTTTTGGGCGATACGGGCGGTCTCGACGATCTTTTCCTGAGCCGTGGCCACGGCGTCATTGAACGCCTTCTGCCCCTTGTCGGCGGCCTCGTTGAACGCCTTCTGCCCCTTTTCGGCGGCTGAAGCGGCCGATGAAGTAACCTCATCCGCGGCGTTGGTGAGCGTGTCGGTGGTCATGGCGGTTCTCCAGCGATCGTTGCGGCGCGGACCCCGCGGCCTCAACGCCGCCTCGCCCGGAACAGTTCCGAGCCTCTCTTGGACCGGTCCCGAATTTAAGCCCTTCCGCCGAAGCTTTCCAGAGCTTGCCCGAACGCTGGCCATGATCGCTCGCGGGAACCTATCGGCGTGGCCCAGGATTGCGCTTTCAGCGTGGCCTCGGCTCGAGGCCCGATAGGGACGTTCAAATCATGAACCGCTCGACCTTGATTATGTGCGCGGGGCTGCTGCTGGCCGGCCCCTTGGGCTGCGGTCAGAACAATTCGGCCCAGAACGCCGCCCAAAGCGCGGCCAGCGCCGCCAACGCCAGCATGGCGGCTAGCGGGGCGGCGGAAAACGCCGCGACAGCCTCGGCCAGCGCGGCCGCCAGTTCGGCGGGCGCCGCCGGCGCCGCCGCCAACGCGGCCAACACCAGCGCCGCCAA
>JBOHLC010000048.1:0-2464 GCA_050729395.1 Caulobacteraceae bacterium
CGCAGGCGAAGCGACGGCGATCATGCGCAACTGGGGCCCGATGCGAACGGCGATCATATCCTTGTCGACAAGCTCGCCCAGCCTGACCCCGGCGTCGTAGCGACCGGCGACAATGTCCGTCAGGGCCGACTCGCCCGTAAGCTCGACCTGAATGTCGGGATAGTCCGGCAAGAGTCGCCTGATAGCCGGCCACAGGACCGTCCGCGCGACATGTTCGGTTGCGTTGATGCGGACGGCGCCGGCGGGTTTCTCTCGCAGCCTGGTAAGGGCGGCGAGCTTGCTGTCGATATCTTCGAAGGCGGGCTGCAGGGTCTCCAGCAATCGCTCACCGGCCTCGGTCGGCGCGACGCTTCGGGTCGTGCGGGTCAGGAGACGCAGATCGAGGCGTGTCTCTAGCCGCCGGATCGTCTGGCTGAGCGTGGACTGCGAGGTTCCCAACTTCGCCGCCGCGCGCGTGAAGCTGCGCTCCTCGGCGACGGCCAGGAAGGCGGTAAGTTCACCAAAGTCCTGCCGGCGCATTTATCCATTCCTGATATAGGCTCATGTCGATCATACCGTCTAATCGACAAATGATCGATGCCCTAAGTTTCCTGTCAGGCCCGGCGAGCCGCTGCCCGCCGCTCAAGCAGGAGACCAGAATGAAAACGCGCATACTCGGTAACGGCGGGCTGGAAGTGTCAGCCCTCGGCTTTGGCTGCATGGGACTGAACACCACCTATGGCCAACCCCTCGCCCATGCCGAGGGCATGCGCATGATCCAGGCGGCGGTCGAGCGCGGCGTGACCTTCTTCGACACCGCCGAGGTCTATGGGCCCTATATCAATGAGGACCTGGTCGGCGACGCCTTGGCCCCGGTCCGCGACCAAGTCGTGATCGCCACCAAGTTCGGCTTCGACCTCAAACCCGACGGTTCGCGCAGCGGGCTCGACAGTCGGCCGGAAACGATCCGCAAGGCGGTCGACGGCAGCCTGAAGCGGTTGAAGGTCGATGTCATCGACCTGCTGTACCAGCACCGGGTCGATCCCAATGTGCCGATCGAAGAGGTCGCCGGCGCAGTGGGCGGGCTCATCGCCGAGGGCAAGGTCAAGCACTGGGGCCTGTCGGAAGCCAGCGCGCAAACCATCCGTCGCGCTCACGTCGTCCAGCCCGTCGCGGCCATCCAAAGCGAGTATTCGCTGTGGACGCGGGATGTGGAGCACAACGGCATTCTGGCAGCCTGCGAGGACCTGGGCATCGGGTTCGTCCCCTGGAGCCCGCTGGGAGCAGGGTTCCTGACCGGAGCCATCACCGCCGACACCAAGCTCGACGCCTCGGACTTCCGCAGCAGCGGTCCTCGCTTTTCGCCGGAGGCCCGCGCCGCCAATATGGCGCTGGTCGATGTCTTGACGCAGATCGCGGCGGGCAAGGGAGCGACGCCGGCCCAACTCGCCCTGGCGTGGCTCTTGGCTCGGAAGCCGTGGATCGTGCCGATCCCGGGGACGACCAAGCTGCATCGGCTCGAGGAAAACCTGGGCGCTGCCGACGTCGTCCTCTCCGCCACCGATCTACAGCAGATCGAGGCAGCGCTCGCCCACATTCCTGTACAAGGCGAGCGTCTCCAAGCGGCGGCTCTTGGCATGGTCGATGCTTGACCTGCCGCTCGCGTCTCCAAGCTGAACCGCATTTCGCACCTGCGGTGCTGAGCGGAAGTCAAGGTCCGCTCAGCACTGCAATCGTTCATTCAAATGGCCCACTGCTTGGGTCTTTCGAGTGATTTGCGTGACGTGCGCGTCGACAATTGAGTGTCTGACAATATTATGGATATATCCAATAGATTCAAACATCAGTAGAATCTGCGTCGTGTCCAAGCAGATTCGGCGAGGTGTTCGTGAGCTTCATCGAGGGAACAGACCGCGGTCAGGTCAACCTGCTTCCAGCGTGCGTTGACGACTACGTCGCGCCAGATGCCCTAGTCCGTGTCGTCGATGCGTTTGTTGCTAGCCTGAACCTGACCGAGTTGGGCTTCAGCCGCACTGCGGCCGCGGCCACCGGGCGGCCCGGCTTCCATCCAGCCGACCTGCTCCGACTTTACGTTTGGGGTTATCTCAACCAGGTGCGGTCCTCACGACATCTGGAGCGGGCCTGCGTTCGAGACTTGGAGGCGGTGTGGCTACTGCGGCGCCTCGCGCCGGACTACCGCACCATCGCCGCGTTTCGACATGACAACCCGGAAGCCATTGTCGCCGCGAGTGCGGCCTTCATCCAGTTCTGTCGCGAGAGCGGATTAATAAACGGTCGCCAGGTCGCGCTGGACGGCACCAAGATGCAGGCCGTCGCGAGCAAGAAGAACATCGCCGGAGCCGAGCGTCTCGCTCGCGACCTGGCGCATACCGAGCGCGAGATCGCCTACTATCTCGACCGTCTCGAAATCATCGATGAGCAAATGGCTCGGGGCTGCAGCGATCGGCCGGCGCACCGGTTGGCG
>JBOHLC010000049.1:0-12117 GCA_050729395.1 Caulobacteraceae bacterium
GATATGTGACCCACCCGAGATGGTCCTTGAACAGCAAGGACCCGAGCAACATCGCCGCGACCATGGTCACCGCGTACGTCTCGAACAGGTCGGCGGCCATGCCGGCACAGTCACCGACATTGTCGCCGACATTATCGGCAATCGTCGCCGGATTGCGCGGATCGTCCTCCGGGATACCTGCCTCGACCTTGCCCACCATGTCGCCGCCGACGTCCGCGCCCTTGGTGAAGATGCCGCCGCCCAGGCGGGCGAAGATCGAAATGAGCGAAGCGCCGAAGCCCAGCGCCACCAACGAATCGATCACGTCCCGGCTGGTCGGATCGAGGCCGAAGCCGGCGGTGAGCACCGAATAGTAGCCGGCCACGCCCAGCAGGGCGAAGCCCGCCACCAGCATTCCGGTCACCGCGCCCGAGCGGAAGGCCATGGAAAGTCCGGCCGCCAGGCTACCCGTGGCGGCCTGGGCGGTGCGCACATTGGCCCTCACCGATATCAGCATGCCGGCGAAGCCCGCCGCGCCGGAGAGCGTCGAGCCGATCAGGAAGCCGAGCGCCTCCTTCGGCCCGATCAGGAAGAAGATGATGATCAATATGACCACGCCGACCATGGCGATGGTCATGTACTGGCGCCGAAGATAGGCCTGCGCGCCTTCCTGGATGGCGGCGGCGATCTCCTGCATCTTCTCGCTACCGGCCGAGGCGCGCAGCAGGGTCATCGTCTGCAGGACGCCGTACGCCACCGCCAACAGGCCGGCGGCGATCACCAGCTCGAGCACCAGATTCATTTCGAGATAGTCCTCAAGTCTCTCCACGGCGGCGCTTGCGAGCCGCCTGTGGTGGGTTGCGAAAAGGCGGGCTGAGGGCCCGGCGGAAGGATCTAAGGAGCTAGCCCGCCCCGGAAAGTCGCGGGAAACTGCCAAAAGCCGCCCGGCAAAGCAAGCCAACGTTCGCGGGCAGGTCTCAGTCGCCGGGCGCCCGGTCCGAGTGCCGCCAGCCGAAGTGGTTGGCTTCCACTGGCTGGCCGCTGGCGGTCGCCTCGATTCCAAGCTCGGCGCGGAAGCGCCCCACGCGACCGGCTGGAACGCCCCTGGCTTCGACTTCGGCGATGAAGGCGGCCTCGTCCGCCGGGTCCACTGCGCAGACCAGCGCGTAGTCATCGCCGCCAGTGGCGAGGGTCAGCCGAGCGCGAACCTCGTCCGGTTGGCTGGCGCACCAGGCGCGCGCCTCAACGGACAGTGGGATGTCGAGGAGTTCGACCGTGACTCCAAGGCCGCTTGCCTCGGCGATGTGGCCGGCGTCGGCGAGCAGGCCGTCGGAGACATCCGCGGCCGCCCGGGCGTGGGCGAGCAGCGCCGTCCTCGGCGACAAAAGCGGCGTCGGCAGGCGATAACGCGCCGCCAGAGAGCCGCCGGCATCCTCGATTTCGCCCCGCGCGGCCATCAGCCCCAGCCAGCCATCACCGATGCCGCCGCAGACCACGAGGCTGTCACCGGCGCGGGCAGTGGAGCGCAGCACCGCCCTCCCCTCTTCGACCCAGCCGAGCACGGCGGCGTTGACGATGAGTGGGCCGGCGGTGGAGACCGTGTCTCCGCCGAGAAGGGCGACGCCGAAGGCGCGTCCGTCCGCCTCCAGCCCGTCCCGGAACGCCGCGCGCCAAGCCTCGTCCCGGCCGGGCGGCCAGGCCGTGGTCAGGAGGTAGCCGAACGGCCTCGCCGCCTTGGCCGCCAGATCCGAGAGGGCCGTGCGCAACAGGCGGCTGGCGATGATCTCCGGCGCCTCGCCCTCGAGGAGATGCACGCCCTCGACCAGGGCATCGGTGGAGATGACGAGATCGAAGCCCGGCTTCCCCGGCAGGACGGCGGCGTCGTCGGCCAGACCTAGCGCCCGCGCGTCGCCGAGCGTCAGGCCGCGCAGGGAGGCGATCCAGTCGAACTCGTCAAGCGGGCCGGGCATCGGCCGCTATCCGGTCGAGGGCGGCGTTGACGAAGCCAGGCTCCGGCCCCTCGAAGAACGACTTGGCGATTTCCACGTACTCGTCGATCACCACCTCTGTCGGCACCTCGGCGTGACGCATGAGCTCGAACGCGCCGGCCCTCAGGATGGCCCGCGCGGTTGCGTCGATTCGGTCGAGTTTCCAGCCGCTCGCCAAGCGCTGGCGCACCCCGCGGTCGACCGCCCCCTGTTCGGCGGCCACGCCACGCACGATGCCGGCGAACCAGTCCTCATCGGCCGGCGCCAGGACCGCGCCGTCCATGTCGCGGTCGAAGCGGTGCTCGTGGAATTCGCGCACCACCGCCTCGGCGCCCTGGCCCGAGACATCCATCTGATAGAGCGCTTGCACCGCCGCCAGCCTGGCCACCGAACGCCCGGGACGGATAGCGCGCTTCATGCCTCGCTCTCTTCGGCCAGTCCCTCGTCGTTCAGGAAGCGGGCGAAGTCCTCGGTCTGGCGGAAGTCGCGATAGACCGAGGCGTAGCGAACATAGGCGACATCATCGAGGGTCTTGAGCGCTTTCATCACCATGTCGCCGACGACGTGCGAGGGCAGCTCGGTTTCGCCCATGCTCTCGAGTTGGCGAACAATGCCGTTGACCATGCGCTCGACTCTTTCGGGATCGACCGGGCGCTTGCGGGTGGCCGTGGAGATCGAGCGCACCAGCTTCTCGCGGTCGAAGGGCGCGCGCCGGCCCGAACGTTTGAGGATAGTAAGCTCGCGCAGCTGCACGCGCTCAAAGGTGGTGAAACGACCGCCGCACTCCGGACACATGCGCCGGCGGCGGATGGTCGCGCCGTCTTCCGACGGTCGGCTATCTTTTACCTGGCTCTCCAGCTCGCCGCAGAACGGGCAGCGCATCGACGGGCCCCTTCCGAGCTTACCGTGGGCTGATCAGATGTAGATGGGGAACCGGGCGGTCAAGTCCTTGACCTGGCCGCGCACCCGCGCCTCGACCGCGCCGTTGGCTCCATCACCATTCGCCGCAATGCCGTCGACGACCTCCCCGATCAGCCTGGCGACCTTACGGAATTCAGCTTCGCGGAAGCCGCGTGTTGTGCAGGCGGGGGTCCCCAAGCGCACGCCGGAGCTCAGCATTGGCGGCCTGGGATCGAAGGGGATTGTCGAGCGGCTGCAGGTGACGCCCGCGCGCTCGAGGCTGTCCTCGGCGGCCTTGCCCGTGACCCCTTTGGGCGTGAGGTCAACCACGATCAGGTGGCTGTCGGTCCCGCCGGAGACGATGTTCATTCCGAACGCCATCAGGGATTCGGCCAGCACGCGGGCGTTGTCGATCACCTGGCGGGCATAGTCCTTGAACTCCGGCCGCAGCGCTTCGCCCAGGGCAACCGCCTTGGCGGCGATGACGTGCATCAGCGGTCCGCCCTGGATGCCGGGGAACACGGCCGAATCGATCTTCTTGGCGATCTTCAGATGATTGGAGAGGATCATGCCACCGCGGGGTCCGCGCAGGGTCTTGTGGGTGGTGGTGGTCACCGCGTGGGCGTGGGGCAAGGGATCGGGGAACAGGCCGGCGGCGACGAGGCCGGCGAAGTGGGCCATGTCGACCATCAGATAGGCGCCGACGGAATCGCAGATTTCGCGGAAGCGGGCGAAGTCGATGGTGCGGCTGTAGGCCGAGCCGCCGGCGATGATCAGCTTGGGCCGATGCTCCAGGGCGATCTCGGCCATGCCCTCATAGTCGATGATCTGGTCCTGCGCGCGCACGGTGTAGGCCACCGGACTGAACCACTTGCCCGACTGGTTGACCGACTTGCCGTGGGTGAGGTGCCCGCCGGCCGCCAGATCCATGCCCATGAAGGTGTCGCCGGGCTTCATCAGGGCCATGAACACCGCCTGGTTCGCCTGCGAGCCAGAGTGCGGCTGGACATTGGCCCACTGCGCGCCGAACAGGGCCTTGGCCCGCTCGATGGCCAGGATTTCGACCTCGTCGACGAACTCGCAGCCGCCGTAGTAGCGCCGGCCGGGATAACCCTCGGCGTATTTGTTGGTCAGCACCGAGCCCTGGGCTTCCAGCACCGCGCGCGAGACGATGTTCTCCGAGGCGATGAGTTCGATCTGGTCCTGCTGGCGGCGAAACTCGCGGCCGATGGCCTCGAACACGGCCGGGTCGGCCGAGGCGAGATCGGCGGAGAACGCGGAAACCTGATTATGCGCTGCGGCGCTCACGACTCGCCTCCTGGACCTGGGACGGGCCGTCTATAGGCCGCTCACAGCGCGATTAACACCGGCCTTGCGCGTGGAAAATGGCGACTGAACCTCAGGCCGCGACGCCGCCCAGGCGGCGGATGTTGCAGCGTGTCCACAGGCCTTCGAGCGCGGTAACGAGTTCGTCCATCATCGCGTCGGTGTGGAACGGCGTCGGGGTGAAGCGCAGCCGCTCGGTCCCGCGCGGCACGGTCGGATAGTTGATCGGCTGGACATAGATGCCGTGCTCGGCAAGCAGCATGTCCGAGACCAGCTTGCAGTGAACCGGATCGCCCACCAGGATCGGTACAATGTGGCTCACCGAGGGCATGACCGGCAGCCCGGCGGCGGTCATGCGGGCCTTGAGCGACGCCGCGCGCTCCTGGTGCTTTTGCCGAACCTCGTCGTGCGCTTTGAGCCAGCGGATCGAGGCCAGGGCGCCGGCGGTAAGCGCCGGGGGCAGCGAAGTCGTGAAGATGAAGCCGCTGGCGTGCGAACGGATCGCGTCGATCAGCACCGCGTCGGCGGCGATATAGCCGCCCATGACGCCGAATGCCTTGCCGAGCGTGCCCTCGATGATGTCGATTTCCTGGGCCACGCCGTCGCGCTCGGAGACACCCCCGCCGCGCGCGCCATAGAGGCCGACCGCGTGCACTTCATCGAGATAGGTCAGGGCGCCGTACTTCTTGGCCAGGGCCGCGGTGGCCCGGACATCGGAAATGTCGCCGTCCATGGAATAGACACTCTCGAAGGCCACCAGCTTGGGCGCGTCGGCAGGCGCGGCGGCCAGCAACTCGTCGAGATGAACGAGGTCGTTGTGGCGGAAGATCTTGCGCGGGCCGCCGCCGTGGCGGATGCCGGCGATCATCGAGGCGTGATTTAACTCGTCCGAGAAGATGATCAAGCCCGGCAGGATGGTCTGCAGGGTGGCCAGCGCCGCCTCGTTCGACACATAGCCGGACGTGAACAAAAGCGAGGCTTCCTTGCCGTGCAGATCGGCCAACTCCGCTTCCAGTTCCACGTGATAGTGGGTCGTGCCGGAGATATTGCGCGTGCCGCCCGACCCAGTGCCGGCCTCGTCGATCGCCCGGTGCATGGCTTCGATGATCACCGGGTTCTGGCCCTGGCCGAGATAGTCGTTTGAACACCACACGACCACCTCGCGCGGCTCGCCAGCGGGCGGCGTCCAGGTGGCGATGGGAAAGGCGCCGCGATGGCGCTTCAAATCGGCGAACACCCGGTAGCGGCCCTCGCCACGCACCTTGTCGACGGCGCTGGCGAAATGAGCCTTGTAGTCCATGCCTCGTCCACTCCCGGTCTCGCGCGCGGTTCTCATGGCACGAACAGCCCCGCCTGTCACTTGCAACGTAAGGCGTTGCGTTCGGCTTACCAGAGGCGCACGCCTCAGCGAGCCAGGGGATTGGGCCGTGGCGGCGCGATCCGGCTCAGCGTGTTGCGGTCGGTGTGGTGGAATGGCGCGGCCCGGCCCGGAATGGTGAGAACCGAATCCTCGAAATAGGACCAGGTCCCATCATCGTTGACCGTGACCTTCATGCGGAAGCTGTCGGTGCGGAAAGCCCGCTCCAGGAATTCGTTCGAACAGATGCCGTTCTCGGTCGAGCCGCGCTCGGCGAACACCTCGAAGCTCTTGGCGTCCGGCGCCGCGCGGCCCTTGGCCAGCACGATCTGACCGCGCGGGATGGTCAGCGAATGGAGGATGAGGCCGGTCGCCGGCTCCCACAGCCAGTAGCCGACCTGGTCGTGATAGGTCTCGACCTCACGTGGCTTGGTGATGTGCGCGTGGTAGCGCAGGCCGTAGAAGAATTGCGGGCCGTTAGACTGCGGGTCGGTCGGCTGCAGATCGAGCCGCTCGACGTAGGGCTGGCGCCGCTCGCCGTCGCCGAAGGGATTGACGTCCAGGCTCTTGGACCCCTCCCAGGCGCCGGCCAGGGGCGCCAGCGGCCCGAGATTGGCCAGGGTGTGAGGATCGATATCCTCGCGCTCGGTATAGATGTCTTCCGGTAGATCGAGCGCGGTCGCGCCACCGCTCCCCTTCAAGACGCGAGCTCCGCGAGCTTACCCCGCATCAGCTGCAGCACGGCCGAAAAGTCCTTGCGGCCGTGTCCCAGTCCGGCGAACAGAGCGTAGAGCGCCTCGGCCTGGGCGCCCATGGGGGTCGCTGCGCCGGCGCCGGCGGCGGCGGCCTGGGCGAGCTTGAGGTCCTTGAGCATCAGGGAGGTCAGGAAACCGCCTTCGTAGCCCCGATTGGACGGCGCCGCCGGCACCGGTCCTGGCCATGGGCAATAGCTGGTCAGAGACCAGCACTGCCCGGAGGAGGCGCTGGCGATCTCGAAGAAGCGCTCGGGGGCCAGGCCGAGCTTTTCGGCCAGGGCGAAGGCTTCGGCCACGCCCAGCATGGAGATGCCGAGCAGCATATTGTTACAGATCTTGGCCGACTGGCCCGCGCCTGGGCCGCCGGCGTGGATCACCGCCTTGGCCATCGGCTTCAGAGCCGCCTCGACGGCGGCAAGGTCGGCGTCGGCGCAGCCGACCATGAAAGTCAGGGAGCCGGCCTCGGCCGCCGCCACGCCGCCCGAGACGGGCGCGTCGGCGAAACGAAAGCCCATGTCGCCGACCTCCTTGGCCACCGCCCGCGCGCTGTCCACGTCGATGGTCGAACAGTCGATCAGGAGAGCGCCATTGGTCGCGTTCGGCGCGATGTCGTCGCGGTAAACCTGCCGCACGTGCTCAGCGGCCGGTAGCATGGTGATGACCGTTTCCGCGCCGCGCACCCCCTCCGCCGCGCTCGTGGCGACCTCGCAACCCGAGGCCCTGGCGCGATCGAGCGCGGCGGCCGAAATGTCGAACGCCGCAACCGTGACACCGGACTTCGCGAGGTTTGCCGCCATCCCGGCACCCATGTTTCCTAAGCCTATGAAGGCAACTGAAGTCATGATGATACTATGGTTTCCTGAACTTATAGATGAACTGGTCGGTGTGGCCGCGGATCGCCGGGTCGAACACCTTGAGCGTGCGAGTGTCGGCTGGATTGCGCAGCACATTGCTCTCGCTGACGAAGACGAAGCCGGCCGCCGTGACCTCCTTCTTGACCAGGGCCGCGTCGATCCGATGCAGGGTATTGGTGGCTGACGTGCCCGATCCGGGCAGGGCCGAGTGGTCGAGCACGATGAACACGCCGCCGGGCTTGAGCGCCCGGTAAACCGCGGCGTCGAACTTGGCCATGTCGGCCGGCCCCATGAACGGGTCGTGCAGGTCGTGGTAGTTCTGGCTCGTCCAGATCAGGTCCACGGGCCTCGGCGTCGAGAAATCCATCACCGGCGCGACCAAAGCGGTCACATTAGGGTGGGCCGGATCGGGGGCCGAGCCATTGGCCGGTAATGGTTTTTTGGAGAACTTGGCGACCTCGGTGGGGATGAAAGCGTAGACCTTGCCCTTGGGCCCGACGGCGACCGAGAACAGACGGGTGAAATAGCCGGCGCCCGGCATGAAATCGACCACCGTCTCGCCGGGACGCACGCGCGCGAATTCGAGCATCGCGGCCGGTTTGCGCGCCGCGTCCCGGTCCTTGTCCGCCTGAGGCCGTCCAGGGTCGGCGACCGCGGCGGCGATGTTGGCTGGCGTGGCTGCCGCCGGGCCCCAGACGGCGCCGGTGACCAGCGCCGCGCCGAGAAACAATCCAAACGCTTGCCTTTTCATGGCGCTTCCTCCGATGGTTCCGCTGTCATTAGACCAGGCGCAGGGCGAAGTCAGCTTGCCTCGCGGGGCGGCGTGGGCCAAAGCGGTCGAAGGTGACGTTTCGGGACGACGCATGAACCTGGCTCCCTACCCCGCCCTGCGGCTGCGGCGCCTGCGCCAAGCCGAATGGACGCGCCGGCTGGTGCGCGAGGCGACGCTCACGCCTTCGGACCTGATCTGGTCGCTGGTGGTCCACGAAGGCGGCAAGAACACGCCCGTAGCCACCATGCCGGGCGTCGAGCGACTGAGCATTGTCAATCTCGGCAAGGCCGCGCGCGAGGCTCGCTCGCTCGGCATCCCCGCCATCGCCGTCTTTCCGCACATCGACGGCGCGCGCAAGGACGCGCATGGCTCGGCTGCGGCCGATCCGACGGGGCTCATCGCCCGGGCGGTCAGGACCATGAAGGACGCTGCCCCCGAGGTCGGCGTGATGTGCGACGTTGCCCTCGATCCGTTCACCGACCATGGCCATGACGGGGTGATCGATCAGGGCAGGATCGATAATGACGCGACCATCGAGCGGCTGGTCGAACAGGGCTTGATGCAGGCCGGGGCCGGCTGCGACATCCTCGCGCCCTCGGACATGATGGACGGGCGCGTGGGCGCGCTACGCGCGGCGCTGGAGGCCGAAGGCTTGGTCGACACCCTGATCATGTCCTATGCCGCCAAATACGCCTCCGCTTTCTACGGTCCATACCGGGACGCTATCGGATCGGCCAAGCTTGGGGCCATGGGCGCGCCCGGCGACAAGGCCACCTATCAGATGGACCCGGCCAACGGCGACGAGGCCCTGCGCGAGGTCGCGCTCGATATCGCCGAGGGGGCCGACATGGTCATGGTCAAGCCGGGCCTGCCCTACCTCGACATCGTCCGGAGGGTGGTCGAAGCCTTCGCCATGCCGACCTTCGCCTTTCAGGTGTCTGGCGAGTACGCCATGATCAAAGCCGCCGCGGCGGCCGGGGCGATCGACGAGGAGCGTGCGATCCTCGAGAGCCTCACCGCGTTCAAGCGCGCCGGCGCGGCCGGCGTCATCACCTATTTCGCCCCGGCGGCCGCGCGGCTGTTGGGCGGCTGAAGTCTGGCCGCGAGGCTGGAGGTATCCCAGCGCCGGCCTCCCATGGCCTGCACCTCGGCGTAGAACTGATCGACCAGAGCGGTGACCTCGAGCCTCGCGCCGTTTTCGCGTGCCTCGACCAGCACCAGTCCAAGGTCCTTACGCATCCAGTCCACCGCGAAGCCGAAGTCGAACTCGCCGCGCGCCATGGTCGTCCAGCGGTTGTCCATCTGCCACGACTGCGCCGCGCCCTGGGAGATCGCCTGGTAGACGAGGTCGGCGTCGAGGCCGGCCTCGCGGGCGAAGCTCACCGCCTCGGCCAGCCCCTGGACCAGGCCGGCGATGCAGATCTGGTTGACCATCTTGGTCAGCTGCCCGGCGCCCGGTCCGCCCATGTGGCGGATGGCCTTCGCGTAGGCGCCGATCACCGGCTCGGCTTTGGCCACGGCCTCCGCGTCGCCGCCGACCATGACCGATAGCTGACCCTTCTCGGCCCCGGCCTGGCCTCCCGACACTGGCGCGTCGAGGAAGAAGCACCCGTGGTCCTGGGCCGCCTTGGCCATCTCGCGCGCCAGGAAGGCCGAAGTGGTCGTGTGATCGATGATGATCGCGCCCTTGGCGAGTGCGGGAAGCACGGCTTCGACGACTTGCCGCACATCGGAATCATTGCCGACGCACAGTGCGACGAGCTCGCGCCCCTCCGCCGCCGCCGGCAGTGATTCGACGGCGCGCGCGCCATGCGCCTCGGCCCAGTCCGCCGCCTTGGTCGCGGTTCGATTGAATCCGACCACTTTATGGCCCGCCGCGACGATGTGTCCCGCCATCGGCGCGCCCATGACACCGAGGCCAACGAAGGAAACTTTCATTATAAAAACCCTTGGATTAGCGCCGGAAACTCAAGTGCGCCGGCGGAGCGCTGACAAAATCTCTCCACATTTCGGCCTTCGCCATCTTGCGCAAGCGCCCCACCTGCTCCCTAATCCACGATTATTGGGAGGCGACTCAACGGCGTTTTGTAAGTGACCCAGCATTTCCCGACCCGCCAGCTGCGGTTCTTTCTGACCGCGCCCACACCGTGTCACTATCTGCCAGGCCGCGAGGAGCGCAAGGTATTCGCCAACCTTCCCATGCTCGACGGCGCGGCCGTCAACGACACCCTCACCCAGGGCGGCTTCAGGCGTTCGCAAAACATCGCCTACCGCCCGGCCTGCGAGAATTGCGCGGCCTGCGTCTCGGCTCGCCTGCCGGTCGCCGACTATCGGTTCTCGAAGTCGGAGCGGCGCGTCGTCGCGCGCAACGCCCATCTGAAGCGTCACGTGGTCGAGGCCGAAGCCACGCGCGAGCAGTTCGATCTCCTGCGCGGCTATCTCGCCGCGCGCCACAAGGGCGGCGGCATGGCCGAGATGACCTGGCCCGACTATGTGGCCATGGTCGAGGACACGGCCGTACGCACTCACATGGTCGAATATCGCCTGGCCTCCTCAGACGGTGGTCCTGGGCTGCTCGTTGCCTGCGCTCTGGTGGACCTGCTCGCCGACGGCCTTTCGCTGGTCTACAGCTTCTTCGATCAAGCCTTCGCGCGCACCAGCCCAGGGTCATTCGTGATCTTCGACCATGTGCTGGAGGCGCGGCGGTTGCGCCTGCCCTATCTCTACCTCGGCTACTGGGTGCGGGGCAGCCAGAAGATGGATTACAAGGCGCGCTTCTCGCCGATCGAAATCCTCCAGCCGGATGGCTGGCGGCTGATGTCCGCCCGCGACCGTCTCCCGGAGCGGGCCTGACCCGGTTTCGCGTTCCTCCGGCTGATGGCGCGCCCATGGCGCGGCTTGTCGAGATCATGGCCGCCCTGCGCGATCGCGAACTCGGCTGCGCCTGGGATGTCGAGCAGACCTTCGCCACGATCGCGCCCTACACGGTAGAGGAGGCCTATGAGGTGGCCGACGCCATTGAGCGCGGCGACCTCGGCGATCTGAAGGAAGAACTCGGCGACCTGCTGTTTCAGGTCGTTTTCCATGCGCGCATGGCCGAGGAGGCCGGCGCCTTCGCCTTCGACGATGTGGCCGAGGGGATCGTGGACAAGATGGTGCGCCGCCATCCGCATGTGTTCGGCGACGCGATCGCGCGCACGGCCGCCGAGCAGACCCGCGCCTGGGAAGAGGCCAAGGCCGCCGAGCGCGAGGCCAAGGGCGCTGGCTGGCTCGACGCCGTCGCCCCGACGCTGCCCGCCCTCACCCGCGCGGTGAAGCTTTCGGCTCGCGCCGCGCGCGTCGGCTTCGTCTGGCCCACGGTCGAGGAGATCATGGCCAAACTTCGCGAGGAGGTCGGCGAACTCGAGGCCGAGGTGGCCAGCGGCGATACTACGCGCGCGCGCGCCGAGTTGGGCGATGTGCTCTTCGTGTGCGCCAACATCGCCAGGGCGCTGGACATCGATCCGGAGGACGCGCTCCGCGCCACCAACGCCAAGTTCGTCCGCCGCTTCGGCCACATCGAGCGTCGCCTGGCCGAGGCCGGCCGCTCGCCCGCGCAGTCGGACCTGGCCGAGATGGATGGCCTGTGGGACGAGGCCAAGGCTGCCGAGAAGGCGGTATCCGGAGGCTAGCTATTCCGCCGCGGCCGGCAGCTCCGCCAGAGGTCGCATGCGATGGAAGCGGCCCAGGGCCTGGGCGTCCAGGCGGGCACGGACCACGGCTTCGCCCTCGGCGTTTTCCTCGCGCGAGCTGACCCGGCCGTGGCGATAGAGCCAGGCCATGGCCTCGCCGTCCGACGCCGCGAGGTGGAAAATCAGTTCCGGGCCTTCGTCCACCAGACCGGCGAGCCGCTCGAGCAGTTCGTCAATCCCTTCGCCGGTGAGCGCGGAAACGGCGACGGCGCCGGCCCGGCGCGCCCTGGCCGCGACAGCGGAGCGCGCCTCGGCGCCCAGCGCATCGATCTTGTTCCACACCTCGACCAGACGGCGTCCGGACTCCGGGCCCATGCCGAGTTCTTCGAGCACCTTGCCGACGTCTTCGGCTTCCGCCTCGGAATGGGGGCCGGAAATGTCGCGCACATGCAGGATGATGTCGGCCTCGCGCACCTCGTCGAGCGTGGCCCGGAACGCCTCCACCAGCTCGTGCG
>JBOHLC010000050.1:0-1388 GCA_050729395.1 Caulobacteraceae bacterium
GCCGGCCATCACGTTCTGCAGGCCGAAGATGCGGGCGATGCCGTCGCCCACGCTCAGCACCTGGCCGACGTCGGAGACATCGGCCTCGACGCCAAAATTGGCGATCTGGCTCTTCAGGATCTCGGTGATCTCGGCGGCGCGGATATCCATGGGCGGGTCTTAAGCTCTCTTGAGGGCGAATTTCAGCGAATCGAGGCGGGTCTTCAGCGAGGCGTCATAGAGGCGCGAGCCGACGCGCACCTTCAGGCCGCCGAGGATGGCCGGATCGACCACCGTCTCGATCTGGGGCTCGCGGCCCAGCACCTGGGCGAGACCGGCGGCGAGGCTGGCGGCCTGAGCCTTGGTGAGCGGCGCGGCGGTGGTCACCCTGGCGGCGACGAGGCCCCGGCGGGCGGCGAGCTGGCGCTCGAAGGCCTCGATGACGGCTAAGAGCGCCGAGGCGCGGCGGTTGGCGGCCAGGAGGCCGAGAAACTTGCGCGTCGTGTCGTTGAAGCCCGCGCGCTCGGCGATGGCCGCAAGGCCCGCGCCCTTGGCCTCGTGGTCGAACCTCGGCGAGGCCAGCAGCGCGCGCAGATCGGCGCTCGCCTTGAGCATGGATTTCAGGGCCGTGAGATCGGCGTCCACGGCCTCCAGCACATCGGTCTCGGCGGCGAGATCGAGCAGCGCCCGCGCGTAGCGCGCACCCACATCACTCGCCTGGTTGTTGTCAGCCACGTGAGAGACCGCCCGAGGTTAAACGTCAGCACCGCGATCCGGACTTAGTGGGTCCCGACCCGGCTTCAAAGGCTTGCATCCGCCAGAAAATAGGCACGTGAGCGCGGGGCCGCGCCGGGCCCGTCCCTCAAAGCCGCGGCGCTGATAGCATGGGGTTCGCAGGCGGGCAACGGGGGTGAAGCTGGGTGAGTCCTCGCCCTCCGGGAGAGGGGAAAAGCCACCGTATCTACGGTGATCTACGGTCCTCCGCCGCCCCCCTCACCCGGACGGGCTTCTCGGCCCGTCTCGACCTCTCCCGAGGGAGAGGGGAGAAGCGCGCGCGTAACTCCTCTCCCTTAAGGGAGAGGTCGAGACGCGGCGAAAGCCGCGTCCGGGTGAGGGGCTTTGCGAGTGGGGCGGGCGTCGTTTTTATCCGCAGATGACGCAGATGACGCAGATGGGCGCCGGCTCTCCGATCCCGGCGCGAAGCGCCCTTAATCACCAAGCTGAATGACGCGCCTCCGGCGCCGCTAACCGGCTGCATCTGCGTCATCTGCGTCATCTGTGGATCGCGCGAAGCGCGCCCTTTCCTGCCCCCCTCACCCGGACCGGCCTCTGGGTCCCGGATAGCCCGCTGCGCGGTCTTCCGGGATGACGCGCCGTATTTACGGGGGTTTACGGGCATGGGTCGGGGG
>JBOHLC010000051.1:0-3961 GCA_050729395.1 Caulobacteraceae bacterium
GCCTTCGAGACCGGGCGTAACCTGGCCCGCTCGCTCGCCATGGCGATCGGCTTCGATATGGGGCGGGGGCGGGGGATAGGGCTCTGAACCGTCGATGGCCACCAGAGGTCCGACGCCGGCAGGGGCCAGACCCGACGCGGCCCCGGCTGCTGGCGGACGCCACTTTCTTCGGATTGCGCCGGGACCAAGCGCAAGTCTTGCGCACACCGAAAAAAGCGCCCTGGCTAGTCGCTGGCGTCCGTCCTGTTGGCCAAGCTCGCCAGGGCGACCACAATCTGCGCCGGAGCGAAAGGCTTGGCGACCATAACGCTCTCGGGCACGCCCTCCACGAACCATTCGTGGGCGCTGTTACCGCTAGTGTAAACCACGGGCAAAGTCGGCGCGGACTCCCTGGCATGTCGGGCGACGTCCCAACCAGATCCCCCAGCCCCAATCCGAACGTCGGTGATGAGGCCCGCCAAGTGGCCCTCGTGCGCGTCCAGAGCTGCTATCGCCTCATGATAGTTGAACGCCGTTGCGACGTCGAAACCGGCCTCGGCTAGGGCTTCTTGCAACAGCGTGGAGATCGTAACCTCGTCTTCTACCAGCAACACCTTTGGGCGGGTTGACGCCGGCATCGGATCCTCCCCTCGTCACCTCGGCATGGTCGACTGCTCGACACAACGCTCGTCGGCACGTTGACGTTGCGGCTCCCCATCTGCGCCAGGCTCATTTGCGCGCGCCATCGCACGCCGTCAGTGGATCGGACAGCGTCAGTGGCTTCAGCGCGACAACAGACGAGGTGATAGCCAGGAATCGCAAATGATTCGCCGACGGAGCGCGCCACCGTTTGCGGACCTATCGGCAAACCACGCTTCTCGGACTCTAGGAAGGTCAGCTGTGGGAGGCCAGCTAAGGACCCCCTACAAGCTGTTCGGCGCGTTTAGTTGGCTGCGCGAGTGCGCGGCCGCAAGTCAACCGGCGAGCCGCATCCCTGCGCCACGCGGAGCGAGCCTAACCGGGGAACGACGACCGGCGCGAGCGGTCTACGCCGTTCGCGCGCGCCGGCGTAGTCTGACGCCGATCATCCCGACGCCGAGGATCGACAGCGCCCAGGTCGCCGGCTCGGGCACGGCGCCGGTGAGGAAACTCGGATCGCTGGCGGTGAAGGTCACACCCGAAGGCAGATCGAAGGAGAACGGGTCGGTCATGGTCGCCGTTCCAGGCCCGAAGCTGCCAGAGGTTCCGACGTCGATATCGACGGCGAGCGTGTAGACGACTCCGTCCTCGATGGTGAAGCCGTCGGTCAGCGACCATGACTGATCGGTTGTCGCAGCCAGGTCAGTGCCCGAAACGATGCTGGTGAAGCCGGGTACCGTTGGCGCTCCCTCTTGCGGCGTGCCCGGGCCGAAATTGAGCCCAGCGGTCGCGCTCACGTCGCCGGAATAGCTGATCAGTCCGCCGGACGAAACGTAGCCGGTCTCTCCCGAGCCGCCCGTAAATGTGATCTCCACGAAATAACCGGCTTGGGCGCTGGCCGGGACGCCGGTCGGCGGCGGGGTGCTGTCGTAAGGCGTATCGCCGATCGAAGTGGCGCTGACCGTGAGATCGCCGGTGGCGAGATTGGCCGACGCGCTGGACAGGCCCCAGATCGCCGTTCCGGCCGAGCCCGAGGCGTAGGTCGTCGCCGGCGAGCCGTAGTACGTATACTCGTTGGTGTCCGTGCCGAAATAATAGGAGCCGCCACCGCTGCTGTAGCCGGGCATGCAAGTGGGCTCAGCGTAGCTGTTGTCGATTCCTCCCGAGGCATAGGCGCCATAGGCCGGGACAGCGCCCGGCCCGTTAATGGTGCAGGACGCCCAGGCGCCGTGAGCCATCGCCAAGCTTGCCGCGCCTGCGATTACGCCAGGGAGAATATGTTTCATTGCTGAAATACTCACGTTGCAGGTTGATCGACTACATGCACGCAGTATAGGCGTCGGATTGAGATTGACGGTTTTGGCGAAGCTGTCAATGGCAAAGCTCGCCGCGCTCGATCGAGCGCGGTCCGCGCCCACGAAACGGCCCGACGACGGGCGACGCGCCGGGCCGTTCCACCCCCCTGCGGCTGATCGACCGTTTCAATCAATCAGGGGCAAGATCTTAGTCCAAGCTCAAGCTCGCATCCAGTCCTGTAACCGCCCGCGAGGGAAAGTTCGTTGACACCCGTCTGGCCGCGTGCGTGGCTAACGTATGGTATCTGTAGAGGAATGGATTGCCGCTGAGAACATCAGACGGTTTGAACTGACGCTCAGGAATCCGAACCTACCCCCTGATCGTCGCGCTCAACTGGAACGCCAGCTTGCCCAGCAAGAGGCAAGGCTCGCGGCGCTTCACGCTTCTAAACGCGGACTCAAGACTTAAGTCCGTCAAATCGTCACTCGTTTCGCGTTACGCCAGTCTTTCGCAGTAAGATCTTCAAACGGCGGAAAAAGCGGGTAGAACGGTGACGTGCGGATTGCGGATTAGGGCCGGACAGCGATAGGTGGGGCCTTCCAGGGGGCCTTTTTGCACCACTTAGGATTTTCATTATCTAAATTCGATTCCCCTCGGCTCCACCACCGCCGGTTCTCCTCGAACCACTGGCGCGCGTTCCGCGGTGGCTCGCTTGGCCAGTTCTCATCCGGTTATCCATAGCTCAATTCGTTCGTACGACCCACGAAAGAACCCACATCCTTAGAAACACCAAAGGAGAAATTCGAGATCAAAGCAGTAAACGCACGGCCCGATTGCGCCTCCTATATAGGCAGGTTGCCGAATGTTAACATCTGATTCACCATTTAATACTACTGATATTTGCCGCTATTGTTCCATACGATTGACATGGGTGAGGTTCATAACGGTCGCCTGTAGCAGAGCGATCAGTCCCTGTTCGAGTCAAGAGTCCCCGCGCTATTTGATCTATACTTGGATCGTTGATCGATTATCAAGATTTCATGTGACTGAAATGGGGCATCGTCTTGACTAATTCGAGAGACACACTCCACTGGACTCCGCCAGGACCCGGCCGCCGCGCCTGACTACGGACGCCGCTCCGTCAATCCCCATAAGGAAACCTGGCCTGCGACATATTAGCCCCTTCGGGAATGAAGTCATATTGTCGCATTGACCCTGCAACACTTGGCGGCGAGATGGGCGGCGTAGCTTACTGGTCTGGCGATTGTTGCCGACTTGCCGAACTGCCAGGCCGTCCAAGTATTTCCAGTTCGAGTCCTGTTTAGGCCGGGTATGGGCGTAGATGTGCATCCAGCAGGACGCACACAGGTACAGCTCTGCCCCATGGAGGACGAGCTATGACAAGTGCGATTGCGCTGCATCGCGATGTGGATTCGGACCAGGAAGTTGGCCCCTCGAGCGATATCGAACCTCAACTCTGGACGTGGCTTTGCCTCGGCGAAGGGGGTGAGCGAGTCGACCTGAAGACGGCGGGGGATTCTGGCCCCGGCGAGTTTCGCGACGAGGTGGAAGCCGAACTGCACTCGGAGCCAGGCATCGAGGCCGGCGGCATCCAGATCGCGGTGCGGGACGGCGTCGCCATGGTCACCGGCCATGTCGTCACCCTGACCGGCGAAGTCGAATGGCAGTACCAGAAGACGGTCGCCGAACATGCCGTGCGGCGCCTTCCCGGCATTGTCGATCTCGTCAACAACATCAAGGTCCGGTCGCGCCGCGTGGCTAACGACACTCAGGGTCGCCTGCAGGTCGTGCCGTCCGGGGATGCCGAACCCAGCGAATGAACATCCAGGGATAGTCGTCGACCTCCCTTTGCCTACGGACGGCGTGTTCGCGGGCGAGATTAGCTTAAGTTAAGGAGCCGCCATGTTCATCGGAGACATACTTGTCGCTCTGGATCTGGTGACGCGGGAAGACGTCGCCGACGGTCTCGCGGTTCAGCGCTACAAGGGCGGCAGGCTCGGCGACAGCCTGGTCGAGCTCGGCAGAA
>JBOHLC010000052.1:0-3292 GCA_050729395.1 Caulobacteraceae bacterium
CATCGTAGGGGTCGCTGGTTCAATCCCAGCCGCGTCCACCATTTTCTTATTTATTTTCAGTATATTATAAAGTGATTCAGGCGTCGCTGCGGGACTTTGCCTAATCCCGATACCACATCGATACCAAGATGCTGGAGCGCGACGGCGATCGGCGCCCCGAACGCTAGAGCCTGATGCCCCTCAGCCGCAGGGCGTTGCCGATCACGCTCACCGAGGACAGCGCCATGGCGGCGGCGCCGATCTGCGGCGAAAGCAGGAGGTGGAAGGCGGGCCAGAGCGCGCCGGCCGCGATCGGCACGGCGGCGGCGTTGTAGATGAAGGCGAAGACCAGGTTCTGCCGGATGTTGCGCATCACCGCCCGCGACAGGCGCCTGGCCTTGACGATGCCTTGCAGGTCGCCTTTCAGCAGTGTGACGCCGGCGCTCTCGATGGCCACGTCGGCCCCGGCGCCCATGGCCACGCCGACCTCCGCCGCGGCCAGCGCCGGCGCGTCATTGACGCCGTCGCCGGCCATCGCCACTGCCCGGCCCTCGGCGCGCAGCTTCTCGACCACCCTGGCCTTGTCCCCCGGCAAGACCTCGGCTTCGACGTCGTCGATGCCAAGCCGGCCGGCGACGGCGAGGGCGGTCGTGTGGTTGTCTCCGGTCATCATGACCAGGCGCACGCCCTCGGCCTGGAGGGCGCGAACCGCGTCCGGTGTGGTGGCCTTGATCGGATCGGCGATGGCAAGGACGCCGGCGAGCTGGCCATCGATGGCGGCGAAGATCGCCGTCGCGCCTTCTTGGCGCATCGACTCCGCGTCCGCGGCCAGGGGCGCGGTGTCAATCCCCCGATCGGCCATGAGCGGCGCGCCGCCGAGCACCACATGCTTTCCCTCGACGACACCCAGCACGCCCTTGCCGACGGGAGAGTCGAAGTCCTTCGCTTCGGATAGAATGAGGTTCTTGTCCTTAGCCGCGCGCAGGATCGCATCGGCCAGGGGGTGCTCGCTGCCGCGCTCGAGGCTGGCCGCGAGCGTCAACAGCTCGCCCTCTTCGTTCCCGCCAACCGTCTTGATCGCCGCGACCGCGGGCCGGCCTTCGGTGAGGGTGCCGGTCTTGTCGACGACCAGGGTGTCGATCTTCTCGAAGCGCTCCAGGGCCTCGGCGTTCTTGATCAGCACGCCAGCCTGGGCGCCGCGGCCGACGCCGACCATGATCGACATGGGCGTGGCCAGGCCAAGCGCGCAGGGGCAGGCGATGATCAGCACCGATACCGCCGCGACCAGGGCGTAGGCGAAGCGGGGCTCGGGGCCGACGCTCGCCCAGACGATCGCCGCGGCGAGGGCGACGGCGATCACCGCCGGCACGAACCAGCCGGAGACGACGTTGGCCATGCGCTGGATCGGCGCTCGGCTGCGCTGCGCCTCGGCGACCATGCGCACGATGCGAGAGAGTAGCGTGTCGGCGCCGACCTGATCGGCCCGCATGACGAAGGAACCGGTCTTGTTGATCGAGCCGGCGATGACCTTCGCGCCGGGCGCCTTGGTCACCGGCATGGACTCGCCGGTGACGAGCGACTCATCGATCGACACCAGGCCCTCCAGAACCTCTCCGTCGACCGGGACCTTCTCGCCGGGCCGCACCCGCAGGCGATCGCCGACATGGATGAGGTCGAGCGTGACTTCCTCGTCGGTTCCGTCACTGCGCACCCGGCGGGCGGTCTTGGGGGCGAGGTTGAGCAGCGCCTTGATGGCGCCCGATGTCCGCTCGCGGGCGCGCAGTTCGAGCACCTGTCCCAGAAGGACCAGGACCGTGATCACCGCGGCGGCTTCGAAGTAGACCGGGACCGTTCCCTCCGGGTCGCGGAAGGCGGGCGGGAAAAGGCCCGGCGCCAGAATGGCGAACAGGCTGTAGAGCCACGCCACGCCGACGCCCATGGCGATGAGGGTGAACATGTTGAGCCGCCGCGAGACGAGCGAGGCCCAGCCGCGCTGGAAGAACGGCCAGCCGGCCCACAGCACGACGGGGGTGGCCAGGACAAGCTGGGTCCAGTCGTTCGCCCGCCGGCCGATGAGCGACATCAGCGCCGGGACGTGCCCGCCCATCTCCAGCAGGAATACCGGGACCGCCAGCGCCAGGCCGATCCAGAAGCGGCGCGACATGTCTTCCAGCTCATCGCTCGGGCCTTGGTCCAAGGTGACGGCGACCGGCTCCAAGGCCATGCCGCAGATCGGGCAGACCCCGGGGCCCTGCTGTCGGATCTCCGGGTGCATGGGACAGGTGTAGGCGGCGCCCGGCGACGAACCCGGCGCGGGATGGTTCGGCGGCCTCAGGTATCGGTCTGGCTCGGCGATGAACTTCGTCCGGCAGTCCGCCGAGCAGAAGTGATAGATTTGATCGGCGTGCTCGGCATGGTGGACGGACCTCGCCGGATCGACCTTCATTCCACAGACCGGATCGGTAACGGTGGCTCCCGCGTTCGCCGGGGCGAGGTCGCCGTGTCGGTGCTCGTTTCCATTCATGCGCAGCTCCCGTTGAGGTCTGCAGGATACCCGTACGAGGTATTTGGACGATACGCCATATGGGTATAGAACGGCATCACGGGAGGACTTTCGCATTGAGGCAGGACAATAAGCCCAAGCTGCTCAACCGGCTGAAGCGCGTCGAGGGGCAGGTGCGAGGCGTGGCGCGGATGGTCGAGGAGGATCGTTATTGCATCGATGTGCTGACCCAGCTTCGCGCGGCGCGGGCGGCGCTTGCGCAGGTGGAGAGCGAGATCCTGAAGGATCATCTCGATCTCTGCATCGAGTCGGCGATCGTAAGCGGCGACCAGGCCGAACAGCGCAAGAAGGCCAGCGAGCTTATCGCGCTACTGCAGCACACCGCGCGCTGACCTTGGCTGTCGCGCTCACTGCCGCGACGGCGCTGAGCGTCGCAATCGCGCATGCTCAGGATGTGCAAGGCATGTCGGGCATGTCTCAAGGCCAGATGGCCCAGAGCAAGTCCGGTCAGGAGTCTCGACCGTCTCACCGGGCAGCTCCCTCGTCGCAACAGAAACCCTCCGGCCAAGCGGGTGGCTCGGACATGTCGACCATGCCCGGCATGAGCGTGGACTCGATGGATATGGGCGGGTCCAAAATGTCCGGCATGAATATGAGCGGGATGATGGCCGGGCAGCTCGGGACCTATCCGATGACGCGCGACGCTTCGGGCACCGCCTGGCAGCCCGATTCGACGCCCATGGAGGGGTTCGCCTGGGCGACGGGCGGCTGGGCCGGCATGGTCCATGGCTACGCCGACCTCGTTTACGA
>JBOHLC010000053.1:0-3087 GCA_050729395.1 Caulobacteraceae bacterium
GTGTAGGGAACCTGCGGATCGAGCAGGGCTTCCAGAATGTCGTCGCGCCAGATGAAGAGGGCGGCCAGGACAAGGACGCTCAGCGCGGCGACAGTGAGCGCCAACCAGAACCGCAATCTCCGCCGGACCATGGCTTTGGACTACATGAGTGGGGGCGCGGGCGCGAGCGCGCCTCAGCTGTAAGGGTCGGGTGTGGCGAGGAAGCCGGTCACATAGTCGGCGACGCCGTCTTCGAGCGGCGTAAACGCCTTAGCGTAGCCGGCGGCGGCCAGGCGCTCCATCCTTGCCTCGGTGAAGTATTGATACCGATCCTTCAGACCCTCCGGCATGTCGATGAATTCGACGCGCGGCGTCTTGCCGGCGGCGTGAAAGACCGCGCTGGCCAGGTCGTGGAAGCTGCGCGCCTTACCTGAACCGAGGTTGAAAATGCCGCTGACATCGCCCCTCTGGAACAGCCAGGCGACAACCTCGGCGGCGTCGCGGACATAGACGAAATCGCGCCGCTGGCCACCATCGGCGACACCATCGCGACAGGAGCGGAATAGCTTCACCGCCGAGCCGGAGGCGACGTCCGGCCAGATCTTGGCGACGACCGAGCGCATCTGTCCCTTATGGCCTTCGTTGGGACCGTAGACGTTGAAGAATTTGAGACCCACCCACTGCGGCGGCGCGCGACCCCTCCCCGCCTGGCGGACGGCATGGAGGTCGAACATGGCCTTCGACCAGCCGTAGGCGTTGAGCGGTCTGAGTGCGGCGAGCGCCTTCAGGCTCTGATCGTCGTCGAACCCGGCCGTCCCGTCGCCATAGGTCGCCGCCGAGGAGGCGTAGATGAAGCGCCGGCCATGGCGCGCGCACCAGTCGAAGAGATCGCGCGAGAGGCAGAAGTTGGTGGTTACGATCCTGTCGGTGTCGGGCTCGGTTGTCGAGGAGATCGCGCCCATGTGGATGATGGCCTCGACATCCTTGCCACGCGTCTCCAGCCAGCTGGGGAGATCCAGCGGCGCAACGAAATCGGCCACCGGATGGCGGGCCAGGTTGCGCCATTTGCCGAGGGCGGCCTCACCCAGCCAGTCGCACACCGCCACATCGAGGGACGGGTCGGCCGCAAGCTCGGCCACGATGTTGGAGCCGATGAAGCCGGCCCCGCCCGTGACCATGACCAGCCGCCCGTTCATCCGCGAGACGCCCTGGTCAGGGTCGCGGTCGTCGAATAGCCCTCGACGAAGGCGGCGATCTTCACCTCGCCGCCCCAGCCGCGCACCATTTCCGCGCCGACAACGGTCGCTTCGCTGTAGTCGCCGCCCTTGACCAGCAGGTCGGGCCGCGCGGCCGCGATCAGACCGGCCGGCGTATCCTCATCGAACGCGGTGACCAGATCGACGCAGGCAAGGCCGGCCAGGACCAGCGCACGCGCCTCCAGAGAGTTGACCGGTCGCCCGTCGCCCTTGGCCCGGCGCACCGAGGCGTCGGAATTGACCGCGACGATCAGCCGGTCGCACCAGCTCTTGGCCTGGGTGAGATAGGCGACATGGCCCGGATGGAGGATGTCGAAGCAGCCATTGGTGAAGCCGATCTTGAGACCGCGTTCGCGCCAGTGGCCGATGGCCCGAGTCATGCCCTCCGGGGTGACGATCTTAGCCTCGGTCGGCTCCCGATGGGCGGCCAGCTCCGCTTCCAGCAGTTCATCCTGGGTAACCGTGGCCACGCCGGCCTTTTCAACGGCGACGCTCGACGCCAGCAGAGCGAGGCAGACCGCCGCGTCGAGCTCAGACCCCGCGGCCAGCGCCAGACCGAGCGCGGCGAGCGCCGTGTCCCCCGCGCCGGCCGTGTCGAACACCTCCGGCGCCGGCCGCCGGTAATGCCGGACCGGCCGGCCGCGCACGGCCAGGCTCATGCCGCGGGCGGCGCGCGTGACCAGGATCGCGCGGCAGGCGCAGAGATCGAGTGCTCTGGCGAGCGCCGCCTCGACCTCGGCCTCCGTGTCGGTCGGCAAGCCGGTGGCGTAGGTGAGTTCGGCGGCATTGGGCTTAATGATGTCGGCCGCGCCGTAATGGCCGAAGTGGCGCGCCTTGGAGTCGACGATAAGCGGCCCCCCATTGGCCTTGGCGGCGGCGAGACAGGCGGCGATGACCTCGGGGGTGACCACACCCTTGCCGTAGTCCGACAGCAGGATTGCGCACGCGCTCGGACCGGCGTCGGCGATGCGCCCGATCAGCGCCGCTTCGATATCGCCCGCAATGGGACGGACCTCCTCGTGGTCCACGCGCAACAGCTGTTGCCCCGCCGAGACGAACCTCACCTTGGTCGTGGTAGGCCGGTCCGGATCGCCGATCGCGTGGGCCGTGAGGCCATCAGCCATGAGGGCGCGCGCGGTCTCGCCGGCCGGATCCTCGCCGATAACGCCGATGAGCGTAGGTAGGCCGCCGAGGGCGGCGATGTTGCGGGCGACATTGCCCGCCGCGCCCAGCATGACAGTCTCATGAGCGCGGGCCAGGATGGGCACGGGCGCCTCGGCCGACACGCGGCTCACCTCGCCGTAAACGAAGCGGTCGACCATCACATCGCCCACGACCAGCACCGACGCGCCGCTCATGGCGCCGAGGAGCTTTTGCAGGGCGAGGATATCCATGTCCGGGTTCAGGCCGCGGCCCGGTCCTTGCTCAGGGCGTCGAAAGCCAGGAGCTCGGCGACGAGATCTTCGAATTGCGCCAGCGGCACCATGTTGGGGCCATCGGACGGGGCGTTGTCAGGATCCTGGTGCGTCTCCATGAACACTGCCGCCACGCCAACCGCGACGGCGGCCCGGGCCAGGGTGGCCACGAAGCGGCGCTCCCCGCCGGTGCTTTCGCCGCGTCCGCCTGGCTGCTGCACCGAGTGAGTGGCGTCGAACACCACCGGACAGCCGATCTCGGCCAGCACCGGCAGGGCGCGCATATCCGAGACCAGGGTGTTGTAGCCGAAGGACACCCCGCGCTCGCAGGCCATGACATTGGCATTGCCCGCGCCCGTCGCCTTAGCGATGACGTTCTTCATGTCCCAAGGGGCCAGGAACTGGCCCTTCTTGATGTTGAGCGGCCGGCCGGTGCG
>JBOHLC010000054.1:0-6153 GCA_050729395.1 Caulobacteraceae bacterium
CGTCGGAGATGCGGTAGGTGCCGGCGCTGTGCCAGGCCAGGCGGATGAACAGGCCGCCATAGTGGCCGAAGTCAGCGGGCCACCAGTCCTGCGAGTCGGTCATCAGGGCGCGGAGATCCTGGATCACGGCGTCGAGGTCGAGGCTCTTGAACGCCTCGGCGTAGTTGAACCCCTCGCCCAGGGGATTGGAGCGCGGCGAATGCTGGTTCAGGCCATCGAGGCGCAGATTGTCGGGCCACCAATGACGGTTGTTCGGGCCGGCGCGTCCGTGCGCCACTGGGCACTTAGCCCCGGCATCGTCTGGCATTTCTCTCTCCCATCGAATTGCTTACGCGCGCGCCGCCCTGCGGAGGCGCGTGGAACGTCACGATCGACAAGAAAGGCGCACTGGGCGCCCTTGTAAAATCGATTGTTGATATGCCGGCCATCGAGCCATTCTATGAAAGGCTATGGCGCGGCGATGCGCGCCGGCTCAAGCCGCCTCGGCGACGGACAGCCGGTCCTTCAGTTCGCGCCGGAGGAATTTGCCGCTGGCGTTGCGCGGCAGGGGCTCATCGAGCAGCCAGATGTAGCGCGGGACCTTGTGCCGGGCCATGACGGCGGCGAGGTGCACGCGCATGGCCTCGGCCGTCAGGCCTTCGCCGGTTTGAGGGAACACCGCCAGGGCCACCTCCTCGCCCAGGCGCGGGTCAGGCACGCCGAAGGCGCTGCACTCGGCCACGGCCGGATGGCGATAGGCGGCCGCCTCGACCTCGGCGCAGTAGATGTTCTCGCCACCGCGCAGGATCATGTCCTTCTTGCGGTCGACGATAAAGAGGAACCCGTCCTCGTCGATCCTGGCGATATCGCCGGTATGGAACCAGCCGTCGGTGATCGCCTCGGCCGTCGCTTCCGGCCGGTTGAGATAGCCCTTGATCACCTGGGCTCCACGCACCCATAGCTCGCCGATCCCGCCGGCGGCGACGGTCCGTCCCTCGTCATCGACGCACTTGAACTCGAAATCGGGCATCACCGGCCCGGCGCTGTCCGGCTTGGCGACGAAGAAGTCCGCGCCCACGGAGGTGATGATGCCGCAGGTTTCGGTCAGGCCATAGCCGGTGCCGGGTCTGGCCGTGGCCACCGCCTCGTCGATCTTGCCCACCAGGTCGGGCGGCACCTGCGCCCCGCCGCCTGCGACGCTCATCAGGCTGGAGAGGTCGCGGCTCGCGAAGTCCGGATGGTGGATGATCTCGCGCGCCATGACCGGCACGCCGCTGACCGCGCTGACCTTTTCCTTCTCGATCAGGCGCAAGGCTTCGCCCGCGTCCCAGCGGTACATCAGCACCATCTTGCCCCCCGCCGCCGTGAGGGCGTAAGCCCCGCAATTACAGGCGGTTACATGAAACATGGGGGTGGTCAGCAGGCCGACGGGGATGGGCGGCGGGGCCGTCGGATCGAGGGGAACGCCGGTCTCGCGTGACAGCGCCAGGGCCTGCGCCTGGGCCGAGAACATCATGCTGAACAGGTTGGCGATGCAGCCGCGATGGGTCAGCCGCGCGCCCTTGGGAGCGCCGGTGGTGCCGGAGGTGTAGAAGATGCAGGCGTCGGCGTCGGGATCGATCTCGGCGGCGGGCATGGCGCCATCGAAGCCGGTGACCTCGCTCCACGGCGTGACGCCCGGACCGGCCTCGCCGCGGACGGCGACGAGGCGGATCCCGTCCGCGTCGCCCACGCGGGCCAGCCGCTCGGCGTCGCAGAACAGAACCTTGGGCGCGGAGTCCTTCAGCGCATAGGCCATCTCCTCGGCGATCCACCAGGCGTTCATGCCCACCGCCGCGACGCCCATGGAGACGCACGCCCAGTAGATCAGCATCCATTCGGGATAGTTGCGCATGGCGATGGCCACGCGGTCGCCGCTCGCCACGCCCTGGGCCGCCAGCCAGGCGGCGATGGCGTTCACCCTGGCGTGGGCCTCGGCGTAGGTGATCCGCTCGTCCTGGTAGACCATGTAGTCGCGCGCACCGTAGGCGGCGGTCGACAGCCACAAGGCGCGCACGTTCGGCGGCGCGTTCTTGTAGACGCGGCAGGGCGCGCCGCGCACTTCGATCGTGGCGATCTCGAACGGCGCGCCGGGCGCGGTCAATTCGCCCCAGGCTCGCTTAAGTTCGTCATAGAGCATGCGTTTCCTCACACATCCAATCGGTAGACGCGGCGGGCGGTGTCGCTGAACAGGTAGGTCTTTTCCTCGGCCGAATAGTACTGGGCGATGATCTTGAAGGCGTTCCATAGCGTGGCGTAGTCGCAGCTGCCGATGTCGACCGGGAAGTTGCTCTCGAACATGCAGCGGGTGACGCCGAAGGCCTCGATGCATGTCTCGACGTAGGGGCGCCACTCCTCGGCCAGGGCCTTGGCCGGGGCCATGGGCTCGGACAGGAACGAGGCGAAGCCCGGGAACGGCATGGCCAGGCCGCCGATCTTCACCGACACATTGCCCATGTCCGCCAGGGCGCGGATGTTGTCGCGCCACAGGCCGAAGCGCTCCTCGCGCCGGCCGGCGTAGCTGGCGACGCCGAGTGGCGTGCCGACGTGATCGAGGACGATCGAGGTTTCCGGGAAGGCCCGGGCCAGGGACACCAGCTCGGGAAGCTGCGGCTCCAGCAGCCAGGCGTCGAACGACAGATCGAGCGGCGCCAGTTCGGCGAAACCACCGCGGAAGTCCGATCGCCCGTAGAGGCCGGCCTGGTTGCGCGCGGCGAGTGGCCCCAGGACATTGATGTCGGCGTCCCACGACGCGCTCTGCCGCACGCCGCGGAAGCGCCCGCCGCCGGCGGCGATATGCGCCTCGAGCACCTCGCGAACGTCCGCGCCCAGCTTGAGATCGGCATGGCCGACGATGCCGGCGCAGGCGCGCACCTCGCCATAGACTCCGCTGGCGCTCATCGCCGCCACGCCGTTGACGAACTCGGTCTCGCCCACCGGACGCAGGGCGGCTGGGCCTTCCTGCCGGTACATCGCCCCGCACTCCATGTAGACCGTGGCGATGATGTTGTGGCCGCTCTTGATGTCGGCCAGCAGTTCGTCGAGCAGATAGCGCGGCACGCGTTCGATGACCGCCTCGAACCCGTGACGGGGCGGCGGGCGGTCGCCGCGCATCAGCGACAGGCGGTCCCACAGATGATGGTGCGGATCGATGATAGGCAGATCAGGATCGAGCACCGCCTCGCGGCCTGACGCAGGACTCATGGACGGCCTCCCCGGGCTCGCACGCTATGACTTCCAAAGCCTTGAACGCCCGAGCGCCGACGCGCAAGTCTCGCCGCCGTCATTGCCGTCCCGCGTCAATTCAGGCACATCGTTGGCGAGGGCGCGCGGAGCAAGGGGTCGGATGCCGAGCCTCAAGGAACTCAGGCCCGCCATTCTGGCCAGCGCTCCCAACGTCGTGGCGCTGCTTGTCGCCGCCGCCGGGGTGATGCTGCTGGCCTCCGGGGCGACGCCGTCGGATCCGACCAGGTTCATGTGGCTGGCCGAGCACGCGCCGATCGTGCTCATCGAGATCAGCAGCTTCGTCTCTTCGATCCTTGGCGTGGTGCTGGTGATGCTGGCCTTTGGCCTCTCGCGGCGCCTGGAAGGCGCGTGGGCGGCCAGCGAGGCGGTGCTGCTCGCCGCCGCCGTGCTGGCGCTGTTCAAGGGCTTCAACTTCGAGGAATCGATGATCCTCGCCGGCCTCGCCGTCGTCCTGGCCCCCTGCCATCCGGCCTTCACGCGTACGGCCACGCTCTCGCGCCTGGAGGTGACGCCAGGGTGGATGCTGTCGGCCCTGGCGGCGCTCGCCGGCGCCGGGCTCGTTGGCTGGTGGTCGTTCCAGAACCTCGACTACGCCAGCAATTCGGTCCTGCGGGTGATCGGCGACCAGGACGCCGGCAGGGCGATCCGCTCCTCGGCGGGAGCCGCGGTCGTGCTGGTGGCCATAGGCGTGTGGCGGCTGCTGGCGACGCCGGCGACCCCCGCCGTGGCTGGCGAGACCGATCCGGATTACGGCCGGGTACGCGCCATCCTGGCCTCGGCCGAGAGCGCCGAGCCGGGATCCAACCTCGCCCTGCGCGGCGACAAGCGGTTCCTGTTCTCGGCCAGCGGCGGGAGCTTCCTGATGTTCGGCGTGCGTGGCCGCTCGTGGATCGCGCTGGGCTCTCCCGTGGGCCGCCGCGCCGACCAGCTGGAACTCCTGTGGCGGTTCCGCGAGCTGGCCGACTCCCACGCCGCCCGCGCCGGAATCTACGGCGTCGGTCCGGAGGGCCTGCCCGACCTGGTCGAACTGGGCTTCGCCATCCAGAAGGTCGGCGAGACGGCGGCCGTGCCGCTGGAAAGCTTCTCGGTCGAGGGCCGGCGGCTCGGTAACATCCGCCGCAGCTGGCGCAAGACCGGGGAGGAAGGCGGCTGCTTCGCGGTGGTCGGCGCGGGCGAGGCCGGGCCGATCATGGCCGATCTCAAGCGCGTCTCGGACGAGTGGCTTTCGCACCATGCCGGGGGCGAGAAGACCTTCTCCCTGGGCGGCTTCGAAGCGCACTATGTGTCGGAGTTCCCGATCGCGGTGGTGCGCGCGGGGGGCCGGATCGTGGCCTTCGCCAGCCTGTGGACCACCGGCGCCGGCGCGACCTTTTCCATGGACCTGATGCGCTACGCCGACGACGCGCCCAAGAATGTCATGGACTTCCTGTTCGTCGAGCTGATGCGCTGGGGCCAGGAGCAGGGCTACCGGGCGTTCGAGTTCGGCATGGCGCCGCTGGCCGGCCTGCAGGAACGGCGCCTGGCGCCGATCATGTCGCGGGTCGGCCGCCTGCTCTTCGAGCGCGGCGAGGAGATCTACAATTTCCGCGGCGTGCGTCGGTTCAAGGACAAATACGACCCGGTCTGGCAGCCGCGGTACATCGCCGCCCCGCATAAGTGGGCCATTCCGATCCTGCTGGCCGACGTGGGCCTGCTGTCCTCCGGCGGGGTCGGCGGCTTGAATTTCGACCCGAGGCCCCTGTTCGCCCGCAAGCCCCGCGCCGAGGCTGCGTAGGAGCAGGGCGAGCGCCCGCCCGCCGGCGGGACATCAGCGCAGGTTCGCGAAGATGGCGTTGGCGATGGCCGCCGACTTTGGCCACTTGCCGAACCCGGGGGAGTCGCCGTTGCGGATATCGATGATCACGCCGCCCTTCTGAACGGCGATCTCGAGGCCGACGCCCATCGCTCTGTCGCCCAGCCCGGGGATTGGCGCCATCCCCGACCCCTGGTCCCCCCTTACGGTCGCCAGCGTGTCCAGCCAGGCGGCGTCCGTCGCGTTCCGGGTCAGCGTGATGCTGAGCGGATTGCCGTCGCTTCCGACCCACTGGCAGATGCTGTAGAAGGGCGTCGGCGCGGTGTAGGTGGCCCTTTCGATGCTGCTGAGCTGGGCGGGCGAGATGTAGCTGCAATCGGTCGCCGCCGAGGCTGTTCCGACCGACGACACGCCAGCCGGCCCTGGGCCGGCCCCAGCGTCGCCGCTCGCCACGGCGGGAGCGCCGGCGGCCGTTTCTGGCGACGTGGCGCCCCTGCCGCAGGCGGAGAGAATTGATGCCGCAGCGATCATGGCCACCATCACCGATCTGTTGAAGTTCATGGCTGCTCTCCCGTGTGCGACTCGTTGGGTCCTTGGGGATTTGGTCGAGGCGGCCTCACCCTGTCGGGCCACGCTCGGACGAGTCCTCGACGACGTCCGGCTTCATGCCTGCGGGACAGGGGCCGACGTACCTGCTCTCGGTGTGGGTCTTCGTCACCCGAGCCGGCTGACCCTTCATCTGCATGGTCATCGTCATGTCGGCGACCGCGTGGCTCTGGAGGTCACCGCTCGTCACCGAGTGCATGGTTATATGGAGTCCACGGTTGGTCGAGCCGCAATCGATGTCGGCCACGATCTGGCCCGTGATGGTGCGCTTGAAACTCACCTGCGTGCAGTTCTTGGGCCTTGTGACGCTGGGAAGGTTGCCTGAACGGCAGATGCTCATGGTCGCTGGGTGGCCGTCGCCATCGTCGACCACGTTCTGCCAGAGACCGGCGCGCGGCTTCGGCAGCGCCGACGTGTCGATCGTCTGGTCGCCGCCGGCCGCCTGCGCCGCCGCGCCCGGCCCCGCCGGCGCCGCGCCCGAGGCCGAGGCC
>JBOHLC010000055.1:0-12642 GCA_050729395.1 Caulobacteraceae bacterium
CATCGAGCGCCCGATCAGACGCTGGATCTCCTGGGTGCGGCCCGACTGCTTGCCCTGCGCCGCCTCGCGCCGGCCACGGGTGTGCGTCGCCCTGGGCAGCATGCCGTATTCGGCCGTGACCCAGCCCCGGCCGCGCCCGCGCAGAAACGGCGGCACACCCTCTTCCACGCTCGCGGTCACCAGCACCCGGGTGTGGCCGAACGCCACTAGGCACGAACCCTCGGCGTAGCGGTTCACCGCTGTCTCCAGACTCACCGCTCGCAAGGCGTCCACCGCCCGGCCGGAAGGTCGCATGGGTCGAAATCCTCGCTGGCGCCGACGCCCGCTTGCGCCCGCGAAGGCGGCGCTTATCCTAATCCATCAGAGATGACCAACGCGTTCGTCGGCCCGATAACCCCTCGCGGCGCCAGCCTTTCGGAGCTCGACGCGCGCGCGCGCGAGGTGTTCCGCCGCATCGTCGAGACCTACCTCGAGACCGGCGAGCCGGTCGGCTCGCGCACCATCGCCCGCGGCGGCATGCAGCTTTCGCCGGCCTCGATCCGCAACACCATGCAGGATCTGACCGACCTCGGTCTCCTGGGCGCGGCCCACGCCAGCGCTGGGCGCCAGCCGACGCACGCGGGCCTGCGGCTGTTCATCGACGGCCTGCTCGAGCTGGGCGACGTCGGCGAGGCCGACCGGCGGGACATCGAGGCCAGGCTCTCGGCTCATGGACGCTCGTTCGACGAGGCGCTCAACGAGGCCAGCGAGATTCTCTCCGGCCTGGCCGGCGGGGCCGGCGTTGTGGTGACCCCGGTGCGCGACGCGGGCGTCAAACACGTCGAGTTCGTCGCCCTGGCCCCCGACCAGGCGCTGGCGATCATGGTGTTCGAGGACGGCCAGGTGGAAAATCGCCTGATGCGGCATGCCTCGGGCCTCACGCCATCGGCCCTGCAGGAAGCGTCCAACTTCCTCAACGCGCGCTTGCGCGGACGCACTCTGATCGAAGCCAAGGCCGAGGTGACGCACGAATTGGCCGGCGCACGGCGCGAACTGGACCAGGCCGCCGCGCGCCTGATCGAGGACGGCCTCGCCGCCTGGGGCGGAGAGGGGGCCGAGCGGGCGCTCATCGTGCGCGGGCGCGCCAATCTGCTCGGCGATTCCGAGGCCAGCGCCGATCTCGAGCGCGTACGCATGCTGTTCGACGATCTCGAGCGCAAGGAGCGGCTGATCGACCTTCTGGACGACGTGCGCGGCGCGGCCGGGGTGCGCATCTTCATCGGCGCGGAAACGAGGCTTTT
Source organism: Caulobacteraceae bacterium (assembly GCA_050729395.1). Lineage (GTDB taxonomy): Bacteria > Pseudomonadota > Alphaproteobacteria > Caulobacterales > Caulobacteraceae > Acaudatibacter. Next base: position 1,281 of record JBOHLC010000055.1, read on the forward strand.
CTCGCTTTCGGGTTCCGCCCTGATCGCCGCGCCCTATATGAGCGGCCGGCAGAAGTTGCTGGGCGCGGTCGGAGTGATCGGGCCGGCGCGGCTGAACTATGCCCGAGTGATTCCGTTAGTTGACTACACCGCGCGGGCGCTCGGCAGACTTTTGGATGACTAGGCGAGGGCGAATGACCAAGGAAAACGGTGCGGCCAATGAGGCCGGTGACGAAGTGTTGACCAAGGAATCGGACGAGGCGTCCGATCTCAAGGCCGAGGTGGCCCAGCTCAAGGACCAGGCGCTCCGCTATGCCGCCGAGGCCGAGAATACGCGCCGCCGCGCCGAGCGCGAAATGAACGACGCGCGCGCCTACGCCATCCAGAAGTTCGCCAGGGATCTTCTGGGCGTGGCCGATAATCTGTCCCGCGCCCTGGCGCATGCGCCCAAGAATGACGACGACCCGCTGGCGACCAGTCTCGCCGTCGGCCTGGAGATGACCCAGAAGGAGCTGATGTCGGCCTTCGAGCGCAACGGCCTCAAGCGCTTGGCGCCGGCGCCCGGCGACCGCTTCGATCCGCACCTGCATCAGGCCATGACCGAGCAGACCTCGGCCGAGATTCCGCCGGGACGGGTGATTGCCGTGATGCAGGACGGCTATGAACTCTTCGGGCGGGTGGTGCGTCCGGCCATGGTCATCGTCTCCGCCCGCGACTCCGCCGCTCCGGCCGCCGAGGCGCCGGAGATTAAGGCGGAAGGCTGAGCTCGGCGCCGCGCGCCGCCTCTTCCTCGCGCCGACAAATCAGCTAGTGTCGCAAGTCCACAATTTCACGCGCCGCGCGGGGGGCTCCCGGCGGCGATCACTGGACGCAAACATGAAGCTGACGATCGAACGGGCCGCGCTGCTGAAGGCCCTGGCTCACGTGCAAAGTGTCGTGGAGCGGCGCAACACCATTCCGATCCTCGGCAATGTGCTTCTGTCGGCCGACGACGAGGGCCTCGGCTTCTCGGCCACCGATCTGGACATGGAAATCGCCGACGCGGCGCCGGCCAATGTCGAAAGCCCTGGCCAGATCACCGCCCCGGCGCACACGCTGTATGAGATCGTGCGCAAGCTGCCCGAGGGAGCGGAGGTCTCGCTGAGTTTCACCGGCTCGGACCCGCGTCTGGCGGTGCAGGCCGGCCGCTACAAGGTCAATCTGCCGGTCCTGCCGGCCGGCGACTTTCCGGTCATGCCCTCGGACGGCCTTTCCGGCGCGATCACCATCGACACCGCCGAGCTCATCCGCCTGATCGACAAGACACGCTTCGCCATCTCCACCGAGGAGACGCGCTATTACCTGACCGGCATCTACCTGCACTCCGTGATCCAGGACGGCCGCGCCCTGCTGCGCGCGGTGGCCACCGACGGCCATCGCCTGGCTCTGGCCGAAATGCCCGCCCCGGAAGGCGCTTCCGGCGCGGCCGGGGTTATCGTGCCGCGCAAGACCGTGCAGGAGGCGAGGCGCCTGCTGGAAGACGCCGGCGAGACGGTCGATCTGCGTCTCAGCCCGCAGAAGATCCGCTTCGAGTTCGGCCGCGCGACGCTCACCTCCAAGGTCATCGACGGCTCGTTCCCGGACTATACCCGGGTGATCCCGCGCGAGAACCACCGCGTGATGACCGTGGACAACGCCCTGTTCGCCGCCGCCGTCGACCGGGTGGCCACCATCTCCTCGGAGAAGAGCCGATCGGTGAAGTTGGCGGTCGAATCCGGGCGGGTGATCCTCACCGTGCGCAATATGGAAACCGGCCAGGCGGTCGAGGAGCTGGAGGTCGATTACGATGGCGATCCGTTCGAGATCGGTTTCAACGCCCGCTATCTTATGGACGTCACGGCCCAGATCGGCGGTGAGACCACCGACTTCCGCTTCGTCGACCGCGCCGCGGCGGCCACCCTGCTCGATCCGGTGCTGGTGCTCGATCCGACCGACGTCGGCGTGCAATATGTGCTGATGCCGCTCAGGGCCTGACCCGCCCAAGTTCATGCGCTCGCGCATCCAGCGACTGACGCTCACCGATTTCCGCTCCTATCGCCAGGCGAGCCTCGAGGCGGGCGGGCGCACGTGCTTCCTGTTCGGACCCAATGGCGCGGGCAAGACCAACCTGCTGGAGGCGATCAGCCTGTTCTCCCCCGGCAGGGGCCTGAGGAACGCCGCGGCGAACGAGATAGGTCGGCGCGAAGCGCCGCGGGCAGAGGGCCTGCCATGGGCGGTGTCGGCCGAGGTCTCCTCAGGCGAGAGCCAGACCCGGCTCGGCACCGGCGTCGAGGGCGAGGCGGCGGCCCGCCGCGTGGCCCGCATCGCCGGCGAAAGCGCCCCGATCTCGGCCCTGGCCGAGCACCTTCGCCCCCTTTGGCTGACGCCGGCCCATGACCGCCTATTCAGCGGCCCCGCCGGCGACCGGCGCCGCTTTCTCGACCGGCTGGTGTTTTCCGCCCTGCCGGGCCACGCGGCCCAGGCTAGCGCCTATGAGCACGCCATGCGCGAGCGCCTGCGCCTGTTGACCTCGGGCCCCTCCGATCGAGCCTGGTTGGACGCGCTGGAGGCGCGCGCGGCCAACGCGGGCGCGGCCGTGGCGCGGGCGCGGGCGGAGACGGTCGACGCCTTGGCGGCCGAGATCGAGGCGCGCGGCGCTGGCCCGTTTCCCGCCGCCGATCTCGAGCTTACCGGCGAGTGGGCAGCGGTCGACGCCGGCGAGATGGAAGCGCGGCTGGCCTCGGCCCTGGCCGCTTCGAGGCCGCGGGACGCGGCCGCGGGACGCTCTCTTAGCGGCCCGCATATCGCCGACCTTTCGGTCGCCAGCCGGCCCGACGCCCGGCCCGCGGCGGCGTGCTCGACCGGCGAACAGAAGGCCTTGATCCTCAATCTGATTCTCGCCCAGGCGGCGCGCCTTTCGCGTGCCATTTCGCAACCGAATCCTATATTATTGCTGGACGAAGTGGCGGCCCACCTCGACGCGGAGAGGCGCGCGGCGTTGTTCGACGAAATCGAGGCCCTTTCGCTCCAGGCCTTTCTCACTGGGACGGATGAGGCGCTGTTCGAAACCCTCAAGGGCCGCGCCCTCGCGGTTCGGGTCGAAGCCTCCAGCCTGAACCTCTTGGATGCCTAAACCTCTTGGATAAATAAATGACCGACGAACCGATCGAAGAGCAGCCGAACGAGTACGGCGCCGATTCCATCAAGGTGCTCAAGGGCCTGGAGGCGGTGCGCAAGCGCCCCGGCATGTACATCGGCGACACCGATGACGGCACCGGCCTGCATCACATGGTCTATGAGGTCGTCGACAACGCCATCGATGAGGTTCTGGCCGGCTATGCCTCGCGGGTCGAGGTGACCTTGAACGCCGACGGCTCATGCACCGTCACCGACGACGGGCGCGGCATTCCCACCGATATCCACGAAGGCGAGGGCGTGTCGGCGGCCGAGGTGATCATGACCCAGCTCCACGCCGGCGGGAAGTTCGACCAGAACTCCTACAAAGTGTCCGGTGGCCTGCACGGTGTCGGCGTATCCGTCGTCAACGCCCTGTCGGACTGGCTGGTGCTGAAGATCTACCGTGGCGGTCTCGTTCACGAGATGCGCTTCGAGGGCGGCTTCACCGTCACCCCGCTGGCCGTCACCGGCGTCGCGCCGAAGCGGGCGGACGGCGAGTTCCTGACCGGCACCGACGTCACCTTCTTTCCCTCCCTGACCACCTTCGCCCACATCGACTTCGACCGGAAAACCCTCGAGCACCGGCTGCGCGAGCTGGCCTTCCTCAATTCCGGCGTGGTCATAGTGCTACGCGACCTGCGCGACGCCGAACCGTTCGAGGAGAGCCTGCACTACGAGGGCGGGGTGGAGGCCTTCGTGCGCCATCTCGACAAGGCCAAGACGCCGCTCCTGAAATCGCCGATCGTCATCCGCGGCCGGCGCGAGAAAGTGGAGATCGATCTCTCCCTGTGGTGGAACGACGGCTATCACGAGACCATGCTGTGCTTCACCAACAACATTCCGCAGCGGGATGGGGGAACGCACCTGTCGGCATTTCGCGCCGCCCTGACCCGGGTGATCACGGGGTATGCCGAGACCTCCGGCGCGGCGCGGCGCGAGAAGGTCCAGGTGAGCGGCGAGGACGCGCGCGAGGGCCTCACCTGTGTCATGTCGGTCAAGGTGCCCGATCCGAAATTCTCCTCCCAGACCAAGGACAAGCTGGTTTCCTCGGAAGTCCGTCCCGCCGTCGAGGGCCTTGTGGGCGAGGGCATCGCCCAGTGGTTCGAGGAACATCCGACCGAGGCCAAGCTGATCGTCCAGAAGATCGCCGAGGCCGCCGCCGCGCGCGAAGCGGCGCGCAAGGCGCGCGAACTCACCCGGCGCAAGTCCGCCCTCGATATTTCCTCCCTGCCCGGCAAACTGGCCGACTGCCAGGAGCGCGACCCGGCCAAGTCCGAGCTGTTCCTGGTCGAGGGCGACAGCGCCGGCGGCTCAGCCAAACAGGCGCGCAGCCGCGAGAACCAGGCGGTCCTGCCTCTGCGCGGCAAGATCCTCAACGTCGAGCGCGCGCGCTTCGACAAGATGCTCGGCTCCGAACAGATCGGCGCCCTGATCACCGCGCTCGGCGCCGGCATCGGCCGCGAGGACTTCGACGTCGAAAAGATCCGCTATCACCGCATTGTGGTGATGACCGACGCCGACGTCGACGGCGCTCACATACGCACTCTGTTGATGACTTTCTTCTATCGTCAGATGCCGGAGATCATCGAGCGCGGTTACCTCTATATCGCCCAGCCGCCCCTTTATAAGGCGAGCAAAGGCAAGGCCTTCCGCTATCTGAAGGATGACGTGGAAATGGAGGCCTACCTGGTCGACGAAGGCCTGGAGGGCGCTCAGCTCGATCTGGCGTCGGGCGAGCGCATCGCCGGTCGGGATCTGGCCCAGCTCGTTCAGACCGCGCGCCAGGCCAAGGCCAACATCGAGCGGCTTTCGGCGCGCGCGCCGGCCTTCGCCATCGAGCAGGCGGCGCTGGCCGGGCTGCTCGGCAACTCCGACGACGCGGCCGAGGCCGCCCGCAGGCTCGATATGTATGCCGAGGAAGGCGACGGGGCGTGGTCCGGAGAGCCCGCCCTGGGCGGGGGCTATCAGTTCAGGCGGGTCAAGCGCGGGGTCAGCGAACACATCGTCCTGGATGGCCAGACCCTGCACTCGGCCGACGCGCGGCGCCTCGCCGAGCGGGCCGCCAAGCTGGCCGAGACCTTCGCCGCGCCGGCGATGTTCCGCCGCCGCGACCGCGGCCAGACGGTGCGCGGACCGCTCGACCTGGTCGCGGCGGTCTACGATTCCGGCCGCCGCGGGCTCACCGTGCAGCGCTACAAGGGCCTTGGCGAGATGAACCCCGACCAGCTGTGGGAGACGACGCTGGACCACAACGCCCGCACCCTCTTGCAGGTGAAGGTCGACCACGCCGACGACGCCGACGACATGTTCACCCGCCTGATGGGCGACCTCGTCGAGCCGCGCCGCGAATTCATCCAGGAAAACGCCCTGGACGCGGCGGTGGATGTCTAGGCCGCGTCGCGGTGGCGGCGCCGCTGTGGTAGTGTGCGATCACTGATGGGAAGTGGCCGATGGCTGACAACGTGACCAATGAGCTGCTCCTGGAGACGCTGAAGGCTATTCAGACCAAGTTGGCGGCGATGGCCGATGACCTCGTCGAGGTGAAGACCGACATACGCTCGCTCAAAAGCCATATGGTCGCGTTGATGCAGACGGAGGTCGCTTAGGACGGGGCAATCGCCTCCATACAGGCGCGGATTGATCGCATTGAACGGCGTCTCGAACTCACCGAGGGATGAAGGTCGCGGCCGTGGAGCGGCCGCGAGTTCTTCGTGGCTGCGTGAACGGTGGGGTCCATATCGCTCATGACGCCCGCGAGGACATCCAATTGAGATCGTTCTAACGGCCGACCAGTTCGAGCACCGCCGCGCCGTATCGGTCGAGCTTGGCTTGGCCGACGCCGTCAATGGCAAGCAGGGCGGCGCTGTCCGCCGGCCTCTGGCGGGCGATCTCGGCCAGGGTGCGATCATGAAAGATCACATACGGCGGCACGCTCTGCCGGACGGCTTCCTCGCGCCGCCAGGCGCGCAGGGCCTCGAACCGCTGTTCCTCGAGATCGGACATCGGTGGCCGCGAGTCCGGGCGCCGCGTTCGGCCCCGCGCCGCGCCCTTGTCCGTCTTCGCCGTCTTCAACACCGTGAGCGTGCGCTCGCCGCGGTAGACCTGGCGCACGGCGTCGCGATCGGCCAGGGCGATGAGCGGGCGACCGTCGTTGGGCTGTTCGACCAACAGCCCCTCGAACAAAAGCTGCTCGATCAGATCGCGCCAATCGCCCGCGCCGATGTCTTGGCCGACGCCGAACGTCGACATGCCCGCCTCGTCCTCACGCACGCCGTTGGTTCGGCCCAGAAGGTGATCGACCAGCCGGCCACGGCCGAAGCGGCCGCCCAGGCGCTGGACCGCCGACAGCGCCTTTCGCGCCGCATCCGAGGCGTCGATCCCGGCCGGCGGCCTCAGGCAGCGGTCGCATCGGCCGCACGGCGCGGCATCGGCCTCGCCAAAGTAGCGGCGCACGGCCTGGGCGCGGCAAGTCGCGCCGCCGAGCATGGCGTAGAGTTGGCGCACCTTGCGCGTCTGTACCTGGGCAACCGCTTCCGGCAGATCGCGCCGGCGGATGCGCTCCAGCGCCCAGGCCATGTCCTTGGCTCCGTAGAGGGTGATTCCGTCCGCGGTCTCGCCATCGCGCCCCGCGCGGCCCACCTCCTGCCAATAGGCTTCGATGGAGGCCGGCTGATCGGCATGGATGACGAAGCGCACGTCCGGCTTGTCGATGCCCATGCCGAAGGCGATCGTGGCCACGATCACCGCGTCGTCCTCGGAACGGAACCAGTCCGACCGCTCATGGCGCAGCGTCTTGTCGAGGCCGGCGTGGTAGGCCCGCGCCTTCAGTCCCTGACCGGCCAGCCGCTCGGCCAGGGCCTCGGAGCCGTCGCGCGATCCGCAGTAGATCACGCCGGACTGGCCCTTGCGCGCCGTGACCAGTTCGCCGACCCGGCGACGCGCGCCGTCACGCTTGGCCTCGGCGCTCAAAGCCAGCTCTGGCCGGGCGAAACTGGCGACGAACTCGTTCGCCTCGCCCAGTCGCAACTGGGAGCGGATGTCCTCGCGCGTTCGCGCATCGGCCGTGGCGGTCACCGCCAGGCGCGGAACCCCCGGAAACAGGTCGGCCAGCCGCCCGAGCGTTCGGTACTCGGGCCGGAAGTCATGGCCCCATTGGCTGACACAATGGGCCTCGTCGATGGCGATCAGGGCGACCGGGGCGGCCGTCAACCGTTCGAGCACGCCCTGCATCAGGCCTTCTGGCGAGAGATAGATGAGATCCAGCTCGCCCGCCGCCAGCGAACGCCACGCACGCGCCCGCTCCTCGCCCGACAGGCCGCTGTCGACGCGGGCGGCGCGCACGCCAAGCTGGCGCAAGGCGTCCACCTGGTCGTGCATCAGGGCGATCAGCGGCGAGATGACCAACCCGACACCGGGCCGCAGCAGCGCGGGAATCTGGTAGCACAGGCTCTTGCCGCCGCCGGTCGGCAGCACCGCCAGCGCGTCCCGTCCGGCCAGGACCTCGCCGATCACTTCGCCCTGAAGCCCACGAAATTCGGCGTGGCCGAACACCTCGCGCAGCACCGCGCGGGCCCGTTCGAGGTCTGGGGTCATGCGCGCCTTATGTCAGGGCGACCGCGTCCAAGAAAGCGCCGCTTAAGCCTTCGTCAACCACTCTCGCGCGCCATGCGAGCATCGGCTAGAATCCCATGCCGGGGCGACGCTCGAGGATAGACCATGGCGAACCCCGGACGCGGCGGCCCGGCGCCAGCGCGACGACGGCGCACCTTGCTGGGCGGAATGCTCTATTGGAGCGTGGTCCTGGGTGTCTGGGGCCTGATCTTCATCGCCGGCTTCCTGGTCGTCTTCGCCCGCGACCTGCCCGATACGTCCAAGCTCTACGACATCCACCGCCAGCCCTCGATCACCTATCTCGACCGTTCCGGCTCGGTGATCGCCGTGCGCGGCAGCCAGTATTCCCCGCCGGCCGACATCGATACTCTACCGCCCTACGTGCCGGCCGCCTTCGTGGCCATCGAGGACAGGCAGTTCTACCACCACTTCGGCTTCAACCCGTGGGGCATGTTCCGCTCCGAGGTCTATAACCTCACCCACCCGCACAGCGGCCTGCGCGGCGGCTCGACCATCACCCAGCATCTGGCGCTCAACCTCTTTCTGACCTCCTCCCAGACCTATAGGCGCAAGATCCAGGAGCTGATCCTGGCCGTGTGGCTGGAAATGCACTTCTCCAAGAAGCAGATCCTGGCCCTCTATCTCAACCGGGTGGATTTCGGCGGCGGCGCCTATGGCATCGAGGCCGCCGCGCAGCGCTATTTCAACAAGCCGGCCAGCCAGCTGACCCTGGGCGAGGCCGCTCTGCTGGCCGGGACCATGAAGGGACCGTCGCGCTACAATCCGGCCGCCAACAGCGACCGCGCCGCCAAGCGGGCCACCTTGGTGCTCAACGCGATGGTCAGCACCGGCGCGATCACGCCCCAGCAGCGCGACGAGGCCTTCAGCGAGCCGGTTCATGTCTCGGCCACGCTGGCCGACCAGCGTGGCCAATATTTCGTCGATATGCTCGACGCCCAGGTCCGCGCCTTGGTCGGCCAGCCTACCGAGGACCTCGTGGTCGAGACGACCCTCGACCTGCCGATCCAGTCGGCGGCCGAGCAGGCCGTGCGGACCGGCGTCGCCGCCCACGCCGGCCAGGGCGTCGCCGAAGGCGCTCTGATCGCCGTCGACGGGCAGGGCCGCATCCGCGCCTATGTAGGGGGAACCAACTACGCCCAGAGCCAGTTCGACCGCGTCAGCCAGGCGCGCCGCCAGGCCGGATCAGCGTTCAAGCCGTTCGTCTATCTGGCGGCCATGGAGGCCGGCCACACGCCCGGCGAAGAGATCGTCGACGCGCCAATCACCATCGGCAACTGGACGCCGCGCAACTATACCGGCCGCTACCTGGGCCAGGTCACCCTCGAGACCGCGCTTGCCCAATCGATCAACACCGTCGCCGCGCGCCTGGCCAATGAGGTCAGCACCCAGCGGGTGGCCGAGGCCGCTCAGCGCCTCGGCATCTCCTCGCCGATCCAGACCAATCCGTCGATGGCGCTGGGCGCGGTGGACGTTAGCCCTCTGGAGATGGCCGAGGCCTATGACGCGTTTTCCAACGGCGGCTTTCGCGTCGCCCCCTATGGCATAGAGCGCATCCGCACGGCCACCGGCCGCGTGCTCTTCCAGCACGCGACGAGCATCAACGACAAGCAGGGCGTCATCGGCCAGCCGGCTCTCTCGGAAATGGACCAGATGATGCGCCAGGTGATCGCCTCCGGCACCGGCAGGCGCGCCGCCATTCGCGGTTACGACCTCGCCGGCAAGACTGGCACCACCAGCGACTACAAGGATGCCTGGTTCATCGGCTTCACCGGCGGGTTTACCGCCGCGGTGTGGGTCGGCCGCGATGACAGCACGCCGATGCGCAGGGTGACCGGCGGCAGCGTGCCGGCGGAAATCTGGCGAAGCTTCATGGTCGCGGCGCTGCCGCGTCTGCAGGTGCAGCCGATCCCGGGCGGGACGCCCATCCCCGAGGCCCAGGACGACGCCATCGGTCAGGCCCTGGACGGCATGTCCATGCCGGACGCCGAGGCGCCCAACGGCGTCGACGAGGGCGAGCCGCCGCTGGCCCCGCCGACGATGATGCCCGATCAGGCGCCCGACCGCTCGCCCGACCAGTCTCCTGACCAGTCTCCTGACCAGACTGGGCCGCCGCAGCCGGATTAGGCTTGCGCCGCCCGTCCCGTCAGCCGGGCGAAGAACACGCGGGTATCGAACCGGCCGGTGGCCAGGGCCCCGGCCTTGAACGCCGGCACGGCGACCCATAACTCGAGCGCCGTCACCGCCGCCATCATCGCCCCGGTGGCCAGGATCTCCCAGATCGGCGGATCGTTTGCCGCCCGCGCCGCCATCATGAACGGCGTGAACAACGGCACCCAGGTCAGGGTGCGCAGCAGTGGCGCGTCCGGACGGCCGATCGACAGGATCATGTAAACCAGCGGAATGCTCATGATGATCATCATCGGCCCGAGCAGGGTCTGGGCTTCGCGCGCGGTCTCGCAGAAGGCGCCGATGGTGACATAGAGCGTGGCGAACATCATGTAGCCGCCGCCGAGATAGAGCGCGAAATAGGCCCAGCGGCCATGGCTGAGGAATACGTCCAGGACTTCCCCGGCGATCGACGGCGAGCCGAGGGTGAAGATGAGGATTCCAGAGATGGTCATCCAGAAGGCCAGGATGGTGCCGGTGACGCAGGCGACGCCGAGGATCTTGCCGCCCATGATTTCCGGCACCGAGGCCGAAGAGAGCAGCACCTCGATGATCCGGCTGGTCTTCTCCTCCATGACGCTGTTGAGCAGCATCCCCGCGCCGGTCAGCACCACCATCCACAGGAGCATACCCATGGCCAGCGCGGCCAGCTGCGGCAATCGGTCCCTGAACGAAACCTTTCCCGTCGCCGCCTTGGGCGAGAAGACCGAGACCTCCGGGCTGAGGTTCTCGACGCGGGCGAGCGCCTGAGGCTCGACGCCCAGGGTCCGCAACCGGTCGCGCCGGATCGCGGTCTGCACCGCGCCGCTCACCAAACCCTCGAGGCCGTCCTCGTTGATGTTCCGGCTCCAGTAGTCGATGGCGACGGTGTCGCCGGCCGGACGCAGGATGACGGCGGTGTCGAGGCGCGCGCCGCCTGGGAGCACGGATTGGCCGCGCAGATAGGGCTGCAGCCTCGCCTCGGCGTCGGCCGGGTTGGCGAAGGGCCCGGAAGGCGCCGGGACGATGATCGTCTTGGGGTCGGCGTTTGGGGCGGCAAGGGCCGCGGTGACGACCTTGGCCATGCCCTGGTTGGAGAAGTCGATCACCGCGATGCGCAGCGGGGGCGTCGTCTTGTTCAGAACCGCGCGCGCCACCCCCATGGTCGAAAGGCCGACCGGCAGCAGCAGCAGCGACAGCCAGAAGCCAGGCGTGCGCACATAGGCGAGGTATTCGCGCCGGGCGATCCTCAGCAGGCGAATCATGACGGGACCCCTCCCGCGCCGGTGAGCACCAGGAAGGCCTCGTGCAGACGCGGCTCGCGCAGTTCAAAACGGCGGATGTCCAAGCCCCTGGCGAATGCCTCGCGCAACGCCTCCTGCGCCGGCGCGCCGCGCTTGAGGGCGGCGCT
>JBOHLC010000056.1:0-2766 GCA_050729395.1 Caulobacteraceae bacterium
GGCGCGACCGCGCCGGCGCGGTCGCGCGCGTCGAAGCGACGCTGCTGAGCCGGTTGACGCCGTCGCGCTGGACAGCCTTCGTCAAACCGGCGAAACGCCTTGCGATCGGCGATCGCGTCGCCTTTGGCGAGACCAGCGAACGCGCCTGCCTGCTTGGCGTGCTGAATGCCACGGTCGCGGAAAAGCGTGAGGCGGGCGAAGTCGCTCTCGAATTCGACCTGGCGGGACAGGCGCTCGACGAAGCCGTGGCCGAGCGCGGCCTGATGCCCTTGCCGCCCTATATCGCCGGACGTCGGGCCGAGGATGAACGCGATTTCGCCGACTATCAGACCGTTTACGCCAGGGTTGCCGGCTCGGTGGCCGCGCCAACCGCCGGCCTGCACTTCACCCCCGATCTTCTCGAGCGGCTCGGGCGGGCGGGGATAGAGGCCCATTTCGTGACCCTGCACGTGGGCGCGGGGACCTTTCTGCCGGTCAAGAGCGAGACCCTGGAAGGCCACCGTATGCATGCCGAATGCGGTGAGGTGCTGAAGGAGACGGCGGATGCGCTCAATCGAGCGCGCGCCGCCGGCGGGCGCATCATCTGCGTCGGCACCACCAGTCTTCGCCTGCTGGAGAGCGCCCTCGACGAGCGCGGGATCCTGCGATCCTTTCGCGGCGAAACCAGCCTGTTCATCACGCCGGGATACAAGATCCGCGCCGCCGAAGGCCTGATGACCAATTTCCATCTTCCGAGATCGACGCTCTACGTCCTCGTCTGCGCCTTTGCCGGGGCCAACGTCATCGCGCGCGCCTATGCCCACGCCATCGCGAGCGGCTATCGGTTCTATTCCTACGGCGACGCCTCGCTGCTCTGGCGCGCCTGATGGCGGCCTTTGACTTCGTCATCGAGGCGAGCGACGGCGGCGCTCGCGCGGGGCGGCTGGAAACATCGCGCGGGATCATCGATACGCCGGCTTTCATGCCAGTGGGCACGGCCGGAACAGTGAAGGCGCTCACCGTCGATCAGGTGCGTCAGACCGGCGCGCGGATCCTGCTTGGCAATACCTATCATCTGATGCTGAGACCGACGGCCGAGCGCGTGGCGCGCCTGGGCGGCATGCACCGCTTCATGCGCTGGGACGGCCCGATCCTGACCGACTCGGGCGGGTTCCAGGTCATGTCGCTTGGCAAGATCGCCAAGGTGGCGGAGGAAGCGGTCAGCTTTCAGAGCCACATCGATGGGTCACGGCATGTCCTATCGCCGGAGCGGTCGATCGAGATCCAGGCCGATCTCCTGGGGGCCGACATCGCCATGCAGCTGGACGAATGCATCGCCTGGCCCGCCGAGGAGCGCCGCGCGGGCGAGGCCATGCGCCTCTCGGCGCGCTGGGGCGAGCGCTGCAAGGCGGCTTTCGGCGCCCGCGACGGCCAGGCGCTGTTCGGCATCCAGCAGGGCTCGACCTTCGAGCATCTGCGGCGGGAATCGTCCGAGCGCCTGATCGAGACGGGCTTCGACGGCTACGCCATCGGCGGACTGGCGGTCGGCGAGGGGCACGCCGTCATGTGCGAGGTGCTGGACTATGCGGCCGGTCTGCTGCCCTCCGACCGGCCCCGCTACCTGATGGGCGTGGGCAAGCCCGTCGATCTCGTCGAAGCGGTGGCGCGCGGCATCGACATGTTTGACTGCGTGTTGCCGACCCGCTCCGGCCGCCACGGTCAGGCCTGGACCTGGAACGGCGTCGTCAACCTGCGCAACGCGCGTTTCGCCGAGGATGACGCGCCTCTGGACGGCGCCAGCGATTGCCCGGCGAGTCGGGATTATTCGCGGGCCTACCTCCATCACTTGTTCAAATCTGGCGAGATCCTCGGCCAGGTGCTTCTGTCATGGCATAACCTCGCCTTCTTCCAGGCCCTGATGGCGCGCATGCGCGGGGCCATCCGCGCCGGGGACTTCGCCAGCTTCCGCCGGGAAGTCGCCGGTCGCCAGCCACGTTGACAGGGCAGGGCTTTCGGGGTCCACCATGCGCCGCCGCCTATCGGCCACGCTTGGACACCGATCGGGGGGATTTCACCGACGCCTGTCCCGTCGAAAAAATCCTAAGCGCGCGGGACCGGCGCGGGCGCTCGAAGCAAGGAGTTTGCGAAAATGAAGAGGCTTCTTCTGGTCGCGAGTTGTATCGCGCTCGTCCTGCCGTCCCTTACCATCGCTCAGATGACCCAGGATCGGACGCATCCCGCGGCCGATCAGCAGAAGCGGCCCGCGAAGCCGGGTAACGGCGGTCCCCACAAGCCCGGTCCCGGGAATGGCGGATCCCATCGCCCAGGCGCTGGCCCAAGTCGTCCGGGCATTCCCGGCGGAGGTGCTCCGAACCGGCCAAATCCCGGCGCGCCGAACCGACCAAATCCGGGGACTCCGGGCCGCCCGACCCCCGGTCGCCCCAACCGTCCAGGCATCCCCAATCGACCGGGCAACCCGAGCAGTCCGGGTTGGCGGCCGTCGCGGCCAAACTTCGGCTGGAACGGGCGCCGCTATCGCGGCGGCGCGTTCCGCTATCCGCCGGGTTTCGCCTATCGCCGGTGGAGCCGGGGCCAGTTCCTGCCGTTCGCGCTCCTCGGCGCCGCCTACTACATCAACAACTACGCCATGATGGGGCTCGAGCCGCCGCCGTTCGGCTACCGGTGGGTGCGCTATGGCCCGGATGCGCTTCTGGTTGATGTCACGACTCGCGAGGTCGTCGGCGTGGTCTACAACGTCTTCTACTAGCTCGATCTCGTTCTCGTCCG
>JBOHLC010000057.1:0-4463 GCA_050729395.1 Caulobacteraceae bacterium
GGATCATGGGCGTGGGCGCTGGACAATCGAAGACGATGTCGTAACCGACGCGGATGTGCATGGAAGTCCCCGGACTGAATGGGCGGCTTAGCCCGGAAATGAAACGCCTGTGAACGGGACAGGTTCAGCCTTGCTGGGCGGAGACGATCCGCCGCCGTTCGACGTCGTCAGGCCGGACTCGGAGTCCCCGTTCGTCATCGTGGTCGATCATGCGGGCCGCGCCATTCCGAAGGCGCTCGCCGGGCTGGGGCTTCCGCCCGAGGCCCTCGATCTGCATATCGCCTATGACATCGGCGCGCTTGGCGTGGCGAGGAAGCTCGGGGCGGCGCTCGACGCCTGTGCGATCTCCCAGCCCTATTCGCGGCTCGTGATCGATTGCAATCGCGCGCCGGACCAGACGGGTTCGATCCTGGCCGTCTCCGATGGCGTCGCGATTCCCGGTAACGCCGACCTGAGCCCGACGCAGCGCGCGGCCCGCGTCGAGGCCATCCACTCTCCCTATCATCGCCGGATCGGCGAGGTCCTCGAGCGGCGGCGGGCGCGCGGAAGCTCCACGGTCATGGTCTTCCAGCACAGCTTCACGCCGCGCATGGCGGGCATCGAGCGGCCGTGGCGCGTCGGCGTGCTGCATCTGGGCGATTCATCCGTTAGCGAGGCCATGCTCACTCTGTTGCGCGCGGAGAGCGATCTGGTCGTCGGCGACAACGAACCCTACGCCATGGACGGGACGGACTACACCGCACCCCGACATGCCCGCTATCCGGGCGACGACATGCTCGAATTGGAAGTGCGCCAGGACCTCATCGCCGACGACGTCGGCCAGGCGGCGATGGCCGCCAGGTTCGCCCGCCTCCTGCCCCAGGCCCTGCAACAGGCTCGACAACGGTCGCGAACGGCCCTCCCATAGAACGAGGGGAATCTCACGCATGAAGAGCGCCGGCGGCGAGGAGGTCGATCTCGGCCTGATCGAGGGGTTCTACGGCCTCCCCTGGACGCCCAAGGCGCGGGCGGAGACGATCGCCTTTCTGGCCGGCCATGGCTACGGCTTCTACCTTTATGCGCCCAAGGCCGATCCGTTCCTCCGCCGGCGCTGGCGCGAGCCGTTCCCCGAGGCTGAGGCGCTGACGCTCTGCGCACTGGCGGGCCAGTGCAAAGCAACGGGCGTGCGCTTCGGAGTCGGCCTCAGTCCCTTCGAAATCTATCGCGCCTTCGACGGTGAGGCGAAGACGGACCTCGCGCGCAAGCTCACCGAACTGGACGGGATCGGCGTCCGGGACCTGGCGATCCTGTTCGACGACATGCGCGGCGATCTTCCAGGGCTTGCAACGAAGCAAGTCGCGATCATGGACTGGATCGTGGCCCGCACCGGCGCCGAGCGGCTGATTTTCTGTCCGACCTATTATAGCGACGATCCGCTCCTCGACCGAGCGTTCGGCCCGCGCCCGAGCGCCTATCTCGACGAACTGGGCGCGGGCTTGGATCCCGCGATCGACATCTTCTGGACCGGGGAGGAGGTCTGTTCGCGCGCCTATGGGGTGAACCACCTCGAGCGAATCGCCGAGAGCCTGCGCCGCAAGCCGACGATCTGGGACAATTACCCGGTCAACGACGGGCCGGTGATGAGCAGGTCCTTGCATCTTCGCGCCTTCACCGGACGGGCGACGACCATGGCCGGCGCCATTCGGGCCCATGCGGTGAACCCCGCTTCGCAGGCGGTCCTGAGCCGGATCCCCGCGCTCACTCTGGTCGAAAGCTATGCCTTGGGCGAGGCCTACGACTATGGCGCGGCCTTCGCGCGCGCGGCCAAGGCGGTCCTGGGCCCCGACCTTGCGGCGAGCGTGCGCACCGACCTGGCACAACTCCAGGACAGCGGGCTGGACCGGCTCAGCGGAACGGCCAAGGCGCGGCTGCGCGAGCGCTACGCGATGTTCGACCATGGCGGCGCGCGCGAGATCGTCGCCTGGCTCGACGGCGTCTGGACCATCACCCGCGCCGAAATGGAGACCTCGTGAGCGGCCGGCCGCTGGTCATCGCCACGGTGGAAATGGTCGGCCGTCTTCCGGGCGAAAGCGGTCTCTACGGCTGGACAAGCGAAACCCTAGGCTCCTCGCTCAACGGGCCGGAACTTCGAAGCATCAGTCGGACGAGTTCCGACTGCCTGTTCACCCCGGTCTTGTCGAAAATTCGAGCCAGGTGAGTGCGCACCGTATTGAAGCTCACGCCCGAGGCGTCCGCGGCCTCGCGCAAGGTCAAGCCCTCAAACAGCGCCAGGGCGACACGCGCCTCCGCCGGGGACAGACCGAAGAGTTCGGCAAGGTGGTCGCCGGGGGATCTTACGGTCGCCTCGAGATCGGCCACGCACACGATCACCAATGGACCGGTATCGAAAAAAGCCAAGCGCCCTGGACGCGCCGGCGCCACCGTGACCGACAGCGGCGGTCGACCGCTGGGTGAAGGCAATGCCATCGAACCGCCGGAGCGATGCCGGGGATTTGGCGCTCTTGCCCGTGCGACCAACGCCGCCAGGCGGTTCGTCGCCTCTTGTGTGGCGCCGCAGAGCCGGCCGGCGAACACGCGCAGCCCATCCCGCCTGGCGATCAATCTTTCGGCCGCAAGGTTCATCTGGCGGATGGCAAGTTGTTCGTCGAGTAGAATGAAACCGTCGGGCGACCTATCGAGGAACCGGGTCACATCTTCGGCCAAGCCGCGCTTGGCGGCGGCGCGCCGGCCGAGTTCAATCGCTCGCATCAGGTGTGGCTGCAATCGCGATGCGAGCGCGATTTCGTGCGCTCCGAACTGCTCGCGCCGGAGCGGACGGCCGATGCTCATGTTGGTCGCCACCGTTCCGCGCAAGGCGAAACGGAAGATCAAGATGGAATGGATGTCCACTCTGCGCAGAAGCTCGTTGTAATAAGGCGATTGGACCAGTTCCTCCTTTGGAATCAAATCCTCGTCGGTGAGAACTCGGGGCCGCCATTCCCGCACGAAAGCGTCCGGGTCCGCCGTGTGCAGCAATGGATGGTCTTGCGCCGAGTAGCTGAAATATGAAGTCGAGACCCCTGCATCGGCCCGGACGAAGACGCCTTCGCCCGAAGCGTCCAGCTGGTTCTGTTCGGTGAGGCTGCCTCCCCAACCGCCGAGCGCGTCGGACACCCCTTCAACGACCCGCGGCCAGAGTTCGGGATCCAGAGCCGCGTCGTAGATGAGATCCAGCAGATCGCCGACCTCCGCCTCTCCCGCGACGTGCGCGTTCGACCCACCCATCCCGATTCAGCCTTCGTTGTTCGCCGCCGGCGGACTTCTTCTGGGAGATCGGCTCGGCCTCCCGATCCGCTGCGGCGCCCTCGAGAAACGCGGCGCAACTCATCCATCTGTATGACTACAAGGGCCACGGACCAAGGCCATCGTCAGCTTCGAGCGCATCGGGCGGCGCTGTGCCGCGGGCGAGGTCGATATGGGGCGGTCCCGGTTCAAGAACATCGCGACGATAGCGGGGAACCCTCCGCATCCGGCGAAGCCGTTGAGCCGACGTCCGGTCTTGGCCGCGCACACCGCTCTGGTGCTGGCCGCGCTCCCGATGATCTCCGCGGTCGCGATCGCCGCGGCCTCGCCCGTCTATGCCGCTCACGTGGACGGCGCCTTCACCGCAACCGTCATTTCCGACGCCAATCCGGCGGTCTGGAACGGCGCGGCCGCCGGAGACTCCATAACCGGCACGTTCACCTATGACACCGCCTACCTGCCGCCCAACGATCCGTTCTGCGCGGCGGCGGGCCGGGGCTGCTATTCCGAGACAGATCCCGCGCACGGCTTCCTGTCGATCGCCTTCACCCTTGATGGCGTGACCTATCAATTCGCCGACGACCAGATGACGAGCCTGACCATCGGCGACTACATCGAGACGCTGCCCGGCTACCAGTTCGATCAGTTCACGGCGGGCGTGACGGGGGATGTGACGGAGATTGGCGGCGCCGCGCCGGGCGCCCACGAGGGCGCCGCCAACGTCCAGGTCTATCCCTATAGGCAGATCTTCATCTCCGCCGACCCGCTGCAGACCTTCTCGGTCGCGCTAGCCGATTTTCGGGGGTCATCCGCCGACACCGCGTTTCTGGACGGATACGCCCTCCAGTTTTCGACCACGAGCATGTCGGACGAAATCGTCGGATCTGGCGCGGCGCCGGAGCCAGCCACATGGGCCATGTTGGTCATGGGGCTCGGCGCCGCGGGCGCCGCGATAAGGCGGGCCCGCGAGAAGGTCGCGGCCCGCGGCGGCGCGCCGCGCGTTCAGGGCCAATCCGCGCCCTCGCGTTTCCCTTCATCGTGACACCGCTTAGGAGGCTCCCATGAACCTTGGAAAGAGCAGGCAAATCGCCGTCGCGGCGGTTCTTTCGTCGATTCTGTACGTTCCCTGGGCCGCGCCCGCGGCAGCCGGAACGCCGACGATCCTCGTTCCGGGCCAGGAC
>JBOHLC010000058.1:0-6792 GCA_050729395.1 Caulobacteraceae bacterium
CTGGTCGGCGCCTTGGACTTGGCCGACGAGCGGGCCGGCGCGGGCGCGGCGGCGGGAGAGGGGGCGGGCGCCGGCGCAGGCGGTCGGATCAGCTCCACCGGCACGGCCGCGATCACGGGGGCCATCGCCACGGTGGTCCGCGCGGAGGTCAGGATCAGCAGCAGGATCGCGCCATGGGCCGCGAGGCTGAGGCCAACGGCGAGCGCTCGCCCAGCCGCCCCGCGGCGAGGCTGGCGCGGCGCCAGATCGTCGTAAGTCCAAGCCGCCATTCAGGTCCTCGGGGCGGTCCTTGAAGACCACGCGCCCGCGTCAGGATCGTGGCGCTGGTGGCGGGGGCCGCTTACGCGGCGCGGGGTTTGATGGACTCGAGGCTGACCCAAGCTCCCGGCGGCGACGCATGAGATCGTGGTCTATCTGCAGGCGCAGCCAGAATCCGGAGGTCAGACCCCAATAGCGAGCCAGCCGCAGGTCGGTGTCGGCCGTCACCGCGCGCTTACCGAGCACGACCTCGTTTATGCGTCGCGGCGGCACGCCAATGGCGCCGGCGAGCGCCGTCTGGCTCATGCCCAGAGGCTTCAAGAAGTCCTCCATGAGGATTTGGCCGGGGGTCGGATGTGAGCTCGTTCGAGAACTCAGCAGTGGTCACAGATTTCGACATCTTCCGCCTCTCCCTCGATCCACGACGCCGTCGACCGCCAATTACGTCGTCTCCTCAAGACTCGCCAGGCGCGCGGCCTGATCCTCGGCGATCAGCGGCTCGATGACATCGTCCAGCGCCTCGCCCTCGATCAACTTGGGCAGATTGTAGAGCGTCAGATTGATCCGGTGATCGGTCACCCTGGCCTGCGGACAATTATAGGTGCGGATGCGCTCGGAGCGGTCGCCCGACCCCACTTGGCTGCGGCGCGAGGCCGAGCGCTCGGCGTCAAGCGCCTCCCGCTTCTGCTCATAGAGCTTGGCCTTCAGCACCTTCATCGCCCGCGCCCGGTTCTGGTGTTGCGACTTCTCCGATGACGTGACGACGATGCCACTCGGCAGATGGGTGATGCGCACGGCCGAGTCGGTCTTGTTGACGTGCTGGCCACCGGCGCCGGACGAGCGGTAGGTGTCGATGCGCAGGTCCGCGTCTCTGATCTCTATGTCGACATCCTCGGGTTCGGGCAACACGGCCACGGTGGCGGCGCTGGTATGGATGCGCCCCTGCGTCTCGGTCTGGGGCACGCGCTGCACCCGGTGCACGCCGCTCTCGAACTTCAGGCGCCCGAACACGCCCTCGCCCTCGATCGAGGCGATGATCTCCTTGTATCCGCCGACTTCGCCCTCCGAGACGCTGTCGATCTCCACGTTCCAGCCGTGCAGAGCGGCGTAGCGCAGGTACATCCGGAAGAGATCGCCGGCGAAGAGCGCCGCCTCGTCGCCGCCCGTACCGGCTCGCACCTCGAGGATGGCCGAGGCGTTCTCGTCCGCGTCGCGTGGGGCGAGCAGCAGGGCAAGCGCGTGCTCGGCCTCGGGAAGCTTCGCGTCGAGGGCGATCAGCTCCTCGCGCGCCAGCGTCGCCATTTCCGCATCCTCGGCGCCGGCCATCGCTTCAAGGTCGGCGCGCTCAGCCCGCGCCTTGGCCAGGCGTTCGGCCGCCTCGGCCACCGGTCTCAGTTCGGCGTATTCCTTCCCGAGGCGCACGATCTCGCCCGCCTCGCTGGCCGCGCCCATCCGCGCTTCGACTTCGCGAAAGCGGTCGAGCACCTGATCGAGCCGGGCCTGGGGCAGTCGCACGGGAAGCCTCGTAAAGCGGGGAGGGCTCTCCTACAGCGACCCGTGCGCAATCGCCAGTTGACCTCCGGCGCCGGACGATGTGCATCCCTCACCCATGCCCTTTGTCGCCACCGTGCTGACCATGTTTCCGGAAGCCTTTCCCGGCCCGCTCGGCGTCTCCCTGATCGGCTCGGCGTGGCGGGAGGCGGATCTCTGGCGGCTGGAGACGGTGGACATCCGCGGCTTTTCCAAGGATAAGCGCGGCTTCCTGGACGACACCCCCGCCGGGGGCGGTCCGGGGCAGGTCATGCGGGCGGACGTGATTGCTTCGGCGCTGGATAGCATCGAGGCTGGCGGTCGGCCGCTTTTGTATATGAGCGCCCGGGGAACGCCCCTCGCCCAGGCGCGCGTCGAGACGTGGTCGCAGGCGCCCGGTCTCATCGTTCTGTGTGGCCGGTTCGAAGGGGTGGACCAGCGGGTGATCGACGCCCGCGGGTTCGAGGAAGTCGCGGTAGGAGACGCTGTCATCGCCGGTGGCGAGGCCGCGGCTCTGGTTCTCATCGAGGCCTGTGTGCGCCTTCTGCCCGGGGTCCTGGGCGAGCGCGCCAGCCTCGCCGAGGAGAGTTTCGAGGACGGTCTGCTGGAGCATCCCCAGTTCACCCGTCCACGCAGCTTCGAGGGTCGCGAGACGCCCGAGGTTCTGCTGTCGGGCCATCACGCCGAAGTGGCGAAGTGGCGGCGGGAGCAACGGGAGAGTGCAACGCGGGAGCGGCGTCCGGACTTGTGGGCGGCGCATCTCGCCAATCAACAGGCAAAGGGCGTCGTCAAGCCCGCAAGGAAGAAGGACTAAAGCGATGAACGTGATCGAGGAATTGGAGAAGGCCGAAGCCCAGCGGGTCACCAGCGGCAAGAAGATTCCCGCCTTCCAGCCGGGCGACACCGTGCGGGTGAACGTAAAGATCAAGGAAGGCGAGCGCGAGCGCGTCCAGGCCTATGAGGGGGTCGTCATCGCCCGCTCCGGTCACGGGCTTCAGGAGAGCTTCACCGTGCGCAAGATCAGCTTCGGCGAAGGCGTCGAACGGGTCTTTCCGGTGCTCTCGCCGATGATCGACTCGATCGAAGTCAAGCGCCGGGGCGCGGTTCGCCGGGCCAAGCTCTATTATCTGCGCGACCGCCGCGGCAAATCCGCCCGCATCGCCGAGCGCGCCGGCCGCGACACGCCCGAAGCGGAGGAATAGGCGCCCGCTCGACGCCCCGCGTCCGCGGAATCGGGCCTATAATGGGGCCATGGCCATCCGCCGGCTGCCTCCCGAGCTCGTCAATCGCATCGCCGCCGGCGAAGTGGTCGAGCGACCGGCGAGCGCGGTCAAGGAGCTGATCGAGAACGCGCTCGACGCCGGCGCGCGCCGGATCGAGATCCAGATCGAAGGCGGCGGCCTTGCCCGCATCCTGGTGGCAGACGACGGCGCGGGCTTGACGCAATCCGAGCTGCCCTTGGCCATCGAGCGCCACGCCACCTCCAAGCTTTCGGCTGGCCCAGACGGCGCGTTCGACCTGCTGCGGATCGCCACCCTGGGCTTTCGAGGCGAGGCTCTGCCGTCGATCGGTTCGGTCGCCAGGCTCACGATCGCCTCGCGAGCGGCGGCCGACGTCGACGCCTTCGCCATCAGGGTCGACGCCGGGGCGGTGGGTGAGGTCGGTCCGGCGGCGTTCGCGGGCCCGCACGGCGCGCGCGTCGAGGTGCGCGATCTCTTCTACGCCACGCCGGCGCGGCTGAAGTTCATGAAATCCGAGCGGGCCGAAGCCATGGCCATCGCCGAGGAGGTCAGACGCGCGGCCATGGCAAATCCTCACCTGGCCTTCAGCCTGGAGATCGACGGGCGGCAGGCGCTGCGGCTGGAGGCGGAGCAATACGGCGACTCGGGCCGTGTCGCCCGGCTTTCCGCCGTACTTGGCCGTGACTTCGCCGCCAATGCGCTGGCCATCGACCAGACGCGGGACGAGACGCGGCTTTCGGGCTTCGCCGGCCTGCCGACCTACAACCGCGGCAACGCCGCCCAGCAGTATCTCTTCGTCAACGGCCGGCCGGTGCGCGACCGGCTCCTCGCCGGCGCGGTGCGCGGCGCCTATGCCGATTTCCTCGCCCGCGATCGCCACGCCATGGTGGCGCTGTTCCTCGACCTTCCCGGGGATGAGGTCGATGTCAATGTCCATCCGGCGAAGGCCGAGGTGCGGTTCCGCGACGCCGCCCTCATTCGCGGCATCATCGTCGGCGCCCTGCGCCAGGCGATCACCGCCGCCGGCCATCGCGCCTCGACCAGCGTCGCGGCCGACGCGCTCGCCGCCTTCCGTCCGCATGGCGGCGGCAATGTTGCCTATCCGTCGGGACGCTCGACCCTGCCGCACGGCCTTGCCGAGACCGCGGCCGCGCTCTATGAGCCCGGCCTCGCCGCGACGCTGGACCGGCCGGCGCCGCCGCCAATGGCGCCAGTCGCCGAGACCGAACCGGCGCGGCACTATCCCCTCGGCGCCGCCTGCGCCCAGCTCCATGACACCTATGTCGTCGCCGAGACCGCCGACGGCATCGTGATCGTCGATCAGCATGCGGCGCATGAGCGGCTCGTCTATGAGCGGATGAAGCGCGCGCTCGAAGCGACTGGCGTTTCGCGCCAGATCCTGCTCCTCCCCGAAGTGGTGGAGCTCGACGATGCCGATGCCGACCGGCTCGCGGCGCGGGCGGCGGAGCTTGCGGAACTCGGCCTCGTCCTCGAAAAATTTGGCCGCGGCGCCATCGTGGTGCGCGAGGTGCCGGCGCTATTGGGCGAGACCGACACCAAGGGCCTCGTCCGCGACCTTGCCGAGGAACTGGCGGAACTGGGCGACGCGCTCGCCCTGAAGGAACGGCTCGAAGAGGTCTGCGGCACCCTTGCCTGTCACGGCTCGGTCCGCGCCGGCCGGCGCCTCAACCAGGCCGAGATGAATGCCCTCCTGCGCGAGATGGAGGCGACGCCTCATTCCGGGCAATGCAATCACGGCCGCCCGACCTATGTCGAATTGCGCCTCGCCGATATCGAAAAATTGTTCGGCCGGCGTTAGACTGCGGATCGAGCCCCGCCCGAACCGCGCCGTAGGGCGCTCACCGCCATAAGATGCGGGGCCAGGGAGGTCTTACCATGAAGCGAATCCTCGCAATTGCGGCTCTCGCCCTCTTCGCGATGGCCCTGTCGCCGCCACGGAGTCTGGCGCGCGGCACCTATGGTCCCGGCGCCTCCGATACTGAAATCAAGATCGGCCTTACGTGGCCGTTTTCCGGCCCGGCCTCGCCCACCGTGCCGCTCGAACGGGAGATGGCGGGGTATTTCGCCATGGTCAACGCCCATGGCGGCGTCAACGGCCGCAAGATCGTGCTGATCGCCCTCGATGACGGCTACAATCCGGCGAAGACGGTGGAAGACACGCGCCGTCTGGTCGAGGAGGACCATGTGCTCCTGATGTTCGGCGCGCTCGGCACCCCGACCAACATCGCGGTGCGGCCCTATCTCAACGCCCACAAGGTGCCGCAGCTCTTCGTCACCACCGGCTCGACTAGCCTCATCGATCCCCGGAAGTATCCGTGGACGATGGGATTCGCGGCGAGCTACGCGCTCGAAAGCAAGGTGTTCGCCAAGTTTATCCTCGCCAAGCATCCCCACGCCAAGATCGGCATTCTCTATCAGCAGGACGATTTCGGCACCGACCATCTCGGCCCGTTCCTTAAGACGCTCGGCGCCGCGGCCGCGAAGCTCGTGGTGGCACAGGCAAGCTACGGCGCCATGGACGCGACCGTCACCTCCCAGATCATCTCGCTGCACAGCGCCGGCGCCAATACGCTCTACCTCATCACCCAGGGCCGCATGGCGCCCCAGGCGCTGGCCACCGCCCGGGAACAGATGCCGCCCTCGACGCCGATCCTCTTGCCTTATGTCGCCAGCGCGAAGAGCGTCGCCGGCCGGGTCGGCAATAAGAAGCTCACCGGCGTGATCTCGACCACCAGCAGCAAGGACCCGACCGATCCGACCTGGGCCGGCGATCCCGCTGTCAAAGCCTATCTCGCCTGGGTGAAGAAGTACGTGCCGCGACAGGATTGGGAAAGCGACAAAGCGGAGACCGACGGCTATCTTCCCGCTGAGGCGCTGGTCGAAGTGCTGCGACGTTGCGGCAACGATCTTACCCGCGCCAATGTGATGAAGGTCGCGACGCATCTCAAGAACGTGTCGTTTCCGCTGCTGCTGCCGGGCATCACCCTCAGCACCTCACCGACGAACTACTTTCCGATGCACCAGATGCAATTGATGCGCTTCAACGGCACGCGCTGGGTTTTGCTTGGGCACCCTATCTCGGAATAAGGGCGGCGATGCGAGGAGCGGATCAGGAATACTGCCAAAACCCAAACCTAGATGTACCGGCGGGATTTTTGCTATAACTGGCCCCGGGGTTGCGGCGTGCGGGGATCGGCGCCGCGAAACAGCAGAGGGGGAACGCCATGAAATACGAGATTTCCGGCAGCGTGATGCAGACCGTCGCCTTCGACCTCGCGCCGGGCGAGGTGGTCTATAGCCAGACCAATTCGATGTGCTGGATGAACGACCAAGTCGCGATGAACACCAACACCGGCGGCGGGTTCTTTTCCGGGCTGAAGCGCAGCCTCAGCGGCGGCTCGCTGTTCATTACCGAATTCACCGCCCGCGGCGCCGGTCATGTGGCCTTCGCGCCGCGCTTTCCCGGCAAGATCGTGCCGATGAAGCTCGAAGCCGGTCAATCCTTGATTTGCCGGAAAGAAACATTTCTTTGCGCTGAAAAATCCATAACTTTCTCGGTTGCCTGGCATAAACGGATCGGCGCCGGCCTGTTCGGCGGCCAGGGCTTCATCCTGCAAAAGGTCACCGGCCCCGGCACCGTGTTCCTCGACCTGTCGGGCGAAATCGTCGAGCGCGATCTCGCGGCCGGCGAAAAGCTGCTGATCCATGCCGGCCATGTCGGCGTGATGGACCCGACCATCAC
>JBOHLC010000059.1:0-6570 GCA_050729395.1 Caulobacteraceae bacterium
GGTCATAGAGGCGCTTGAGCATGGTCGCCATGGCCATGGCGTCCTCATGGTTATCGGCCTCGGTGTAGTCGGCGGCGGCACGCATCCATTCGAGGTCGGCGCCGGCCGAGAACGCCTCGCCGGCGCCGGCGAGGAACACCGCGCGCACGCCGTCCGCGCCTTCCAGGGTGTCGAAGGCGCTGCGCAGGGCCCCGATCACCTCGGCGTTGAAGGCGTTGCGCCGATCGGCCCGGTTGATGACGACGGTGGCGATGCCGTCGGGGGTGGCGTCCACCACGACCAGACGCGACTGGGCGTCGGTGTCGAGGCCTTCGACCAGGGGGTCGGCGATGGGATTGGGCATGGGCGTGCTTCCTTCGTCCTACATGCGGAACACGCCAAAGCGCGTGGCCTGGATCGGGGCATTCAGCGAGGCGCTGATCGCCAGGCCCAGAACGTCGCGCGTCTGGACCGGATCGATGATGCCGTCGTCCCACAGGCGCGAGGTGGCGTGATAGGGGTCGCCCTCCGCCTCGTAGCTGGCGCGTATCGGGGCCTTGAACGCCTCCTCGGCCTCGGCCGGCCAGGTCTCGCCGCGGGCCTCGATGCCGTCGCGCCGGATGGTGGCCAGCACGCTGGCGGCCTGTTCGCCCCCCATGACACTGATCCGGCTGTTGGGCCATGTGAACAGGAAACGCGGGCTGAAGGCGCGCCCGCACATGCCGTAGTTGCCGGCGCCGAACGAGCCGCCAATGAGCACGGTGAACTTCGGAACCTCGGCCGAGGCCACGGCCGTGACCAGCTTGGCGCCGTCCTTGGCGATGCCGCCGGCCTCGTATTTCCCGCCGACCATGAAGCCGGAGATGTTCTGAAGGAAGACGAGCGGGACCCCTCTCTGGCAGGCCAGTTCGACGAAATGGGCGCCCTTGAGCGCGCTCTCGGAAAAGAGGACGCCGTTGTTGGCCAGGATGGCGACCGGATAGCCCCAGATGCGGGCGAAGCCGCACACCAGGGTCGCGCCGTAGAGCGCCTTGAACTCATCAAAGCGCGAGCCGTCGACGACGCGGGCGATGACCTCGCGCACCTCATAGGGCGCGCGCACATCCTCGGGGATGATGCCATAGAGCTCGGCCGGATCGTAGGCCGGCGCCTCGGCCTCCTTCACATCGAGAGCGACCGTCTTCACTGTATTGAGACGGCCGACGATGTCCCGGACGATGCGCAGCGCGTCTTCGTCTTCGGCGGCGACGTGATCGACGACGCCGGACTGGCGGCCGTGGGTGTCGGCCCCGCCAAGTTCGGTGGCGGAAATCACTTCGCCGGTGGCGGCCTTCACCAGCGGCGGACCGCCAAGAAAGATGGTCCCCTGGCTCTCCTCGCCCGTGCCGCGCACGATCACCGTCTCGTCGCTCATCGCCGGCACATAGGCCCCGCCGGCCGTGCAGGAGCCCATGACGCAGGCGATCTGGGAAACCCCCGCCGCGCTCATCCGCGCCTGATTGAAGAAGATGCGGCCGAAATGTTCCCGGTCGGGGAACACGTCGGCCTGGAACGGCAGATTGGCCCCGCCGCTGTCCACCAGATAGACGCACGGCAGGCGGTTCTGCAATGCGATCTCCTGGGCGCGCAGGTGCTTCTTGACTGTCAGCGGAAAATACGCCCCGCCTTTGACCGTGGCGTCGTTGGCCACGATCATCACCTCGCGGCCCGCCACACGCCCAATGCCGCAGATGATCCCGGCGCCAGGCGCCTCGCCGTCGTAGAGATCGAAGGCCGCGAGCTGGCCGACTTCAAGGAACGGCGATCCGACATCGAGTAGCCGTTCCACCCGCTCGCGCGGAAGGAGCTTGCCGCGCGCGACGTGACGCTTGCGCGCCTGAGGCGGGCCGCCGAGCGACGCCTCGGCCACGCGCGCCCTCAAGGCGGCGGCCAGACCCTCATTGACCGCCTTGAGGCGCTGGAAGCCATCGCTGGCGGAATCGACGGCGGTGGCGAGCTTCGGCATCGCCTTGCCATACACCGCGCGGCGCGGGCGAGGGAAGAATCGCCAGCTTCGCCGCCGACAGCTAGGATTTGGCCCGTGACTCAGACCCTTCGGAACCGTCCGCTGCCTTCCCTGGCGCGATTCTTCGAGCGCCAGCTCGCCGAGGGCGAGGCCGTCTCCTTCTGTCTCCCGGGCGGCTCGCCCCTGTTCAAGGCCGGAGAGACCGCCGACCATCTCTATTTCCTGAAGACCGGCCGCCTGGCCGCGCGCATCGGCGAGGCCCACCAGAGACTGGTCACGGTTCACCCGGGCGAGACGGTCGGCGAGATGGCGGTGATCGCCGGCGCGGCCTATCCGGCCAGCATGTTCGCGCTGCGCGACAGCGAGCTCTTCGCCATGCCGCGCGCGGCGTTCCTGGCGCAGACCCACTGCGACGCCGATTTCCTGGTCGAGCTGTCGCGGCTCGTTCTCGCCCGGTCACGCGAGACCCCCAGCGACGAACCAGCCATTTCACGCAGCGTGTTCGCCATCGTCGCCCTGACGCCGGGCGCGAAGGCCCACCTGCTGGCGGATCAGCTGAACACCGCCCTGCGCAAGCTGGGCCACACCTGCGTCGCCCTGGCCTCCGACGCGGGGCCGGCGACGCCCCAGTGGTTCGCCAACATCGAGCGCAACAACGACTTCGTCTTCTATTCGGTCGAACATGACCAGGCAGCCTGGCGGGCGCTGGTCCGGCGGCAGGTCGACGGAGTGATTCATCTGGCCAGCGGCGGCGAAGCTCCCGCGAAGCACCATCGGCCGCCCGCCGGGGCGCCGTGGTCGATGGCGACCGACCTCGTGCTTCTGCAAGACCCCGACATCTCCGCGCCGCGCGGATCGGCCGCCTGGACCGAGGCGCTCAGTCCCGCCCGGCTCTTCCAGGTCCGCCTGGGCCGCCAGGAGGACATCGATCGGTTGGCGCGGAACCTGGCCGGGCGAGCGGTGGGGCTGGTGCTTTCAGGCGGCGCGGCGCGCGCCTATGCCCATGTCGGCGCGATTCAGGTCCTGCGGGAATCGGGCGCGCCGATCGACTTCATCGGCGGCGTCTCCATGGGCGCGATCGTCGGCGCCGGCATCGCCATGGGCTGGGACGACACAGAACTCGACGCGCGGGTGCGCAAGGCCTTCGTCGAGACCAGTCCGGTGGGCGACGTCACCTGGCCCGTCGTCGCCATCACCCGCGGCGGGCGGGTGCGCGAGCGTCTGGCCGAGCACTTCGGCGAGCGCGCGATCTGCGACTTGTGGCTGCCATTCTTCTGCGTCTCGACCAACCTGACCACCGGGGGCCAGCAGATCCATCGTCAGGGCTCGCTGAGCGAGGCCCTGCGCGCATCGCTGTCCCTACCCGGCCTGTTGCCGCCGGTGGCGTCCGGCGATGATGTCCTCGTCGACGGCGCGGTGCTCAACAACTTTCCGGCCGACATCATGCGCTCGTTCCACGGCGGTCCGATCATCGGCGTCGACGTGGGCGCCGGGCGCGGCTTGACGGCATCGGACATCGCCGGTCCGGCCTCGATCGCCCACTGGTTCTCTTCCGGCGCTTGGCGCAGCGGCGCGCCGATCGTGTCGATCCTCATCAGGGCGGCCACGGTCACCGCCTACCATCAGATCGCCGCGGCTCACGAGGCGACGGACGTGCTCATCGAACCCAAGCTCGACGATGTCGAGATGGGCAACTGGAAGGGCTACGACCTGGCCGTCGAACGCGGCCGGATGGCCGCGGCGCAAGCGCTCGCGGCGCTCGAACACCCGATCACCGAGCTGCGCCATCTGGCCGGCGGAGCCGAATGATGGGGCAGGCATTAGCAGAGGCGTGGCTGGCGGGGCCCACAACGCATAGAACCCGCGCGTGACCACGTCCTCATCCGCTCGCTCCGCCCGTCAGTTGCGCCTGGACCTCGGGCGGACGCCTTCGTACGCGCGCGACGACTTCATCGTGTCCGCCTGCAACGCCGCCGCGGTGGCCGCGATCGAAGCCTGGCCCAAGTGGCCGGGCGGCCGGCTGGCGCTCATTGGGCCGGCCGGGTCGGGAAAGACCCATCTGGCGCGGGCCTGGGCCGCCATGGCGGGGGCGACGACGCCAGCGCTCTCGGCTGGCCTTGACAGCTTCCGCGGACCGATGCTGATCGAAGACGCCGACCGGCGCGCGCCGGACGAGCTTCTGTTTCACCTTTTCAACCTGGCCGACGGCGGGGCCAGCCTGCTGATCACCGGTCGCACGGCGCCGGCGACATGGCCCGCGCGCCTGCCGGATCTGCGTTCGCGCCTCAAGGCCCTGACCGTGGTAGGCATGGAACCGCCGGACGATTTCGTGCTCCTCGGCGTGATGAAGAAACTGTTCAGTGAACGGAATATAAAGCCAGGCACGGGGGTCGCCGACTATATCATCCGACGCGTCGAACGCTCGGCGCCGGCGCTTCAGGACCTGGTGCGTCGGATCGACGAGCGCGCTGGCGCGGAAAGACGCGAAGTGACGCTCCCCTTGGTCCGCGACATCCTCCATCAGCGCGATGAAATTCTTGACCGCGGCGGCTGAGACCTTGCGGATGCTGGCGGCGGGCGCCAAAACACTCAGGCTCGCTAAATCGCATCGCATCCCCAAACGTCCCCCATGAACGAGATGACACCCGCCGTCGTCGGCCAGCCGATCGAACCGGTGGGGCGCATCGAGCCTGGCGGCGAACTGGCAACCTCGCCCGAGCGCTTCTTCAACCGCGAACTATCCTGGCTTGAGTTCAACAAGCGCGTGCTCGAGGAAGCGGGGAACCCTCGCCACCCGGTCCTGGAACGGCTCAGATTCCTGTCGATCTCGGCCAACAATCTCGACGAATTCTACATGGTCCGCGTGGCCGGCCTGAAGGCTCAGGTGCGCGAGGGCGTGCGCGTGCTGAGCCAGGACGGCCTGACGCCGAGCCAGCAGCTGCGCAAGGTCAACGCCGAAGCCAATCTCCTGATGCGTGACCAGCAGCGCCTGTGGCTCGAGTTGCGCGGTGAACTCGCCTCCGAAGGCCTCAAGCTTCTCGACGCCAAGGACCTGACCAACGCCGATCGCGTCGCCGCCGAGGCGATCTTCCTTTCCAGCATCTTCCCTGTGCTGACGCCGCTGGCCATCGATCCGGCCCATCCGTTTCCGTTCATCCCCAATCTCGGTTTCGCCCTGGCGTTGAAGCTGCGTCGTCGACCGGACAACCGCGAACTCCACGCCCTGGTGCCCATGCCGAGCCAGGTGGCGAGGTTCTGGGAGTTGCCGGCGGCCCGGAACGGGCGGCGCAAGCCGCAGCGCCGCTTCGTGGCCCTGGAGAGCTTCCTGATCCTGTTCCTCGACAAGCTGTTCCCCAGCTGCAAGGTCGAGGGCAGTGGCCTGTTCCGCCTGATCCGTGACAGCGACGTGGAGATCGAGGAGGAAGCCGAAGATCTGGTGCGCGAATTCGAGGCCCGCCTGAAGCGCCGTCGCCTGGGTTCGGTCGTGCGGGTGAAGATCTCGGCTTCAATGCCCGAGGAACTGCGCGAATTCATCGTCGATGGCCTGAGGGCCGAAGCTCAGGATGTGGTCAGCATCGATGGCAAGCTCGGCCTGGCGCAGGTCTCGGAGCTGATCCCGGCCGACCATCCGGAGCTGAAGTTTCCCTCGTTCCAGCCGAGGTTTCCCGAGCGCATCCGCGATCACGGCGGCGACTGCTTCGCGGCCATCCGCGAAAAGGACATCCTCGTCCACCACCCGTTCGAGAGCTTCGACGTGGTCGTGCAGTTCCTGCTGCAGGCGGCGCGGGATCCAAACGTCCTGGCCATCAAGCAGACGCTTTATCGCACCTCAAAGGACAGCCCGATCGTCGCCGCCCTGATCGAGGCCGCCGGCAACGGCAAGAACGTCGTCGCCCTGGTGGAGATCAAGGCGCGCTTCGACGAGGAGGCCAACCTCAAATGGGCTCGCGACCTGGAGCGGGCGGGCGTCCACGTCGTCTACGGCTTCGTCGAGTATAAGACCCACGCCAAGCTGTCGCTGGTGGTCCGGCGCGAGGGCGAGATGTTGCGCACCTACTGCCACTACGGCACGGGCAACTACCATCCGGTCACGGCCAAGATCTACACCGACCTGTCGCTGTTCACGACCGACCCTGCCCTCGGCCGGGATTCCGGGCGCCTGTTCAACTACATTACCGGCTACGCTCAGCCCGAGCGACTGGAGAAGCTGTCCTATTCGCCGGTGACGATGAAGGCCGATCTGCTGCGGCTGATTGGGACCGAGGTGGCCGACGCGCGCCTGGGGAAGCCGGCCGCGATCTGGGCCAAGATGAACTCCCTGGTTGATCCGGAGATCATCGACGCACTCTACGCGGCCAGCTGCGTCGGCGTGTCGATCGAACTCGTCATCCGCGGCATCTGCTGCCTTCGGCCGGGGATTCCTGGCCTGTCGGCCAACATCCGGGTCAAGAGCATCGTCGGCCGCTTCCTGGAGCATGCCCGCATCGCCGCCTTCGCCAATGGCCAGAAGATCCCGTCGAACCAGACGCGCGTGTTCATCAGCTCGGCCGACTGGATGCCGCGCAATCTCGACCGGCGGGTGGAGG
>JBOHLC010000060.1:0-14124 GCA_050729395.1 Caulobacteraceae bacterium
GTCAGCAACCGGCGCCAGCGCGGAGAATTGGTGCGGCTTCCACCAGAAGGCGAATGCACGGGTGCGCTGCGGCTATTCGAGCTTGCAGGAATGCAAGCAGGCTTTGGCCGACAAGAAGGACGGCGACAAGAGCGTCACCTGCATGCCCGATCCGACGAGCGGGTGAGGGTAGAGCCGACGCAGCACTCCGTCGTTACGTATTCATCGACTCGAAGAACTCGTCGTTGCTCTGGGTGTTGCGCAACTTGTCGAGCAGGAAGTCGATGGCGTCCATGGTGCCCATCGGATTAAGGATGCGGCGCAGCACGTACATCTTCTTCAGCACCGCCGGATCGGTCAGCAGCTCTTCCTTGCGGGTGCCGGAGCGGGTGATGTCCATGGCCGGGAAGGTGCGCTTGTCGGCCACTTTGCGATCGAGGATGAGTTCCGAATTGCCGGTGCCTTTGAATTCCTCGAAGATCACCTCGTCCATGCGGCTGCCGGTATCGATCAGCGCCGTGGCGATGATGGTGAGCGAACCGCCTTCCTCGATGTTGCGCGCGGCGCCAAAGAAGCGCTTGGGCCGTTGCAGCGCGTTGGCGTCGACACCGCCGGTCAGCACCTTGCCGGATGACGGCACCACGGTGTTGTAGGCGCGGCCGAGCCGGGTGATGGAATCCAGGAGGATCACCACGTCGCGCTGATGCTCGACCAGGCGCTTGGCCTTTTCGATCACCATCTCGGCCACCTGCACGTGGCGTGTCGCCGGTTCGTCGAAAGTCGAGGAGATCACCTCGCCCTTCACCGTGCGCTGCATGTCGGTGACTTCTTCCGGCCGTTCGTCGACCAGGAGGACGATGAGGTAGCATTCGGGGTGATTGGCGGCGATCGACTTGGCGATGTTCTGCATCATGATCGTCTTGCCGACACTGGGCGGGGCGACGATCAGGCAGCGCTGGCCCTTGCCGAGCGGAGAGACGATGTCGATCACCCGGCCGGTGCGGTCCTTGAGCGTCGGGTCGTCGATCTCCATCGTCAGGCGCTCGTCGGGATAGAGCGGCGTCAGGTTGTCGAAGTGGACCTTGTGGCGGACGTTCTCCGGGTTCTCGAAGTTGATCTGGTCGACCTTGACCAGGGCGAAGTAGCGCTCGCCCTCGCGCGGCGCGCGGATGCCGCCATCGACGGTGTCGCCGGTGCGCAGGCCGAAGCGGCGGATCTGCGAGGGACTGACATAGATGTCGTCGGGGCCGGGCAGATAGTTGGCCTCGGGACTGCGCAGGAAGCCGAATCCGTCCTGGACGACCTCGAGCGTGCCGGTGGCGAAGATTTCGACGCCCTCGTCGGCCAGGGTCTTGAGGATGGCGAACATCATGTCCTGCTTGCGCATGGCATTGGCGTTCTCGATGTCGAACCGCTCGGCGAAGGCGAGGAGGTCGGCGGGCGACTTCTCCTTCAGCTCCTGCAGCGACATGCGCGCGAGGCCCATGGCGGCGATGGCCTTGCTGGCCTCGGTCGGTTCGGCTTCGGGCGCGGCGACGGCGTCTTCAACGACGTCCGCGACCGGCATTTCTATGGTGTCTGACATATTTACTCGTGTCTTGTGGTTGGGACCTTTGGGAGTCTGGCTCCTGGTCGGGCCTCCGACGGGCGTGATGCGGGCCGGGGGCGAATGAAGCTACGGGGTCGGATCGCGTGCTCGCCTCGACTGGGCAGGGGACGTGATCCATGGGGAGGCGGGGGAAACGAGACCCGATTGGAAAGGGCGCGCGCTTCGGGCCGGGAACAAATCCCAAGGCGACGCCGTCGTCAAGCGTTTTGGCAAGCATTTTGGCGGTTCGCGGTCTTCAACGCCTGGCCGCGCGCGGCGATCCTTGCCCCGGCGTTCAGCCGAATTTCGTGGTGACGGCGAGGACCGCGACGATGGCGGCGAGGAATGGAAGCTCATTGGTGGCGCGCCAGAAACGCTCCGAGCGCGTGCTCTTTCCGGCAGCGATTTTCCTGCGCTCGGCAACCAGGAAATGGTGCCACCAGATGAGAAATGCAACTCCGGCCAGCTTGGTCAGCATCCAGGGCGTGAGCAGGAAACGCCAGCCCCAGCCTTCCTGGGTGGCGTCATACCAGGCCAGGGCCGCGCCCAGAATGAGCACCGCGATCAGCGCCGGGCGCATGATGATCGTGGCCAGCTTGGCCTCCATGACCTTGAACGTCTCGTCCATCTGCGAGCCGGCCTCGGCCCGGGTGTGATAGGCGAACAGCCTCGGCAGATAGAGAAGTCCCGCCATCCAGGCGATGACCGCCAGTATATGCAGGCCGATCAGCAGCCCATGGATCACGCCGCGATCTCCCGCGTCCTGACGCAGCGCGCGAAGTTCAAGGGACACGCTTCGCCATCAGGTTGTACGCCGGCGCGCTCGAGGGTCCCCAGCACCGCGCCCGCCAGGCCAGCTATGAAGACCGGATGCGCGCCCAGGGCCGGCGCGCGCAGATAGCAAGGCACGCCAGCGCGCCGGGCCAGAGCGGCATAGTCGCGATCGAGCTCGATCAGGGTCTCCACATGCTCCGAGACGAACGACACGGGATCGATCAGCACCCCCAGGCCCTCCGCCGCGGCCTCGGCGATGGCTTCGGACGTGGATGGACCGAGCCACTTCAGCGGGCCTACGCGGCTCTGATAGCACAGCTTCCAATCCCATCCCGCGCCGAGGCGCGCGGCGATCGCGCGGCAGGTCGACTGCACTTGCCAGGCATAGGGATCGCCTCGCTCCGCGGTGCGCACTGGAATGCCGTGGGCCGAGAACAGCAGGCGCACCTTCGGTCGGCCGGCCTTCTCCCACACCTCTCCGATTGCCTCGGCATGGGCTTCCACCAGGCCCCTGTTGTCGTGCCAGCAGCACAGCGTATGGACGGCGGCCGGTCCCCCATAAGCGCCTTGCCACGCCTTCAGCGACGAGCCGGTCGTGGTGGTCGAAAACTGTGGATAGAGCGGCGCCAACACAATGTCGGAGGGCCCGAAGGCGGCCACCGCCCTGACGGCCTCATCGATGGTCGGCGACCAGTAGCGCATGGCGATGAACACCTTGGCCTGAAGGCCCGCCTCGGTCAGCGCCGTTTCCAGCGCCTCGGCCTGGCGCCGGGTCTCACCGAGCAACGGTGAGCCGCCGCCCATGGCCGCATAGTTGGCCGTCGCCATCCGTTCCCGCATCCACGCGATCAGGGCCGCCAGCGGCAAGCGCGCCGGCGTCGGCAGACCGATGATCGCGGGGTCGGAGAACAGATTGGTGAGGAACGGCCTGACATCGGCTGGACCGTCCGGCCCGCCGAGGTTGAACAGGACCACGGCCACGCGTTCGCCGCCCTGGCTCACGCGTGGGACCGCCCCAACGAGGACAGCAACGGGCGGCGCGACACGGGATCTTGGGCCGAAAACCTCATCTGAGATCGGCGCACGAATAGCGGTAGAAGGTGGACACCTCGGTGGTCGAGCCATCGTTCTCCCGGTAGCGTTCGGCGACCGGCGCGCGCCATGACCGGGCGGCCACGCCGGGAATGGCGCGATCGAGGATGACGGTGTCGAGGTCGGGCAGGGCGCGGCAGGCGGATGTTAATTGGATGCGGCTGGTCGGCCCGCGCGCGCCGAAGTTCAGTTTGCTCTCGCACATCTCGCCGGGCAAATCCTTGAAGTCCCGGGTGTTGAGGGCGCGTAGCACCGCGCCGCGCCTCGCGTAATCCATCGCCGTTCCTCGATAGAACATCGCGCCCGTCCCCTGAAGACAGGAATAATATCCTGGCCGGAGCAGCTTGAACCACAGCAAATCGAGGTTTGCCTCGCCCTCCCAGTAGACCGTGCCCGCCGCCGGAACGAAGGCGCGAAGACTAGCCGGCGTCCCATCGGAAACCGTGAACGCATCCCAAGGCTCTATCTCATCGGCGAAGGTGAGGCTGGCGAGGAGGCTGGCGGAGGCGACCAACGCCAGCAGACGTGTGGCGCCCCACCGAACGAGCGCGATTAGAAGCAGAGCCGAACACAGGGCCACGGCCGCGCGCGCGGCCTCCGCGCCAAAATGGAGCGAGTGGTTGGCGTTGAAATCAACGAGCCAAGCCGCGCCCATCATAGCCAGGACAAAGGCGGCTCCCACCAAGCCTTTGACGAGCGTGCCGAAACGGGAACCTTTCTGCAGTTCGGCCTGCAGAATGGCGAGCGCGGCAAGAAGCACGAACGGCGC
Organism: Caulobacteraceae bacterium; assembly: GCA_050729395.1. Lineage (GTDB taxonomy): Bacteria > Pseudomonadota > Alphaproteobacteria > Caulobacterales > Caulobacteraceae > Acaudatibacter. Next base: position 4,203 of record JBOHLC010000060.1, read on the forward strand.
GATGAAACTTAGCTCGGGGAAGAAGGACGCGCCGATGGCGAGCACAATGGCCGCGGCCAGATATTCCAGGGACACGCGGCCAGCGGGCGCGCGCAGGATAACGATCGCCAGGAAGGCGTTGGCGGCGAGGCTCGCCAGCCACAACACCCGCCAGACCTGGAGATTCACGACCAAGACGTTGTGGAAGAGGTCGGCCCCCACGACCGAAACGATTATGGCGCACACGCTTGCGATGAGAGTTGAGAGGATGAGGGTCTTCTCGAAGGGTGAGGCGAGCCTGTGCGCGACGCACAGCGCCGAGAAGGAAGCGCCGATCTGGCAATAGTCCGGCCACTGCCACTCCGATACGAGCGCGAAGTTGCACCGGTGTCTGACGACCTGGAACCAGGCGTCGTCGAAACTGGCGAAGGCGCGCGCGAAAGGCCCCACGCGCGTCGCCGTCAGAATGATCGCCGCGCAGCCGCCGACGGCGATCAGCAGCCAGACGCGGCGGTCATGGAAGGCGGCGACCAAGGCCATGACCGCCAGTCCGCCAAGCGCGATTAGTGGATGGAGCAGGGCGGCGGCCGTTATGGCCAAAGTCGACAGCAGGAAGCGTCGTTTAACGGCAAGGGCGAAGGACAGCAGCGTCAGCCCCTCGGCGAACAGGCGAGGCGTCGCGAACGGTTCCGCATAATGGAAAATGTGGAGGCCGCCATAACCGGAATAGAGCAGGATCGTCGCCGCGAGGGCGGCCAGGAACTCCGTCCGGTCCTTGAACAGGGTGCGCGCGAGCCAAGCCGCCGAGACCAGCCACAAGCCTTCACCGGTGATCGTCGCGGCAAAGTTCGCCATCCTCAACCCGAGGGCGGCGACGACGAGTTTATATACTGGCGTGTAGAGCGAAAAGGAATCCTGCGAGCCGTATTTGAAGTACAGGTCCGCCGAGAACCGGCCACGATAGAGGGCGTTCAGCGCCTGGACCGAATAGAGGCGGGCGTCGTGGATGATCCCATAGTAGGGCCGGGTGGCGACCCACATGCCGGCGATGAGGATCGCCGCAACCAACAGCTCGCCGCGGGCGCGGGGCCGCGCCGCCGCGCGCGAGACATCGATCCGGGGAACCGCCTCTAAGACCGTGCCAAGGTGCGGCGTTCCTTCACTCACGAGCCGGTCACCCGCGTCACCACCCGGGCGATATGCTCTATGGGCGTATCCGGCAGCACGCCGTGGCCAAGGTTGAAGATGTACGGCCCCCCGCCCCACTGGCCGATCAGCGCGTCGACACGTCGATCGAGCGCCTCGCCACCGGCGCGCAACAGCAGCGGATCAAGCGCGCCCTGGATCGCCAGCCGCTTCTGCAACCGCTGGCCAAGCGCCGCCGGCGCCTGCACGTCCAGCCCCACGCCCTCAACGCCCGCGGTCTCGGCGTAGGTTTCCACCAGCGCGCCCGCTCCCCTGGGAAAGCCGATGACGGGCGTGGCGATTCCCTCCGCTCGCAGATGCTCGACGATCTGCCTGTGCGGGCGTGTCACCAGAGCGTCGAACACATCCTCAGGCAGCAGCTCGGCCCAGGATTCGAAGATCTGCAATACCTGGGCGCCGGCTCGCACCTGCATGGCCAGATAACGCGCGGTCGCGTGGGTGAGCACGTCGATCAGCGCCTCGACCGCGACCCTATCGGCGAAGACACGCGCCCGCGCCTCATCGCGCGGGCCGCCACGGCCCTGGAGCATGTAGGTCGCCACCGTCCATGGCCCGCCGGCGAAGCCGATCAGCGCCCGCTCCGGCTCCAGCCGGCCACGAACCAGGCGCAGAGTCTCTCCCACCGAGGCAAGCTCTTCGGCGCAGCCGGCGACCCGCGCCTTCAACGCGGCGAGCTCCGGCAGCGGTCCAAGCCGCGGCCCTTCGCCCGCCTCGAACCATACGTCCTGGCCAAGCGCGCGCGGGATGAGCAGGATATCGGCGAAGACGATGGCCGCGTCGAAGGCGAAGCGGCGCATGGGCTGCAGCGTCACCTCCGCCGCCTTCTCCGGATCAAAGCACAGGGCGATGAAATCCGGCACGGTGGCGCGCAAGGCGTGGTATTCGGGCAGGGTGCGGCCGGCCTGACGCATGAACCAGATCGGCGGCCGCTCAAAGGTCTCGCCGGCCAGCACACGGAGCAGCTTTGGGGTGACATTCATGGCGGCGACTTAGACGTCACAGGCCGCCAAGCTCAAGCCCGCCCCACCGTCCTATTGCTTACTGAATCATGAAGATTCTTGATGATGAGAAGAAGTAGGGCAGGGGATTGTGGGGAAAGATGCCACCCCAAGCCCGCTATCCCACGGTTGCTCACAGAACCGCACACGCGGCCAGGGCTGGCCAGGCGAGGTTTCAGCTAGTTGTCGATAACCGTGCAACCTGCCGGCGGGAAAAGGGGATTTCCACCGTGCGCACCACCAATCCACAGGCCTTGCCCACAGAAACATCCGCCTGGCGGGAGATCCTGGCACGGGCGCGTGTGGATCGTGAACAACGGCCGAATGAAGTGGGGACTGTGTCGCCAGTTTTCCCGTGGCCTGGCCGGCGGTCGCCGTCGGCGGTGGACAGACGGCGCAAGCTTTCACCGCCGGAGGGGTTCGATTAAGAGTTGATTAACCATGGCCCCACAGAAAAATTTTGATCCGCGCGGCCGCATATGACCCCAACGCGGCTCGCGACTTATTTCCACGTCCATCTGGTGTCCGACTCCACCGGCGAGACCCTGAACGCCATGGCCAGGGCCGTGTGCGCCCGGTTCAACAACGTTTTGCCGATCGAGCACATCTATGCTCTGGTTCGATCGCAGAAACAGCTCGAGCGGGCCTTGGAGGAGATCGCCGCGGCGCCGGGCGTGGTTCTGCACACAATCGTCGATCAGACCCTGCGCTCGTCGCTGGAAAAAGGCTGCCAGAAGATGGACATGCCATGCATCGGCGCGCTCGATCCGCTGGTGACCAGCCTGTCGCGCTATCTGGGGGCGCCGCTTTCCACGCGCGTCGGCGCGCAATATTCGCTCGACACAGACTACTTCAACCGCATGGACGCGCTCTCATACGCTCTTGGTCATGATGACGGTCAGGGCGGTCCGGATCTCGCGCGCGCGGACGTCGTTCTGGTGGGGGTCTCGCGCACCTCCAAGACGCCGACCTGCATCTATCTGGCGCACCGGGGCGTCAGGGCCGCCAATGTGCCCCTGGTGCCGGCCACGCCTCTGCCGGTGAGCCTCAACACGCTCGATGGCGTGCCGGTCGTCGGCTTGACGGTCTCGCCGGACCGGCTGGTGCAGCTGCGCCGTAATCGCCTGAAGGCGCTCAACGAGGTGCGCGACAGCAACTATGTCGACAGCGACAGCGTACGCGAGGAGACGGTGGCCGCGCGGCGCCTGTTCGAGCGCAGGGGCTGGCCGGTCATCGACGTCACCCGCCGCTCGGTCGAGGAAACGGCGGCGGCGGTGATCAACATCATTTCCGGCGGCCGCGGCCAGGTGGAGATGCTGGGGTGATCGTGCTGGCCTCGGCCAGCCGGGCGCGGGCCAGATTGCTGCGAGATGCGGGCGCGCCATTCGAAGCGGTGTCCTCGGGCGTCGACGAGCGCGCGATCAAGTCGCGATTGCTGGCTGAAGGTGCGTTTCCGCGGGCGATCGCGGAACAGCTGGCCGAGGCCAAGGCGCTGGCCGTTTCCGCCGGACGGCCCGGAGACCTCATCGTCGGCGCGGATCAGACCCTCGACCTCAATGGCGCGCTGTTCGATAAGCCCGAGACACTGGTTGAGGTCCGCGACCACCTGCGCCGCCTGCGCGGCCGCGCTCATGTCCTGCACACCGCTACCGCACTGGTGCGAGATGGAGAGATCGCCTGGCGGATGACGCGCAGTCCCCGCCTGACGATGCGCGACTTCTCCGACGGCTTCCTCGATGATTATCTCGCGCGTCAGGGCGAGGCCTTGCTGAATTCCCTCGGTTGCTATCACCTCGAAGGCATGGGGGCGCAGCTGTTCGATCGCACCGAGGGCGACTGGTTCGCGGTGCTCGGCCTGCCGTTGATCGAACTCCTCGCGGCCCTGCGCGAGCAAGGCGCGCTGGCGAGATGACGATAACCGCGAAGACGGTGGTGGCCGCCGTTGTCGGTTCGCCAATCGCTCATTCTCTCAGCCCGGTCATCCACAACGCCTGGATCGAAGCGGCGGGCCTCGACGCCGTCTACGTCGCCCTCGAGCCCTCCAACCTCACCGAGCTGGTGCGCGCATTGCGCGGCGGGGTCGTTCGCGGCCTCAACGTCACCGCTCCGTTCAAGACCGAGGCTCTGGCCCTGGCTGACAGCGCCAGCGAACGGGCGCGCCATGCCGGCTCGGCCAATCTGCTGATTTTCGAGGCCGACGGGACGATCCGGGCGGACAATACCGACGGCGAGGGCCTGCTGGCCGCCTTCGCCGAACAGGCGAGCGGATTTGACCCGGCCGCAGGGCCCGCGGTCATCGTCGGCGCCGGTGGCGCGGCGCGGGGAGCCGCCGCGGCGTTTGTCGAGGCGGGAGCCCCCGGGGTGCGCCTGGTCAATCGCTCACGCGAGAAGGCGCTCGCCCTGGCGGCCAGCTTCGGCGGCGCTGTGGCGGTGTGCGATGCCGATGATGCTCTCGCCGGCGCCAACGCCATCATCAATGCGACGCCGATCTCGCCGTCCGTCCCGCTCGAGGTGGCGCCTCGGTCTGTGGTGGTCATGGACATGGTCTACCGGCCCCTGGAGACGCCGCTTCTGGCCCAAGCGCGCGCGCGTGGACTTCGGACGGTCGATGGGCTGGCCATGCTGATCAGCCAGGCGCGGCCAAGCTTCGAGTCCCTTTTCGGCGTCGCTCCGCCTGAGAGTGTCGATACGCGGGCCATTGTGATCGCATTTCTGGCGTGCGCGGAATGATCGTCGTCGGCCTCACCGGCTCGGTTGGCATGGGCAAGTCGGCCACGGCGGCGATGTTCGCCGAGGCCGGAACTCCCGTCTATGACGCCGACGCCGAAGTGCGCCGGCTCTACGCTCCTGGCGGGGCGGCCGTCGGCCCGGTCGAGGTCGCCTTTCCGGGCGTGGTCGTGGATGGCGCGGTCGATCGCGCGCGCCTCGGCGAGCGGGTCCTGGGCGATCCGGCCGCCCTCGCGCGGCTCAACGCCATCGTTCATCCGCTGATGGGCGAGGCCCGGGCGGAGTTCTTCCGCCGCGCGCGGGACGCTGGCGCGCCCATCGTGGTGCTCGACATCCCCCTCCTGTTCGAGACCGGCGGCGCGCGCAATGTCGACAAGGTGGTGGTGGTCAGCGCGCCGGCCGAGGTCCAGCGCGAGCGGGTGCTCGCCCGGCCCGGCATGAGCGAGGCCAAGCTCGCCGCCATCCTGGCCGCCCAGACGCCCGATGCCAATAAGCGCGCCGGAGCGGACTTCGTCGTCGACACCAGCCAAGGCTTCGAACGTGCGCGAGAACAGGTGAAAGCCATACTCACCGCCTTGCGCGCGGCCGGCGAACCGGCGCATTGAAGGACCCTTAGGAATGGCGCGCGAAATCGTCCTCGACGTCGAGACCACCGGCCTCAGCGCCCGGCACGGCCACCGGGTGATCGAGATCGCCTGCGTGGAGATCGACGACTTCATCCCCACCGGGCGCCACTTCCACAGCTACGTCCACCCTGAGCGGGACATCGACCCGGACGCCGAGCGTGTGCATGGCATTTCGCTGGCCTTTCTCGAGGGCATGCCGAGATTCGCAGACGCCGTCGTCGCCGAGGCCCTGATCGCCTTTGTCGGCGAGGCGCCGCTGATCGCCCACAACGCCGGCTTCGACCGCGAGTTCGTCAATCACGAATTGAGTCTCGCCGGCCGGCCGATCCTGGCCGAGGACCGCTGGATCGACACCCTGGCCATGGCCCAGAAACGCTATCCGGGGATGCACAATTCGCTCGACGCCCTCTGCAAGCGCTACCGGATCTCGCTGGTCGAGCGCGAGAAGCACGGCGCGCTGGTGGACGCCCGGCTGCTGGCCCACGTCTATCTGGAGCTGCGCGGCGGCCGCGAGCGGGCGCTCGACCTTGCCGGAGTGGAGACGATCATCGCGGCGACCGGTGGCCGGGGCGCCTATCCGCCGCGCCCGCGCCCGCTCGCGCCGCGCCTGACCGAGGACGAGCGAGCCGCCCACCAGGCCTTCATCGCCGATGAGCTGAAAGAGGCGCTGTGGCTGAGGTCTGCTAAGTCTTAAGCCAAGCCCGTCTGGCCACCCTGGCCCTGCTGCTGGGCGAGGCGGGCGGCGTAGATGCCGCCAAAATCGATCGGCTCGAGGCGGAACGGCGGGAAGCCGCCATCGGCCGAAAGGTCGGCGATCAGTCGCCGGGCGAAGGGGAACAGATAGCGCGGGCACTCGATCATCAGCACCGGCTCCATGTCCGCCGCCGGCACGCCGACGATCTGGAACAGGCCGGCGTAGACCAGCTCGATGTGGAACACCGTCTCCGCCTCGCGCGCGGCGCGCGCGGTCAGCTTCAGTTCGGCCTCATAGAGACCGTCGTCGCGCCCTGTGGCGTTCAGCTCGACGTTCAGGTCGATCTGTGGCGGCTGGCCGCTGACGCGCAGGGATTCGGGCGCGCGAGGGCTCTCGAAGGACAGATCCTTGATGTATTGGGCGAGGATGCGGATGCCGGGCTGCTCGCCGGCGTCCGAACCGTTCGAGCCGGGGACGGAAAAATCGTTGGATGTGTCGGACATCGGCTCTCATGGTGGCTGGGGCGCGCGACGCGCCCGCGCGGCAAGCGGGCTCGCTAACACGGCGCCCCTTCGGGGGCAACGCGCGGCGCGCGGGACGGCGGCTTCACCGCCAGACTTACGCCCGCCGAATGTTGGCCTATATTAGCATCCGAGTCCCAACTTCGATCGTTGTCTCCCAGATGCAGGTTCTCGAGTTCATCATTCTCGGCATTCTGGCGGGGGTTGTCCTGTTCCAGCTCTACGCCGTTCTGGGCCGCAAGGTGGGCCGGGGACCGGAGGCCGCCGCCCATCCGCCGCTTGGCGCGCAAGCGCCTGACGCGCGCCTGACCGCGCCGGCGCTCGGCGAAGGCGCCGCCCCGCTGATGGGCGTGGCCGCGCTGCGCGCGCGCGATTCGAGCTTCGATCCGGCCCAGTTCCTGCAAGGCGCGCGCCAGGCCTATCAGACCATCGTCAAGGCGTTCACCGAAGGCGACCGCGCCACGCTCAAGCCGCTGCTGGCGCCGGCGGTGATGGACGGCTTCGAGACAGCGATGCGCGAGCGCGAGACCGCTGGACGCACCGAGACGGTGGAGTTCCTCCAGCCGCCCAGGGCCGACCTGGAAAGCGTCAGCCTGGTCGACGATCTGGCGCGGGCCGCCGTGCGCTTCCTGGCCGAGCTGCGCAACCGCACCAAGGACAGCGCCGGCGAAGCGGTCGACGATCGACGCACGGCGGAGGTCTGGACCTTCGAGCGCAACATCAAGAGCCGCAATCCGAACTGGCTGCTGATCCACGTCGACGCCGCCGAGGCCTGAGTTCCCGTGTGGCCCAAAGGGGGGTTGGCGGCGGTGTTTACCGCCCTCGCCCTGGCCGCCTGCGCGCAAGAGCCCTCCGTGCCGCCACCGACCGCTCCCCTGGCCCGGATAGTGGCGTATCGCCTAGCGGACTTGCCAGGCTGGGAGGCGGAAGACCATGTCGGGGCCTTACGCGCCTTGCGCGCCGCCTGCGCGGTCACGCGCGATCCGGCGATGCGGCCCGTCTGCGCGGCATTGCCAGACTATCCGAGCGAGCAAGCCGCGCGCGCGTTTCTCGAGCGGAGCTTGTTGGCGGTTCCAGTTGCCGGGACCGGCCTGCTGACCGGTTATTTCATGCCGATTTATCGGGCGCGCGAGACCCGTGGCGGCGAATTCACCGCCCCCCTCCGGCCCCGCCCGGCCGACCTGCCGGCGGGAAACACGAGCGCTGCCGGTCACGCCGCCTATGACGACCGCTCGGAGATCGAGGAGCGCCCGGCGCCCGGCGCCCTGGCCTGGATGCGGCCGGAAGACCTGTTCTTCATGCAGATTCAAGGGGCCGGCGTGCTCGTCTTCCCGGGTGGCGAGCGGGCGAAGGCTGTGTTCGCCGGCAGCAACGGGGCGCCCTTCGTCGGCGTGGCCCAGGCCATGCGCGCGCAGGGCCTGCTCGCCGATGACGATACCTCGGCCCAGGCGATCCATTCCTGGCTGGCCGATCATCGCGGGCCCGAGGCCAAGGCGATCATGGATCTTGATCCGCGTTACGTTTTCTACAGTCTGACGGCCGACGACGGACTCGACCCGCTGGGCTCTGCCGGCGCGCGCCTGCCGCCAGGCCGGGCGGTAGCGGTCGATCCCGCGTTCCACGCCATGGGCGAGGTGTTGTGGCTGGACGCGACGGCGCCCAGCCTCACCGGCGCCTTCCCGACCTACCGGCGCCTCGTCGCCGCGCTCGATACCGGCAGTGCGATCAAGGGCCCGGCGCGGGCCGATCTCTATCTTGGACGCGGCCCGTTGGCGGGCGCGGAAGCGGGTCGCGTGCGCCACGCCCTCACGCTTTATCGGCTGCTCCCGCGCTGAAGCCGCGCGACGACGATCTGCGCGCCTGGGCGGTGGTCGCCGCGACCGTGCGCCCGCTCCCCGGCCGCGCCGCGCCCAGGCTTCCGCCGCCGGCCGCCAAACCGTTGGAACCGGCTCCGGCGGCCGTGACCCCGCTGCGCGTTCCGCGCGCGCTTGCGTCGAGCGCGCTCGCCGCCATCGAGCCCGGCCGCTATCGACGAATGGTCCTCGGTCGCGAGCCCATCGGCGCGCGCATCGACCTGCATGGGTTGGGCCAGGACGCGGCCAGGGCGGAGCTGACCGACTTCATCCATCGAACTCATGGTCTTGGCCTGCGCGGCGTGCTGGTCATCACCGGCAAGGGGACGCTTGGCGATGGCGTGCTGCGCCGACGCGTGCCGGAGTGGCTGGCCGAACCGCCGCTTCGCGCCCTGATCGCCGGCATTTCCGAGGCCCATCGCCGTCACGGCGGGGCCGGCGCGCTCTATGTGGCGCTGAAGCGGCCCGCGCCCCGCTAACGCTCTTTTCGCGCGGCCCCGATTGACCTATCGCAGCGAGCCAAAAGCACCGGGAGAGCGAGATGATGCGGGCGTTGATCGCGGGGTGGGTAGGGTCGATGGTTCTGGCGGGCGGCGTCATCGCCCAGACCCAGCCGCAGCCGACGCCCCTGCCGCCGCCGGTGGCCCCGCCGCGAGACGCGCCCTATACCGGCGTAATCCGCCTTGCGGTCGACGCCACCGACCTGCCGCGCGGCATCTTCGCCGTCCGCGAGACCATCCCCGTGGCGGCGTCGGGCCCGCTCACCCTGCTGTATCCCAAGTGGCTGCCCGGCAACCACGGACCTGGCGGACCGCTCGACAAGTTCGCCGGCCTCATCGTGACGGCCAATGGACAGCGCCTCGCCTGGACGCGCGATCCGGTGAATGTCTACGCCTTCCACGTCGAGGTTCCGGCCGGCGCCGGCGCGCTCGACCTTTCGTTCCAGTTCCTTTCGGCCGTCGCCGGCCGCGAGGGCCGGATCATGATGACGTCCGACATGCTCAGCCTGCAATGGGACACGGTCGTTCTCTACCCAGCCGGCTATTTCTCGCGCGACATCACCGTCGCCCCGAGCGTGCGCTTGCCGCGCGGCTTCACTGGCGCGACGGCCCTGGAGACCGCCTCCACCGCCGGCGATGTCACCGAATTCAAGCCGACGACCCTCAACACCCTGGTCGACTCGCCGATGATCGCCGGCCGCTACTACCGGCGCTTCGATCTCGATCCCGGCGGGCCGGCGCGGGTCAGTCTGGACGTCATTGCCGACAAGCCCGGGGAACTCGACGCCACGGCGCCGGAGATCGCCGCCCACAGGGCC
>JBOHLC010000061.1:0-15882 GCA_050729395.1 Caulobacteraceae bacterium
CAACAAGCGCGTGACCGAAAATATGTAAAAAACATCCGGGCCATGAGCCCGACGCAGCAGCAACTCATTGACGCGATCACTGAGCATTCTGTTGTCGTCGCACTCGGGCCGGCGGGCACGGGCAAGACCTACCTCGCCATCGCCAAAGCCGTCGAAGCGCTCGAGGGCGGACGCGCGGGCCGCATCGTGCTGTCGCGGCCGGCGGTGGAGGCGGGCGAAAGCTTGGGCTTCCTCCCCGGCGATCTGCAGGAGAAACTCGCGCCCTATCTGCGCCCCCTCTATGACTGCCTGACCGAGCGTCTCGGCACCAAGCGGCTCAAGGCGCTCGTCGCCGAGGGCACGATCGAGATCGCGCCCGTGGCCTATATGCGCGGACGCACGCTCAATGACTGCTTCATCGTCATCGACGAGGCGCAGAACTGCACCTATGGCCAGCTCAAGATGCTGCTGACGAGGCTCGGCTGGAACTCGACCATGGTGGTGACCGGCGATCCCGGCCAGTCTGACCTCCTGCCCGAACTCTCGGGCCTGGGGCCAGTCGCCGATCGCCTCGAAACCCTGGCCAGCGTGGCCGTGATCAGGCTCGATGAGCGGGACATCGTTCGCCATCCGCTGGTGGCGGATATGCTGACCGTGCTCTGAGAGGGCTCGGGCCTTCAAAAAGAATCCGCCCGGCTAAGGCAGAGCCTCGACCGGGCGGAAGTGAAGATGCGCGGAGGGGGGACGCCGCGCACCGAACTCCACGGTAACGCTTGCCGCCCGATCTGGTTGCGAAGCCAATCCATGGCGAACGCCTTGCCCCGCAGCCCCCCCGGGGGTCGTAACCGTGTGTGGCGAAAATGCACCAGACGGCCCGATCGAGCTTTGCATGGTCGGCCAAAAGCGTCCGGCCTTCTCGCCCGGGCGCGAGGCGCCTTCGTCTGTCGCAAGCCCATGCAAAAGCGGGGCTTTAGAAGGCCAGTCGCCATCGAAGTCGGCTGGCGGGGAACGCAAGGCGCGCGCCGGAACGGGCGCGATCCGCTCGCCACTTACATATAACTGTTACGCGTTCTCATTAATCCCTGCGCTCGAGCAGGCCCACGGCTGAGCTGGGCCTCGAGAGGGGAACTAAGAATGAAATCGAAGGCTACTTTGGTCGGCTCCGCGGCCTTGTGCGCGGTGCTGGCGGTTGGCATGGCCGGCGCGGCGAACGCGAAGCCGGTGAAGCACCGGCGCCATCGCGAGGTGAGGGCGGCGTCACACGAACGGGCTCTGCGGTCGGAGGTCGACGAGCTGAAGTCCGAAGTGCAGAGCCTGGAAGGTCGCCTCGACGCACAGGCGCAGGCGCAACAGCAGGCCGCGGCCGCGCAGCAGGCGCAGATCCAGGCCGCTCAGACCCAGGCCGCTCAATCCACGGCCCAGGCCGCTCAATCCACGGCCCAGGCGGCGCAGAGCCAGGTGGCTTCGCAACAGGCGCAGATCGAAACCATCCCGGCGCAGGTGGAAGCCAAGACCAAGCCGTATGAGCCACTACTGTCCGGTTGGTTTAACAATACGAAGATCGGCGGGACCGTTTACACCGATCTTAGCTACATAAGTAACAAGAATGACGGCATAAAGAACTCTCAATCTGGCCCAGGCTTTGATATCAAGCGAATGTATATAAGTATAGATCATAAGTTCAACAACATGTTCTCAGCGAACTTGACGACTGACTTTACCTACGATAGCACGACCAGGGCAACGCAACTTTATATCAAGAAGGCGTTCTTGCAGGCGAATCTGCTTGGGAACGAGTTTGTCATCCGAGCGGGCAGCGCGGACATGCCCTGGGTGCCGTTCGTCGAGAATCTGTATGGATATCGCTATGTCGATCACGTGCTGATCGACAACTACAACTATGGCACCTCGGCCGACTGGGGCGTGCACATCCTGGGCAGCCTGCTCGACAATCACCTTGGCTATCAGCTCTCGGTCGTCAACGGCGAAGGCTATAAGATCGCGGAGACGGGTACGTCGAACCGCACGAACGCGATGGACGTCGAAGGTCGCGTGAACGTCAACTACGACCACTTCACGGTCGCGGTGGGCGGCTATGACGGCAAGCTCGGACACGATGTGATCGGCGGCGCGCCGGCCTTCAACACCGCCCAGCGCTTCGACGTCATCGGCGCCTATACCGACAAACGTTTCCGCCTCGGCGTCGAATATATGTACGCGAAGTTCTGGAACGACGTCACCCAGACCAATCCGGCCAAGACGAACACCTCGGAGGGCGTATCCACCTTCGCCTCGTGGTTCTTCACGCCGCAGTTGTCGATCTTTGGCCGCTATGACTGGCTTCAGCCCCAACGAGACACCAACTCCAACTTCCACAGCAACTTCTATAACATCGGTCTCTCGTACAAGCCGATCGGCCCTCTCGATTTCGCCCTAGTGTACAAACACGATTCCGTCCTCGACGGCTTGCTTAGCACCCAGAACGGAACCATCGGCACGCTCCACGCCAATCTGATTGGCAATGGCGATTATGACGAGATCGGCGTGTTCACCCAGTTGAAGTTCTAGCGTTGTTCGGATCGTGCGGCGCGCCCTCGCCGTCCTTCCGGCGCGGAGCCACTTCGCTCAACGCGAGGCTGTCACCAAACTGATAAACGATCCCTCTAAGGGATGAACCAAGGCCATGTGCGCCTAGAATCGGGGAGTCCAAAATGAAGAAAATCCTGGCCGTGGCCGTTGCCGCGGCATTGACGGCGACGATGGGCACGGGAGCGACCGCCGCCGAGATCACCGGGGCGGGCTCGACCTTCGTCTACCCCGTCCTCTCGAAGTGGTCGGCGGATTACAGCGCCAAGAGCGGCACAAAGGTCAACTATCAGTCCATCGGCTCCGGCGGCGGCATCGCCCAGATCAAGGCCGGCACGGTGGAATTCGGCGCGACCGACATGCCGCTGAGCCCGGCCGCGCTCGGGGCCGCTGAGCTGGTCCAGTTTCCAGTCATCATCGGCTCCATCAGTCCGGTGGTGAATCTTCCGGGCATCAAGGCCGGCCAGATCAGGTTCACCGGCCCGCTCCTGGTCGCCATCTATATCGGCGGCATCAAGAAGTGGAACGATCCGGCAATCACCCGCCTCAACCCAGGCCTGAAGCTTCCCGACCGGGCCATCACCGTGGTTCATCGCTCGGACGGTTCCGGCACGACGTACAATTGGGTTCACTATCTGGGCCAGGTCAGCCCGATCTGGAAGGCAAAGGTCGGCGAAGGCGCCTCGGTGAAATGGCCGGTCGGCGTAGGCGGCAAGGGCAATGAAGGCGTCGCGGCCTATGTCAATCAGATCCCCGGCGCGATCGGCTATGTGGAATATGCCTACGTCATCCAGAACCACATGTCGTGGGGCTACGTCGAGAACGCGGCCCACCGTTTCGTTGGTCCTACGGTGAAGGCCTTCCAGGCGGCCGCCGCGACCGCCGACTGGAAGCATGCCAAGGATTTCGATCTGGTGATGACCGACGCCCCTGGCCCGGACGCCTATCCGATCACGGCGAGCACCTTCGTGCTGATGTACAAGAAGCCCAAGGATGTGGCGCGCTCGAACGAGGCGCTGGCCTTCTTCAAGTTCTCGCTCGAGCACGGCCAGGCGGACGCCGCTGCGCTGGACTATGTTCCGCTGCCGCCGTCGCTGGTCGCGCAAATCGAGCGCTACTGGGCCGCGAATGTTCGGCATTAGCCACGCTTAGGACGGTCGCTGTAGTCCGGGGATGGCTGCCGGCGCACCCAAAACCCTTAGACGGAGCAGGCGATGACGGCGGTCGGCGACCACCTTCCCGAGGAGGCGACGCGGCGCGCGAATACCATTTCCCAGGCCCGAGGTGGGTCCTCGGGACTGGGCGATCGCATCTTCGCCGGCGTCAGCCGGACCATGGCCATCCTTGTGTTCGCCGTACTCTGCGGCGCGGCCCTGTCCATGCTCTGGGGCGGCATGCTCGCCTTCAAGACATTCGGCCTGAGGTTCATCTGGTCGTCCGACTGGGACCCGGTGAACCTCCAATTCGGCGCCCTCATTCCCATCTACGGGACGCTGGTGACCTCGGCGATCGCGATCGTGTTCGCCGTGCCGCTCAGCTTCGGCATCGCCATTTTCCTGACTGAGCTTGCGCCCAAGTGGCTGCGCGGTCCGGTCAGCGCCGCCATCGAGCTGCTCGCCGCCGTGCCGAGCATTATCTACGGCATGTGGGGCCTGTTCGTGTTCGTTCCGTTCGTCTCCACCTACCTCGAACCGTGGGTCAATGATCACATAGGCGTTCTGCCGATCATCGGGCCCCTGTTCTCGGGACCTCCCATCGGCATCGGCATGCTGACCGCCGGCACGATCCTGGCGATCATGATCCTGCCATTCATCACCGCGGTCATGCGCGACGTGTTCGGGGCTGTGCCGGCGGAGCTAAAAGAGGCCGCCTATTCCTTCGGATCGACGACCTGGGAGGTCGTCAGCCACGTCAGCGTGCCCTACACCCGCACCGCGGTGGTCGGGGCCATCTTCCTGGGCCTGGGCCGGGCGCTGGGCGAGACCATGGCCGTGACCTTCGTGCTCGGCAACGCGCACCAGTTCGCCGTATCGTTGTTCATGCCGGGGAATACCATCGCCGCGGCCATCGCCAACGAATTCACGGAGGCCGACTCGGCCATCTATAGCTCGTCTCTGATCGCCCTCGCCTTCCTCCTTTTCCTGGTCACCTTCGTTGTCATCGCCCTGGCCAAGCTGATGCTCATGCGCATCGGCCGGCTCGAAGGCGTGCAAGCGTAGGAGGGGCCCGGCATGTCTTTCCTCGTTTTCCGCCGCCGCCTCGTAAACGGCATCGTGATGACGGCGGCGACGCTGTCGACGCTCTTCGGCCTGGTCTGGCTTGCCTGGATCTTGTGGACGACATTCACCAATGGCGCCCGAGCCCTTTCGCCGACCTTGTTCACCCAGATGACGCCGCCGCCGGGCTCGACCGGCGGGCTGCTCAACGCCTTCGCCGGCAGCCTGATCATGATCGTGCTGGCGGTGCTGATCGGCACGCCGATCGGCGTGCTGGCGGGCACATACCTGGCCGAGTTCGCCCGGCGAACGCGCTTCGGCTTCATGGTCAGGTTCGTCAACGACATCCTCCTGAGTGCGCCGTCGATCGTCCTTGGCCTTTTCGTCTATGAACTTGTCGTGCGGCCGACCCGCCACTTCTCCGGCTATGCCGGAGGCATCGCCCTGGCCATTATCCTGCTGCCGGTCGTGGTGCGCACGAGCGACGAGGCCCTGCAGCTGGTGCCGGATCCGCTGCGCGAGGCGGGCCTCTCGCTTGGCCTGCCGCGTTGGAAGATCACCACCCAGGTTCTCTACCGCGCGGCCAGCACGGGCATCGTCACCGGCGTGCTGCTGGCCATCGCGCGAATCAGTGGCGAGACGGCGCCCTTGCTGTTCACCGCCTTGAACAACCAGTACTGGTCCAGCAACATCGCCCACCCGCTGGCCAATATTCCCGTGGTCATCTTCCAGTTCGCCATGAGCCCATACGACAGCTGGCACGCCCTGGCCTGGGCCGGAGCGTTGATCGTGACCTTCTTCGTGCTGGCCTTGAGCATTCTTGCGCGCACGATGTTCCGAGAGAAGAAGACCGATGCCTGATGCTGGCGACACCATGGAGCGGGACATGGTCGAGGCGCCCGCATCCGTCGCGCGCGAAACCAAAATCGCCGTGCGCGATCTCGACTTCTATTATGGGCGCACGCAAGCGCTGAAGAACGTCTCGCTCGACATCACCGGAAAGACCGTGACCGCCATCATCGGCCCCTCGG
The DNA here is from genome assembly GCA_050729395.1 of Caulobacteraceae bacterium. Lineage (GTDB taxonomy): Bacteria > Pseudomonadota > Alphaproteobacteria > Caulobacterales > Caulobacteraceae > Acaudatibacter. The sequence goes on from JBOHLC010000061.1 coordinate 5,813, forward strand.
GATGCGGCAAGTCCACGCTTCTGCGCACCATGAACCGAATCTACGAGCTCTATAGCGACCAGCGCGCAACCGGCGAGGTGCTCATCGACGGAGAGAATGCGCTCTCCAAACGCTACCATGTCGCCGACCTGCGCAAGAAGGTGGGCATGGTGTTCCAGAAGCCCACGCCGTTCGTGCTCTCGATCTACGAGAACATCGCCTTTCCGGTGCGCCACTATGAGCGACTGTCGAAGGCGCGCATGGACGAGCGGGTCGAGGAGGCGCTGCGGCAGGCGGCGCTATGGGACGAGGTCAAGGATAAGCTCAACTTCAGCGCCAAGGCGCTGTCGGGCGGCCAGCAGCAGCGGTTGTGCGTCGCCAGGAGCCTCGCGGTCAAACCCGAAGTCCTGCTGCTTGACGAGCCGACCTCCGCGCTCGATCCGATCTCCAGCGCCAAGCTCGAGGAGACGATCGGTCAGCTCAAGCGCGACTACACCATCGTCATTGTCACCCACAACCTGGGTCAGGCCGCGCGGGTCTCGGAATACACAGCGTTCATGTATCTGGGCGAAATGGTCGAATTCGGCGAAACCTCGCAGATGTTCACCAGCCCCGCCACGGAGCGGGCCCGGGACTACATCACCGGCCGCTTCGGCTGACCTTGCAGAAGCTCGTCTCGTTTCGGATGCGCTGAGTTGTCACAAACCCCTCACAGAGTCGTGCCAAGCATGCCCGGCTCGGACGCTTGAAGATCGCCATGGAACACACTGTAAGAGCTTACGACGCGGAACTCGACGCTATAACCGCCGAGCTCGCTCGCATGGGCGGCCTTGCCGAGTCCGAGGTGGCCGATTCAATCCGCGCGATCGCCGATCGCGACACCCCGCTGGCAAAGATGGTGATCGACCGCGACGTGCGCCTCGACGCTCTGGAAGCCGACATCCAGCAGAAGGCCATCCGCCTGATCGCCACCCGCCAGCCGGTGGCGGACGACCTGCGCCGCACGGTGGCGGCGATCAAGATCAGCGGCGATCTGGAGCGTTGCGGCGACCTGGCCAAGAACATCGCCAAGCGGGCCATCGTTATCGCCGAGTCCGGGCCGCTTACGCCGTTCACCAATTCGATCGAACGCATGGGCGAGCTGGTCTCCCAGCGTCTCAAGGACGTGCTCGACGCCCTGGCCGCGCGCGACGTCGATCGCGCGGTGAGCGTGTGGACCGAGGACCATGAGATCGACGAGCACTATGACGCCATTTTCCGCGAGTTGCTCACCTACATGATGGGCGATCCGCGCATGATCACTTCCTGCGCCCATCTGCTCTTCGTGGCCAAGAACCTCGAGCGCATCGGCGACCACGCCACCAACATCGCCGAGGACCTATTCTACGAGATCACCGGCGCGCCGCTCGGCGACGGCCGGCCCAAGGCGGGCGAACTGGCTGGCCATGAGCCCTGAGCCCAGGCGCGCCATCGCGCCGACTCTTCTGGTGGTCGAGGACGAAGATTCCCTGGCCACGCTGCTGCACTACAACCTCGAGAAGGAAGGCTACGCCGTCACCGTATGCGCCGACGGCGAGGAGGCCCTGATCCGCATCGACGAGCGCCAGCCGGACCTCCTGGTGCTCGACTGGATGCTGCCGACGGTCTCCGGCATCGAGGTCTGCCGGCGCCTGCGCCAACGATCCGAGACGCGCAACCTGCCCATCGTCATGCTCACCGCCCGCGCCGAGGAGAGCGATCGGATCCGCGGGCTCGACACCGGCGCCGACGACTATGTGGTCAAGCCGTTTTCAATGAGCGAACTCACCGCCCGCATCCGCGCGGTGCTGCGGCGCATCCGCCCGGGATTGGCCGAGGACCGCGCCCAGCATGGCGATATCACCATCGATCGCGGCGCCCATCGCGTGTCCAGGGGCGGGGCCGAGGTCCACCTGGGTCCCACCGAGTTCCGCCTGCTCGATCACCTCATGCGCCACCCGGGCCGGGTGTTCTCGCGCGAGCAGCTTCTCGACGCGGTGTGGGGCTCTGACGTCTATGTCGAGACGCGCACGGTGGATGTGCATATCGGCCGCCTGCGCCGCGCCCTCGGCCACGCCCCCGGTCCCGACCCGATCAGGACCGTGCGTTCAGCGGGGTACTCGTTGAATTCATAGCTCTCCTCGCCCTTCGGGGAGGGGGGGCCCGACGGGTGGAGGATGTTGAAGCGCGCGGACTGCGCCGGTGGGGAGGCTCCCTCCCCGGCTTCGGCGGTACTCCCCGACAGGGGGGAGGGTCTCAGCCCCTACCGCATCCAGCTGGGCGTGCCGGTCCCGGTCTGCATGAAATAGTAGATCAGCACCACGAGCAGTATAGCGCCCACTACCCCCATGGCGATGACCACATAGGATTCGAGCTTTTCGGCGATGTGCCGGGGCTTATGATGATGGACTTCCGGCGTCGTTTCGCTCTGTTGAGACGCTTCCTGTTCCATGTAGTTCCCTTCAAGAAAATGTTCTCGTGTCTGATGTCCTCTTGGAACCAGTATTCCCAAGAACACGAACTCATATCCTCACCGGCCGGCCTTAGCCTCTGCTGGGCGGGAATCAGCAGGCCGATGGCGAAGATTAAGCCGCGAGGCGCGCGCGGTCAATGTTCGCAGGTCCCCCGCCTGGACGACGACTTGGGCGCAACTTCGAAAATCGCGGCCCGCATGGGGAATCCTCCCCCGTTCACGGGGGACGGGTCGGCGTTCGGCCCTACCCCACCCTCACGCCCATGCCGCCATCGACGGGCAGGATCACGCCGGTGATGAAGGCGGCTTCATCGGAGGCGAGGAACAGGGTCGCGTTGGCCGTGTCCCAGGCCGTACCCATCTTGCCGAGAAGCGGCACGCGCGCGTCCCGCTCGGCCCTGACCTCCGCCGTCGACCGGCCGCTCGCTCCGGCAATGCCCGTGACCGCCATCGGCGTATCCATCAGCCCGGGCGCGATGGCGTTGCAGCGGATGCCGTAGCGGGCGTTGGACTGGGCGACGCTGGTCGTCAGCCGGTTCACGCCGGCCTTGGACACCTCATAGGCCAGCTGATGGCCGCCGGCGATCGAGGCCAGGGAAGAGATGTTCACGATCGCCCCGCCCCTCTGGGCGCGCATGGGCGCCAGAGCCGCCTTGATCGTCCACAACATGCCCGAGAGGTTGACCGACATTATGCGCTGCCAGGCCTTTTCCTCGATCGCGTGGGCCGGCGCGTCGCCCCCGCCGATGCCGGCGTTGTTGATCAGGATGTCGAGGCCGCCGAAGGCGTCGAGGCCGGCGCGGACGATGGCGTCGCACGCCTCGGGATTGGCGATGTCGGCCATGAAGGTCGCCGCCTCGCCGCCGGCCGCGCTGATCTCCTTGGTCGTCGCCAGCGCCCGCGCCTCGATCCGGTCGACGCACAGGACGCGCGCGCCCTCGCGGGCGAAGAGCAGCGCCGTGGCGTGGCCGTTGCCGATCGTCTCGCCCGGCGTCTGGCCGGCGCCGACGACGATGGCGCGCTTTCCCTCGAGACGCATCTCAGTAGGCCGCCAGGTCCGGGTCGAGGCTCTGGCCGGCGTCGAGTTGGACGCCGAACGTATTCAGCATCATCGACACCTGGGTGTACTGGCCGACGGTGAACACGAGGTCCATGCGCTGCTTCTCGTCGAAATGCTCGCAGAGCGCGGCCCAGGCGGCGTCGGAGATGAACTGGTCGGCGTGCAGCTCGTCGGTCGCCGCGAGCAGCGCCTTGTCGGCCGCGCTCCAGCCGGCGGCTCCGGCGCCGTGCTTGATCGCCTCGATTTCGGTTTCGCTCAGCCCTTCGCGCATGCCGATCGCCCTGTGCTGGGTGAACTCATAGCCCGAGCGGCACAGGAAGCCGGTGCGCAGAATGACGATCTCCCGCTCGCGCGGCGGCAGGCTGTTGCGCCTGGAAAGCACATAGTTGCCCCACTCGAGGAAGCGGCTCAGAGCCTTGGGCGCGTGAACCAGGGTGCGGAAGATGTTGAGCGGCGGGCGCCCGTCGAACACCTTCAGCGCCTCGCGCTGCTCCTCGGTCAGGCTGTCGAGATCGGCCGGCGGAATGCGCGGGGCCTTAAGGCGCATGACAGGGTTCCTTTATCTCAAGCCGCGCTGGCCAGGGTCGTGCGATCGAGGATTTCCGAGGCCTCGTCGCGCACCTTGCCCATCACCCGGCGAAGCACGCACGCCGCCTCGTCCGGACAGTCCTCGCATCGGCGGTAGAAGGCGTGGCTCGCGCAGGCGATGAGCGCCAGCGGCCCGTTGGTCACGCGCATGATCTCACCGAAGGTGATCTGGTCGGCCGGACGGGCGAGGCGATAGCCGCCGCGCTTGCCGCGTGTGCTCTCCACCAGGCGCGCCCGGCGCAGGTCCGACATGATCGCCTCGATGAACTTGCGCGGGATGTTCTCCTCGGCGCTGATCGTGCCCACGTCCCTGGGCCCGGCGTCGCTCCTGGCGAGGTTGAGCAGAGCCTTCAGGGCATAGCGACCGCGTTGCGAGAGCATCCAAAATCAATCGGAAGGATGGGATTTCAAGTCCGCCCCGCTTACGCCCAAAGCGGGCGGGCGCGCAATCACCGCCAGAAGTGGAAGGCGTCCCACCCGGCCTGCATCGCCGTGGGCGGAACGCCAAGCAAGGTAGCCAGGTCAACCGCGATCCGGAACAATCCGGTCCCGACGCCCGGCACGAAGAAGATCGCCCCGAGCAGGATCAGCCAGGTGAGGCCCTGGGCGCGGCGCAGTGTCGGCCCCAGGCTCTTCGGCAGGAACGGGCGTATGGCGCCGAAACCGTCGAGGCCCGGCAGCGGCAGGAGATTGAGGATCAGGGCCATGGCCTGGAGGAAAGCCAGCATCGCCAGGGCGGCGAAGAGCGCGCCGCTGGTATCGCCCGATCCGCCCCACAGGCGAAGGACGGCCGCCAGCACAAGCAGGATCGCGCCCGTCGCCGCCGGTCCGGCCAGGGCGGCGGCGGCGCGCCAGGCTCGCCCGCGCATCAGATCGTTGCGCAGATAAACCGCCCCGCCCGGAAAGCCGATGCCGCCCAGCGCCAGGGCGAGCAGCGGGATGATCAGGCTGGTCTGCCAGGCGCCGTAGCGGCGCGGATCGAAATCGAGGTAGCCCTTGGCCTTGACCGTATGGTCGCCGCCGAGCCAGGCGACGGCGGCGTGACTGAACTCGTGAGCCATCACCGAAAGCACCCAGCCGACGATGACGAAGGCGAAGGTGATGGTCCCCGGCGCGGGGCTCGCGAACATCAGCATCGCGCCGAGCGCCAGCCACAAGACAAGAATGCCCGCGCCGACGAGGTTCGACGGTTTGGCCTGAGGAGGCGCTGCGGTTGTTTGCGTCAAATCGGGCCACCCTGGCGCATTTGCGGCCAAGCGGTCATTAGACGTGTTGTGCGCGCGGGAATAGCTTCAGACCAGCACCTGAAAGGGAGGCGAAGCACAATGGCGGTCCACATCAAATTAGGACTGGCGCTCGCCACGGCGCTTTGCCTGTTGTCTCCGCAGATTCACGCCGAGGCGGTAGGACATATCACCGGTGTCGGGGGTATTTTCCTCAAGAGCAAGAACCCGAAGGCCTTGGCGGCCTGGTATCGTGACGTACTTGGCGTTCCGCTCGAGCCCTGGGGCGGGGCGACGTTCAGGTACGATGCGCCTGGACACCCTCCGGTTCTCGTTTGGAACGCCCTCCCCGCCACCACCACCTACATGGCGCCCTCGACGCGAGAGTTCATGATTGACTTCGCGGTCGACGACTTGGATGCATTTCTCGCCCGGCTGAAGGCGAAAGGCGTTACGGTCCTCAAGCGCGCCGGCGCTGATCCAAGCGGTAAGTTCGCTTGGATCCTTGATCCTGACGGAACCAAGATTGAGCTTTGGGAGCCCAAGACGAAGTGACGCGCCAGAGCCGCAGCTGCGGGACCTCGCTTCCTTGACCTTCTCGCCCACCCCGCTCGCCGACGGCTTCGCGCCGGCCATGCGGGCCAATTGGCTGGCCTTGGTGGAGAAGACGCTCAAGGGCGCGGGCGTCGAGACGCTGACCACGCGCGGCACGGACGGCCTGGCTATCGCGCCGCTCTACGAGCCATCGCTCGAACCCGAGCCGTTCATTCCCGCGCCGCGCGGGGGCGAGCGGCCGTGGGACATCCGCGCGCGCGTCCGCCAGCCCGGCCTCACCCTCGCGCGCGACGCCGTCGCCGAAGACCTCGCCGGCGGCGCTGCCTCCATAATCCTCGCCATCCGCCAGACTGGCGCGGAGGGGATCGCGGTCACCTGCCGCGACGACATGGCGCGGGTGGTGGAGGAGGTGCTGATCGATGTCGCGCCGGTCGCCCTCGACGCCGGCTTCCTTGGCCCCGAGGCGGCGGAATGGCTGAGCGGGGCGGCCAAGGCCTCGCCGGCCGCGCCCCTCGCCTTTCACTTCGATCCGCTGGGCGCCTTCGCCAGGTCCGGCGCGAGCCCCGGGCCGATCGAGAACCATCTGATCTCCGCGGCCAACACCGCGGCGCGGATGGCGCCAATCTATCCCGCGGCCAGTTTCTTCCTTGCTTCAGGCGCTGTCGCGCACGAAGCCGGCGGCGGCCCGGCCGAGGAGCTGGCCTTCGCGCTGGCCTCTGCCCTGGCCTACCTCAAGGCCATGGTCCGCGCCGGGCTCTCCATCGAAGCCGCCGGCGCCGGCGTCGTCCTCGGTCTCGCGGTCGACACCGATCCGTTGATCTCAATCTCGAAACTGCGCGCCGCGCGCATGTTGTGGGCGCGCATGGCCGGTGTTTGCGGCGCGCCGGCGCCCGCCAGGATCGAGGCTCGCTCGTCGCTCCGTATGCTGACAACATCCGATCCGTGGACCAACATGGTCCGTCTGACCGCCGCGTGCCTCGCAGGCGCCGTGGGGGGGGACGACGCCATGGTGCTGGGCGCCTTCACCGACGCTCTGGGCCTCCCCACCGCCTTCGCGAGGCGCATGGCGCGCAACACCCAGCTGATTCTGATGGACGAGGGCCATGTGGGCACGACAGGCGATCCCGTCGCCGGGGCCGGGGCCTTCGAGGCGCTGACTCGCGATCTGGCGCGCGCAACCTGGGCCAGGTTCAACGCCATCGAGGCTGCCGGAGGGGTCGTCGCCGCCCTGCGCGAGGGCCTGATCGCGCGCGAAGTCCAGGCGTCACGCAAGGAGTTGGCGGCCGCCATCGCCGCCGGCGAGATGAAGATCGTCGGCGTCACGGACTTCCGCGCGCTCGACGCCAAGCCCGTCGCGGTCGAGGAGGCGCCAGCCGATCTGCCGCGAGCGCCCGAGGCACGCCTGCCGGGACCGGACAGCGCATGCCCGGCGCTCAACGCGATCTCGCTCGAGGACCTGACGTCATGAGCGCCTTCCCCGACTTCGCGACCCTGCCATTTGAGACCGGCGCGCCCTTGGCCGAAGCGCCGCCCGCCGGCGAGCCCTGGCTCACCGCCGAGGGCATAGAGATCGAGCCGCGCTATGGGCCGGACGATGTCGCCGGGCTCGACTTCACGGCCGGCTGGCCGGGCATCGCGCCCTATCTGCGTGGTCCGTACCCGACCATGTACCGCACCAACCCATGGACGGTTCGTCAGTATGCGGGCTTTTCCACGGCCGAGGAGTCCAATGCCTTCTACCGGCGCAACTTGGCCGCCGGCCAGATGGGCCTCTCGGTCGCCTTCGACCTCGCCACCCACCGAGGCTACGATTCCGACCACCCGAGGGTGAAGGGCGATGTCGGCATGGCCGGCGTGGCAGTCGATTCGATCCTCGACGCGCGCACTCTCTTCTCCGGCATTCCGCTGGAAAAGATGAGCGTTTCCATGACCATGAACGGCGCCGTGCTGCCGGTTCTGGCGCTCTACATCGTCGCCGCCGAGGAGCAGGGCGTGGCCCACGCGCGCCTTTCGGGCACGATCCAGAACGACGTGCTCAAGGAGTTCATGGTCCGCAACACCTACATCTATCCCCCCGAACCCTCGATGCGCATCGTCTCGGACATTTTCGCCTACACCGCGCGCGAGATGCCGCGGTTCAACTCGATCTCGGTCAGCGGCTATCACATGCAGGAGGCGGGGGCCTCGCTCGATCTCGAGCTGGCCTACACCCTGGCCGACGGCCTCGACTATGTGCGCGCGGGAATCGCGGCCGGCATGAGCGTCGACGCCTTCGCCCCGCGCCTGTCGTTCTTCTGGAACGCCGGCATGAACTTCTACATGGAGATCGCCAAGCAGCGGGCCGCGCGCCTGTTGTGGGCGAGACTGATGCGCTCGCACTTCAACCCGGCCGATCCCCGCTCGCTATCCCTGCGCGCGCACACCCAGACCAGCGGCTGGAGTCTGGCCGCCCAGGACGTGTTCAACAATGTGCCGCGCACGGCCCTGGAGGCCATGGCGGCCGTGGCCGGCCAGACCCAGAGCCTGCACACCAATTCCCTGGACGAGGCGCTGGCCCTGCCGACCGACTTCTCCGCCCGCATCGCCCGCAACACTCAGCTCTTCCTGCGCGACGAGAGCGGGGTGACGCGGGTCATCGATCCCTGGGGCGGAAGCTGGTTCATGGAGCGGCTGACGCACGACCTGGCGGCGCGCGGGCTTTCCCATATCGCCGAGGTCGAGGCGCTTGGCGGCATGGCCAAGGCGATCGCCGAGGGGCTGCCCAAGCGGCGCATCGAGGAGGCGGCCGCGCGCACCCAGGGGCGGATCGATTCCGGCCGCCAGATCATCGTCGGGGTGAACCGCTACGCGACTGACGAGGCGGCCGACATCCCCATACTGGCGGTGGACAATCGAAGCGTTTTGGCCAGCCAGATGGAAAAGCTGACCAGGCTCAAGGCGGAGCGCGATCCGGCCCGGGTCGCCGCGGCCCTGGCGGCGCTGGAGGCCGGGGCGCGGGGCGACGCCAACCTTTTGGAGCTGAGCGTCGAGGCGGCCCGGGCGCACGCCACGGTCGGCGAGATCAGCCTAGCTTTGGAGAATGTGTTCGGCCGCCATCGGGCCAAGCCGGAGGTGGTCAAAGGCGTCTATGCCGTCGAGGCCGGATCGGACGGCGCCGTGGCGCGCGCGCGCTCGCTCGTCGCCGCCTTTACCGAGGCCAACGGGCGACCGCCGACCATACTGGTGGCCAAGATGGGCCAGGACGGCCACGACCGCGGCCAGAAGATCATCGCCACCGGCTTCGACGACCTGGGCTACGAGGTGGATGTCGGCCCGCTCTTCGCCACGGCCGCCGAGACCGCGCGCGAGGCGGTGGAGAGGCGCGTCCATGTGGTCGGCGCCAGTTCACTGGCCGCCGGGCACCTAACCCTGATCCCCGAGCTGAAGGCGGAGCTGGAAAAGCTCGGCCGGCCGGACATTATGATCGTGGTCGGCGGTGTGATCCCGCCGACCGATTTCCAGACCCTAAAGGACGCCGGCGCCCGCCTGATCTTCCCGCCGGGCGCGGTGGTTGCGGACGCCGCGAGCGCCATCGTCGAAGAGCTGAACCGCGATCTGGGATATGATCAACCGCTCTCATAGAGAGGTCGAGCGCGCCCGCAAGGCGCGTCCGGGTGAGGAATTACATTGCTGGCGCGCAGAGGAAGCGGCCGCCGAGGGCGCCGTTGCGCAGATAGACCCGGATCTCCGCCGCCAGGCCGGCGCCCGCGAGGCGCGCGCCCAGCCGCTTGGCGGCGTCCTCGGCCTTGGCCCCGCTCTTGAATACCTGGGAGTTGTGGATCGAGGGCTGCCGGACCGCCCAGCCGTGGGCGAAGGGTTCCACGACGATTACGCGCACCATGAACGCTAACTCCAACCCCCGGCTCGCCCCCCGTCCTCCCTTGACTGATGTGGGCGTGCGCTCTGTCGCAGAGGAACGTGACGCCCTTTTGACGAGGGCGGCGCCTTATTCGGTCATGACGGGCTTGTGATCGGGCGGTAACCGCGCGAGCCTGGGCGGCGAACAAGCGAACATGCACATCCCAGCCCACGCAATCGCCCTGGCTCTCGCCGCGCTCATGGCCGGCGGCTCCGTGCGCGCCGCCGACGCCGTGCATCACGAAGTGGTCGAGCTGTTCCAGGCCCAGGGCTGTTC
>JBOHLC010000062.1:0-2862 GCA_050729395.1 Caulobacteraceae bacterium
GGGAGAGGTCGAGACGCGTGTTCTGCCTGGATAGAGAGGTGACAGAACAGCCCGGATAGATGGGTAACAGTTCTCCGTGGGTTGGGGAGGGCTGTGCGATGCCGTGGCTCGAGAGCTGCGCGATGAATGAGCGAGTTCGCTTTGTTGGCGACTGGCTGTTGGACGAGGTCTCGAGGAGCGAGCTGTGCGAGCGCTACGGGATCAGCCGTCGGACGGGCTACAAGTGGATGGCCAGGTACGTGGCGGAGGGCGTGGCGGGTCTGGCCGAGCGCTCGCATGCGCCGCTGGTCCATGGCTTGGCGACGCCGACCGAACTGGTGGACAAGATCGTTGATCAGCGGCGAGCTCGGCCGACATGGGGTCCGCGCAAGATTCTCGCCAAGCTGGAGCGGCTGCACCCGCATCTGCTCTGGCCTTCGCACTCGACGGCGCACGAGATCCTCAAGCGCCATGGCCTGATCGCGGGCCGGCGTCTGCGTCGCCATCCGCCCAGGCGGCTGGGCGATCTGGTCCGGCCTGAGCGGCCCAATCACGTCTGGGCGGTCGATCACAAGGGCTGGATCAGGCTGGGCGACGGGGGCCGCTGCGAGCCGCTGACCCTGGTCGACGGCTACAGCCGCTTCCTGCTGGCGGCCTCGGCCGGCTCCAGCACCCGCGAGGCCCAGACCCGTCCGATCCTGGAGCGGGCCTTCCGCGACTACGGCCTGCCCGAGGTCATCCGCTCCGACAATGGCGCGCCGTTCGCCTCGGCCACCACCACCGGGCTGACCCGACTGTCGGCCTGGTGGATCAAGCTGGGCATCCACCCTGAACGGATCACCCCTGGCCGGCCTCAGGAAAACGGCCGCATCGAGCGGCTTCATCTCACCCTGCTGGAGGCCATGCGCCCGCCCGCCGCCAACCGACCCAGCCAGGGCAAGCGGCTGGCCGATTTCCGCCGCGACTACAACAACGAACGGCCCCACCAGGCCTTGGGCCAGATCACCCCCGCCAGCTTCTATGCGCCATCGCCCAGGGCCATGCCGTCGCGTCCCCCCGAGCCGCAATACCGCGCCGATATGAAGATCAGGCGGGTGCGCACCAGCGGCGAAATCAAGTTCGGCAACCAACTGATCCACGTCTCCAACGCCCTGGCCGGCGAGACTGTGGCCCTCCAGGAGATCGAAAACGGCTGGCGCCTCTGGTTCTACGCCGAACCCATCGGCCTCCTCGATCACCGAGGCCAGAAACTGTTACCTGTCCATCCGGGCTGAACTGTTACCAATCAATCCGCTGGACACGCGCCTGAAGGCGCGTCCGGGTGAGGGTCTTACGCCGTTCCACTCTTGTCTCCCGCACCCGCGCGGCGGCGAAGCCGCAAGTTTTGACCACAAAGCTCACGAAGGACACGAAGGAGCTCGTCCTGGCTGGGCGAGTGCGGGCGGCGCGTTCACTAGCGCGCGCTTCGCGCGCCTTTGTGTCGTTCGCGTGCTTCGTGGTGAATAGGGCGATCGAAGATCGAGCGCGATGTCGGCGGGACTTAGGACCCTCACCCGTACGCGCCCGCGGGGCGCGTCTCGACCTCTCCCAGAGGGAGAGGGGAAGATGCCGCGAAGCAGCTCTTCCTTTCTTCATCTGTGGCCATCTGCGTCATCTGCGGATCTCTTCTCTTCGGCTCTTCATCTGTGGCCATCTGCGTCATCTGTGGATTCTCTTCTCGACCTCGCCCTCAGGGAGGAGGCGCGCTCATGCGCCCAGCACCCAGCCTTCCTCGGTTTCGACGTCCTTGACCACCTCGGCCGGAACGCTCTTGGCGTGGCCGAAGAGGGCGCCCAGCTTGCCGGCCTCGTCGAGCCTGGCGAAATGCTCGGTGAGCGCGCGCACCTGGGCCGTCTCCTTGATCTCGCCGGGCAGCGGCGTCGCCGCGACGCCAGCCGTGGAAACCTCCGCCGCCACCAGCTCGACGCCGGTAAGATCCGCCTCGCTCAGCGCCTTCCAGCCGGTCTGGAACGGCCACACCCGCATCGCCTCGCCGTGCTGGACGGCCAGACGTCGCGCCATCGGGATGCCGAGGATGCCGAGGCCGCCGACGGCGCCGTTGTAATAGAGTTTCCACACCGGATGGCCGCTCTTCCGCGCGACGCCGACGTGACGATATTCCGGGACCTCGCCCGGCCCGTGCTCGCGTCCGCGCTTGGGCTGCAAGGTGGTCAGGGTGTCGCGCGGCGGGCAGCCCCAGAACGGGAACGGGCCGCCGGTCAGCCGCCGGTTGATCTCCGAGCCGACGCCGAAGCGGTTGTTGGTGTTGTCGGCCTTGTCCTTGACCATCTTGCCCAGCTGGTCCCACACCGCCTGCCACGGCTCGCCCTTGCTGAGCTTCAGGCCGGCGGCCAGGCCGCGCGGAAAGCCCAGCGGAAAGTCGAAGCCGATGAGCGTGCGCTCGCGCCGCTTGACCCGATCCTCGACGATCTGGCCGAGCAAAACTTCGGCCTGTGCGCGGGTTGGCGGATTGTGCGCCTCGAACGACAGCCGAAAGCGCACGTCGGGCTTGAGCACGCCGATCCACGCCGAATCCGCGCCGCTCGTCGGCTTCGACGCCGCGCTCCAGCGCACGATCACATAGGCTTTGAACAGTCTGGCCACGCCGCTCTCTAGAGCGTCAGGGACGCAGGGGGAAGGGAATCCCAATCCACCTCTCCCTCGGGAGAGGTCGAGCCGCGCCTAAGGGCGCGTCCGGGTGATAAAGAAGAGATCCACAGATGACGCAGATGGCCACAGATGAAGAGAGGGCTGGCGGCTTGGCGGCGCTGTTCCCCTCTCCCTCTGGGCTAGCAGGTTCACACATCTCTGATTGAGGTGAGCGCCGGTCTCTGATTCCCTGTG
>JBOHLC010000063.1:0-7830 GCA_050729395.1 Caulobacteraceae bacterium
GGATAGAGCACCGTCGCCTTGGGCCGCAACATGTACCTCATGCCCAGGACGAAGGCGCCGGCGAAATCGATCAGGGCGGCGCCCTTGACGGCCTGTCTGACGCGCTCGAACATCACCTCCCCCCGCCGATACGGCAATGATAGCTGGAAAGATCGCGCTGGTCGTAGCCGCTCTTCAGCTCGACCTGGCCACCATCAGCATGGCACTTGTCGGTGGCTGCCTTCAGCGCATCGTAGCTGGCTACCCCCGGTCCCAGGTCATAGGACGGGCCGCCGGCCGCCGCGCAGGCGGCGAGCAACAGAACGGCCAGGAGCGCCAGGGCCCTCATGCGGCGGGTCCGAACACGCGATACGCGCCGATGGCCACCACGGCCACGATCGAGGCCGGCAGGAACACCTTCCATCCCAGGCGCATGAGCTGGTCATAGCGGAAGCGCGGCACGACCGCCTTGACCATGGCGAAGAGGAAAAAGAAGAAAATGATCTTCAGGAAGAACCACATGAAGCCGAAGAAGCTCGCCCCCGTCGGGCTCCAGTGGGCGGTGAACGGGGTGGGGAACGGGGCTTGCCAGCCGCCGAAGAACAGGATGCTGATCATGGCGCACATCAGGACGATGTTGGCGTATTCGCCGATCATGAACAGCAGATAGGGCGTGGACGAGTATTCCACCTGATAGCCGGCGACGAGCTCGGATTCGGCCTCCGGCAGGTCGAACGGCGGCCGGTTGGTCTCGGCCAGGGAGGAGATGAAGAACACCCCCGCCATTGGGATCATGACCAGGGCCATGGGCAGCTGCTTCCACCCCCCGCCGCCCAGGATGTTCCAGTTCCAGAAGCCGCCGGCCTGTTTCTCGACGATGGTCTCGAGGTTCATCGCCCCCGCCAGGACGATCACGGTGACGATGACGAAGCCGATCGAAACCTCATAACTGACCATCTGCGCGGCCGAGCGCAGGCTGCCCAGGAACGGGTACTTCGAGTTGGACGCCCAACCGCCCATGATGATGCCGTAGACGCCGAGCGAGGAGATGGCGAAGAGATAGAGGATGCCGACATTGATGTTGGCCACCACCCAGCCAGGCGCCAGCGGCACCACGGCCCAGGCGGCGAAGCCCAGGGTGAAGCTGACCAGCGGGGCCAGCAGGAACACCGCCTTGTCCGCCCCGTCGGGGATGACGATCTCCTTCAGCACGAACTTCAGGAAGTCGGCGAAGGATCGCAGCAGGCCGAACGGGCCGACGACGTTGGGGCCCTTGCGTAGCTGGACGCCGGCCCAGATCTTGCGGTCGGCCAGGAGCATGAAGGCGAGCGAAAGCAGGAGCCACACCAGGATGGCGAGGATCTGCAAGACAGTGAGCACCGTCCAGCCGGGGCCGGTGGCCCAGAAGCTCTGAGCGCCCATGGCCTACTCCGCCGCCATCTTGAGGCCGGCGGCCAGGGCCGCGCACTCGGCCATGGTGACGCTGGCGCGGGCAATGGGATTGGTCAGGTGGAACTGGCGGATGGGGCTGGCGAGCGGTGTGTCGCTCCAAGGTCCGGCATCGCCCAGTTCGGCGAGCCCCAGGGGCGCGGGCGTCGCCCCAGGCGCATAGTCGATCTGGCCGAAGGTCGGATGGTCGGCGAACAGCCGCTCGCGCAGCTCATCCAGCGTGTCGTACGGCAGCTTTGCGCCCAGGTGCTCGGAGAGCGCGCGCAGGATGGCCCAGTCTTCCTTGGCCTCGCCCTTGGGATGGACGGCGCGCTCGCCGCGCTGCACGCGGCCCTCGGTGTTGACGTAGAGGCCCGGTTTTTCGGTGTAGGCCGCGCCCGGCAGGATTATGTCCGCGCGATTGGCGCCGCGATCGCCGTGCGTGCCCAGGTAGATGACGAAGGCGTCGGTCTGGCTGAGGTCGATCTCATCGGCGCCCAGCAGGAACAGCACCTGGGCTCCGCCCCTCCCGACAAGCTCGGCGGCGCTCCTGCCACCGGGGCGCGGAATGAAGCCCATGTCCAGGCCCGCGACCCGGGCGGCGGCGGTGTGCAGAACGTTCCAGCCATTCCAGCCCGGACGGACCAGGCCGACCGCGTCGGCGGCCGTGGCCGCGGCGCGTAGGATCGTCGCCCCGTCCGGCCTGGCCAGCGCGCCTTGTCCCACGATGACCGCCGGCCGCTCGGCCGCTCTGAACGCGGCGGCGAAAGCGGAGGCCCTGTCGGCCAGGCGCGAGACGGCGCCGATGTTCCCACCCAGCCGCTCGTACGGGTAGCCGAGGTCGGCGGCCTCGCCGATGAGGCCGATGGCCAGCTTGCCGGAAAGCCACATCTTGCGGATGCGCGCATTCAGCACGGGCGCCTCGAGCCTGGGATTGGTCCCGATCAAGAGCAGCGCGCCGGCCGCCTCGAGACCAGCGATGGTGGAATTGAACAGCCAGCTTTCCCTCGGCCCGGCGCCCAGCGCCATCCCGTCCTGGCGGCAATCGAGGCTGGCGACGCCAAGACCGGTGAACAGATCCAGCGCCGCCTTCATCGACTCCGCGTCCTGCAGGTCGCCGGCGATGACCCCGATGCGCTCCGGCGCGGCGCCCCTGAGCTTCGCCCCGGAGGCGGCCAGGGCCTCCGGCCAGCTGACGGCGGTCAGCCGCCCGTCCACGCGCACCATCGGCCTGTCGAGCCGCTGGCGCGAGAGACCGTCGCAGGCGTAACGCGTCTTGTCGGAGATCCACTCCTCGTTGATCTCGTCGTTGGTGCGCGGCAGCACGCGCAGCACCGCCGGCCCGCGCGCGTCGACGCGGATGGCGCAGCCCAGCGCGTCCATGACATCGACGCTCTCCGTCTTGGTCAGCTCCCATGGCCGGGCGTTGAAGGCGTAGGGCCGGGAGGTAAGCGCGCCCACCGGGCAAAGATCTATGACGTTGGCCGACAGTTCACTGGTTACAGCCTGGTCGAGGTAGGTGGTGATCTCGACGTCCTCGCCGCGCGAGATGAGGCCGATCTCCGATACGCCGGCGACCTCGGTGATGAAGCGCACGCAGCGGGTGCACTGGATGCACCTTGTCATGATCGTCTTGATCAGCGGGCCCATGTATTTTTCTTCGACCGCGCGCTTGTTCTCGGCATAGCGCGTGGCGTCGCGGCCGTAGCCCATGGACTGGTCCTGCAGATCGCATTCGCCGCCCTGGTCGCAGATCGGGCAATCGAGCGGGTGGTTGATGAGCAGGAACTCCATCACTCCCTCGCGCGCCTTCTTGACCATCGGCGAATTGGTGATGATCTCCTGGCCCTCGGCGGCCGGCAGGGCGCACGAGGCTTGCGGCTTGGGCGGCCCGGGCTTCACCTCGACCAGGCACATGCGGCAGTTGCCGGCGATGGACAGGCGCTCGTGGTAGCAGAAGCGCGGAATCTCCTCGCCGGCCAGTTCGGCGACCTGAAGCACGGTCATGCCGTTTTCGAACTCGATGTCCTGGCCGTTGACCTTGGCGGTGGGCATCGGGGGCTACTCGGCCGCGATCAAGGTGGCGCCCGGCACATTGGCCCGGCGGGCGCGATAGCGGGCGATGCGCTCCTCGATTTCCGGGCGGAAGTGCATCATCAGGCCCTGGATCGGCCAGGCGGCCGCGTCGCCCAGGCCACAGATGGTGTGGCCCTCGACCTGGCTGGCCACGTCCAGGAGCATGTCGATCTCCTTGGGCTCGGCCTCGCCGGTGACCATCCGCTCCATGATCCGCCACATCCAGCCGGTCCCCTCCCGGCACGGCGTGCACTGGCCGCAGCTCTCGTGCGTGTAGAAATAGGACAGGCGGGCGATGGCGGCGACGACGTCGCACGACTTGTCCATGACGATCATGGCCGCGGTGCCCAGGCCCGATTTGCGCGCGGCCAGATCGTCGAAATCCATCAGCGCCACCTCGGCCTCCTCGGCCGGGATTAGGCGCACGGACGCACCGCCTGGGATGACCGCCTTGAGGTTGCCCCAGCCGCCGCGCACGCCGCCGAATTGTTCGTCAATGAGCTGGCGCATGGGGATGGACATGGACTCCTCGACCACGCACGGTTTCATTACGTGGCCGCACGCGCTCATCAGCTTGGTGCCTGAGTTCTTCGGCCGACCGAAGCTGGTGAACCAGTCGGCGCCCCGGCGCAGGATCTCTGGGACGACGGCGATCGATTCGACATTGTTGACCGTCGTCGGGCAGCCGTAGACGCCGGCCCCGGCCGGGAACGGCGGCTTGAGGCGCGGCTGGCCCTTCTTGCCCTCGAGGCTTTCCAGCAGGGCCATCTCGTCGCCGCAGATATAGGCCCCGCCCCCGTGGGTGAGGCGGATGTCGCAGTCCCAGCCGTGGATGTTGTCCTTGCCGATCAGGCGCGCCTCCGTCGCCTCGACGATGGCCGCTTCGAGACGCTCGCGCTCGAGCAGATATTCGCCGCGGATATAGATGAAGCAGTCATGGGCGCGGATGGCGTAGGAGGCGACGAGGCAGCCCTCGATCAGGCGGTGCGGATCGCCGCGCATGATCTCGCGGTCCTTGCACGTGCCGGGCTCCGACTCGTCGGCGTTGAGAACCAGATAGTGCGGCCGCTCGCTCTCCTGCTTGGGCCTGAAGGTCCATTTCAGACCCGTTGCGAAGCCCGCCCCTCCCCGGCCGCGCAGGCCCGAAGCCTTGATCTGGTCGCACACCCACTCGGGCGACACGCTCATCATGTCGGCGGTGGCGTTCCACACCCCGCGCGCCGTCGCCCCCTCCAGCCGCCAGTCCTCGAGGCCGTAGAGGTTGGTGAAGATACGATCCTTGTCTTCGAGACTCACTGGTGGCCCGTCCTCGCCAGGATTTGCCGCGCCCGCGAGACGCGCTTGACGACCGCATAGGCCAGGAGGCCCCAGCCGAAGACGACGACGCCGAGGCCGGCGCTCATCAGCCAGCCGGGCGCGCCGGTCATGTAGCGCCCGGCGATCATCGCCAGCACGCCCGCCAGACAGCAGAAGTAGCCGGCGTTGCGCTCGCGCCGGCAGTAGGCGCGCAGGGCCTGAATGTCCTCGAGGCTCGGCATGGGCGGGGGAGACTGGGTCACGGCGTTCATGCCTTGGCCGTCTCCGGCATGTTCGGCAGACGCGCGAGCAGCTTGGCGCGCGAGCCGTCGTAGAGCGCCGGGTCCTTGAGCGTGAGCGGGCCGCCGGCGGGCTCGCAGCCGCGCCGGCCGGCGTAGGAACCGGCTTCCGGCGTCCTGCCGGCGGCGAACTCACCGATGATCGCGGCCAGCGCCTTGGGCGTCAGGTCCTCGAAATAGCGGTCATTGATGGCGATCATCGGCGCGTTGGCGCAGGCGCCCATGCATTCGACCTCCTCCCAGGAAAAGCGGCCGTCGCGCGAGCGGTGGTTGGCCGGGCCGATGACCTCCCTCAGCACATGCTTGAGCTCATTGGCCCCGCACAGCTCGCACGGCGTAGTGCCGCACAGCTGGAAGTGGGCGACCGACCCCACCGGCTCGAGCTGGAACATGGTGTAGAAGGTGACGTTCTCCAGCACCCGAATCACCGGCATCTCCAGCATGCTGGCGACGACGCGCAGCGCAGGTTCGGGCACCCAGCCTTCCTGTTTCTGCACCAGCATGAGCAGAGGCACGACCGCCGACTGCTGGCGGCCCTCGGGGAACTTGGCGATCCACCAGCGCGCCTTCTCCAGCGCATCGGCGGAGAAAGCGAACGAGGCCGGCTGTTCGAGCGCGAGGCGGCGCACGCTCATCGATCAACCTCGCCGAAGACGATATCGATCGATCCCAGGATGGCGCTGACATCGGCCAGCATGTGGCCGCGGTTCATCCAGTCCATGGCCGCCAGGTGGGGGAAGCTCGGCGCGCGGATCTTGCACCGGTAAGGCTTGTTGGTTCCATCGGCCACGAGATAGACGCCGAACTCACCCTTGGGGGCCTCGACCGCCTGGTACACCTCGCCGGCCGGCACGTGATAGCCCTCGCTGTACAGCTTGAAGTGGTGGATCAGGGCTTCCATCGACTGCTTCATCACGCCACGCCTTGGCGGCGTAGTCTTGTGGTCGTCGGCCAGAACAAGTCCGGGCGTTTTATTCAACATGTCAATAGATTGCCGCATGATCTTGATCGACTGGCGCATCTCCTCCACGCGGCAAAGGTAGCGGTCGTAGCAGTCCCCGTGCACGCCCAGCGGAATCTCGAAGTCCAGTTCATCGTAGATCTCGTACGGCTGGTTGCGCCGCAGGTCCCAGGCGACGCCCGAGCCGCGCAGCATCACCCCGGTGAAGCCCCAGGCCAGCGCCTGCTCTTTGCTGACCACGCCGATATCGACGTTGCGCTGCTTGAAGATGCGGTTTTCGGTGATCAGGCCCTCGATCTCGTCGAGCACGGGCGGAAAGGTGTGGGTCCAGGTCTCGATGTCGGCGGTGAGCGCCGGCGGCAGATCCTGGCGCACCCCGCCGGGCCGGAAGTAGTTGGCGTGCATGCGAGCGCCCGATGCGCGCTCGTAGAACACCATCAGCTTCTCGCGCTCCTCGAAGCCCCACAGCGGCGGGGTCAGCGCGCCCACATCCATCGCCTGCGTGGTGATGTTCAACAAGTGATTGAGAATACGGCCGATCTCGCAATAGAGCACGCGGATGATCTGCGCCCGGCGGGGGATCTCCAGGCCCATCAGCCGCTCGATGGCGAGAACGAAGGCGTGCTCCTGGTTCATCGGCGCGACGTAATCGAGCCGGTCGAAGTAGCCGGTGTTCTGGGTGTAGGGCCGGGCCTCGATCAGCTTCTCGGTGCCCCGGTGGAGGAGGCCGATGTGCGGATCGACCCGTTCGACAAGCTCACCATCCAGTTCGAGCACGAGACGCAATACACCATGGGCCGCCGGATGTTGCGGGCCGAAGTTGATGTTGAATTTGCGCACCGGGGTCTCGGGCACGGCGGGCGCGGTGAGCTCGCTCATGTCCCCTCGCCTTCCTCGCCCGGCAGCTTGACCGGATAGCCCTGCCCAGGCTTGACATACGCCGCGCCCTCCCACGGCGAGAGAAAGTCCCAGTTGCGGAATTCCACTGACTTAACAGGCTCGTAGACCACGCGCCGGAGCTCATCGTCGTAGCGCACCTCGACGTACCCGGTCATCGGGAAGTCCTTGCGCATCGGATAGCCATGGAAGCCGTAGTCAGTCAGCAGGCGCCGCAGATCCGGATGGCCGGAAAAGAAAATGCCATACATGTCAAAGGCTTCCCGCTCGAACCAGTCGGCCGCGGGATAGACGCTGACGACCGACGGCACGGGCGTGTCCTCGTCGGTCTCGACCTTGATCCGCACCCGCCGGTTCTGGGTCAGCGAGAGCAGGTGATAGACCACGTCGAAGCGCTTCTTGCGCTGCGGATAGTCCGCTCCGCAGATGTCGATGAGCTGCTGGAAAACCCCTTTTGGACCCCTCTTCAACCCCTCAAGAACACCCACTATGTCCGCGGCCTCGGCCGTGACGGTCAGTTCGCCGAAAGCCACCGAAAATCCGGTCGCGCCGCATTCGGCGACAATGGTCTCGCCGAGCGCCGTCAGCTCCTCGTCCGGCACGCGCCAGTTCATCGCTCGATGGTCCCGGTGCGGCGGATCTTCTTTTGCAGTTGCAGCACGCCGTAGACGAGCGCCTCGGCCGTCGGCGGGCAGCCGGGGACATAGATGTCCACCGGGATGATCCGGTCGCAACCGCGCACCACGGAGTAGCTGAAATAGTAGTAGCCGCCGCCGTTGGCGCAGCTGCCCATGGAGATCACGTAGCGCGGCTCGGGCATCTGGTCGTAGACCTTGCGCAGGGCCGGGGCCATCTTGTTGGTCAGGGTGCCGGCGACGATCATCACGTCCGACT
>JBOHLC010000064.1:0-21079 GCA_050729395.1 Caulobacteraceae bacterium
CTCCCGGCCTTCGGCCGTACTCCCCCCGCTTCGCAGGGGGAGATCAGGGGAGGATTAGCTCTCCCATCCCCTTGATCTTAAGGCTTAGTTCGCGCAATGGTTTAGGGGCGCGGCAGGGGCAGTGCGACATGATAAAGTCCGAGTTGATCGCGGCCCTGGCGGCGGAGAATCCGCATCTCACCCAGCGTGAGGTCGAGCGCGTGGTGGGCGTGATCTTCGAACGCGTCATCGCCGCGCTGGCGGCCGGCGGACGTGTCGAACTGCGCGGATTTGGAGCTTTCTCCGTTCGCGCCCGGGCGGCCAGGGCCGGACGCAATCCGCGAACGGGCGCGGCGGTGCAGGTGCGCGCCAAGCACGTTCCCTTCTTCAAGAGCGGCAAGGAGCTTCGGGCGCGGCTCAACGCCGACTAGATAGTCAGAGGAAGCCTCGCATGTCGGTGTTCAAGGAGTTCCGCGACTTCATCGCCCGCGGCAACGTCATCGATCTGGCGGTCGCCGTGGTCATCGGCGGCGCGTTTGGCAAGATCGTCACCAGCTTCGTCAACGACATCATCATGCCGCCGATCGGTTGGGCTACCGGCGGAGTGGACTTCAGCGCGTTGAAGTGGGTGCTCAAGCCGGGCAACGCGGCGGCCAAGGTGGCCGAGGTTTCGATCAACTACGGC
Organism: Caulobacteraceae bacterium; assembly: GCA_050729395.1. Lineage (GTDB taxonomy): Bacteria > Pseudomonadota > Alphaproteobacteria > Caulobacterales > Caulobacteraceae > Acaudatibacter. The sequence continues at coordinate 665 of JBOHLC010000064.1, forward strand.
ACCTTCATCAATACGATCATCCAGTTCCTGATCATCGCCGCGGCAATCTTCGTCATGTTGCGGGTGATCAACCGCATGCAGAAAAAGCCACCGGAAGAGGTTCCCGCGCCGCCCGCGCCGACGCCGACCGAGGCGCTGCTGGCGCAGATCCGCGACCTGCTGGCCAACCGGAGCGCCGGCGCCTAAATCTGTCTCATGGCGCTTGCCAAGATCTGCGGCCTTTCCACCCGGCCGGCGCTGGAGGCGGCGCTGGTCGGCGGCGCGGCCTTCGTCGGCTTCATGCTGTTTCCCGCCAGTCCCCGGCGGGTGACGATCGCGCAGGCGGCGGAACTCGCGGGCGTGGCGCGGGGGCGGGCCAGTATCGTCGCGGTCACGGTCGATCCGGACGACGCGCTCATCGACGCCCTGATCGCGGATCTCGCGCCTGACTTCATTCAGCTCCACGGCGCGGAGACGCCGGAACGAGTACGCGAGATCGCCGGGCGCGGGGCGGGTGTCATCAAGGCCGTCGCGGTGACTGGCGAGGCCGACCTCGTAGCGGCCAGGCCCTATGAAGCGGTGGCCGATCACCTGATGTTCGACGCCAGGGCCCCGGACGGCGCCGCGCGGCCGGGCGGTCACGGAACAGCCTTCGACTGGACCGTTCTCGCCGGGCGGCGGTTCGCCCGGCCGTGGTTCCTCGCCGGCGGGCTGGACGCGGACAATGTCGCCGTCGCCGTGGCCGCTTCGGGCGCGCCGATGGTCGATGTTTCCTCTGGCGTCGAGGGGACCGGCGGCCTAAAGGACCCCGCTCTCATCGCCCGCTTCCTGGCCGAGGCGGCGCGCGCGCCATCCTGAGACGAGCTTTTCCCGCTGACCGTTCCTTCCCCTAAGCCCAACGATTACGACGCGTGGCCGGACGCGCGCGGGCGCTTTGGCGACTATGGCGGCCGCTTCGTGCCCGAGACCCTCATGCCGCTGGTGCTGGCGCTCGAGGAGGCCTACGCGCGGGCCAAGGCGGACCAAGGCTTCCAGGCCGAGCTGGCCTCCTATCTGGCGAGCTATGTCGGGCGGCCGAGCCCGCTCTACTTCGCCCGGCGCCTCTCCGAACATCACGGCGCGCGCATCTGGCTCAAGCGCGAGGAACTCAATCACACCGGTTCGCACAAGATCAACAACTGCATGGGCCAGATCCTGCTGGCCCGGCGCATGGGCAAGACGCGGATCATCGCCGAGACCGGGGCCGGGCAGCACGGCGTGGCCACGGCCACCGCCTGCGCCCTCTTCGGCCTGCCGTGCGTGGTCTACATGGGCGCGGTGGACGTGGAGCGTCAGGCGCCCAATGTCCTGCGCATGCGCCTGCTGGGGGCGGAAGTGCGTCCGGTGGAGAGCGGCTCGGCGACGCTCAAGGACGCCATGAACGAGGCGCTGCGCGACTGGGTGGCCAATGTCGAGGACACCTATTACCTGATCGGCTCGGCCGCCGGCCCGCACCCCTATCCGGTGATGGTTCGCGATTTCCAGACGGTGATCGGACGCGAGGCCCGCGCGCAGATTCTCGCCGAGGAGGGACGGCTGCCGGACGCGCTGGTCGCCTGCGTCGGCGGCGGCTCGAACGCCATTGGCCTCTTCCACCCGTTCCTGGCCGACGAAGGCGTGCGGCTGTTCGGCGTGGAGGCCGCGGGCGAGGGCATGGAAAGCGGCCGCCATGCCGCCGCGCTGAACGGGGGGCGGCCGGGCGTGTTGCACGGGTCGCATTCCTATCTGCTGCAGGACGGCGACGGCCAGATCCTGGAGGCCCATTCGATCTCCGCCGGCCTCGACTATCCAGGCATCGGCCCCGAACACGCGTGGCTGCGCGATGTCGGCCGCGCCCGCTATCTGACGGCCACCGACGTCGAGGCGGTGGACGCCTTCGCCCTCACCGCGCGGCTGGAGGGCATCGTGCCGGCGCTGGAGTCGGCCCACGCCCTGGCCAGGCTCGGCGAGGTCGCCGCCGAGGTCGGCGAGGAAGGCGTCATCGTGCTCGGCCTGTCGGGCCGGGGCGACAAGGATCTGGCCCAGGTCGCGCCGCGCCTCGAGGGCGGGCGGTGAGCGTGAAGCGCATCGAGGCGCGCCTCGCCGCGCTGGCGCGCGAGGGGCGGGCGGCGTTCGCGCCGTACATCGTCGCCGGCGATCCGGACGGCGAGACCTGCTGGCGCATCCTGCAAGGCCTGCCGGCCGCCGGCGCCGACCTGATCGAGCTCGGCCTGCCGTTCTCCGACCCCATGGCCGATGGTCCGGCGATCCAGAAGGGCGCGGCGCGGGCGCTGGCCGCCGGCATGGATACCGCGGGCGTGCTCGCTCTCGCGCGCCGCTTTCGCGCGGGCGATGGCGCGACGCCGATCGTGCTTATGGGCTATTACAACCCCATATTGAACTTCGGGTTGGAAGCGTTCGCGGCCGCGGCCGCCGACGCGGGCGTGGATGGGCTGATCGTCGTCGACGTTCCGCCCGAGGAGTCCGAACCCCTGGCCGACGCGCTCGATGCTCATGACCTGGCCCTCATCCGCCTGGTGACGCCGACGACTGACGCCGCCCGATTGGCCATCGTCGCCCGGCGGACCGCGGGCTTTGTCTATTTCGTCGCGGTGACCGGCGTCACCGGCGGCAAGGAGGCCGACGCGTTGGCCATCCAGGCCCAGGTGGAGCGGGCGCGGCAAGCCTCGCGCCTGCCGGTCGCGGTCGGCTTTGGCGTGCGCACGCCTGGGCGCGCGGCCGAGGTGGCCAGGATCGCCGACGCCACTGCGGTCGGCTCGGCCCTGGTGGAGGAGATTTCCGCGGCCGTCGCACTAAAGCGTGATCCGGCGCCGAAAGTCCTGGATACGGTGGCCGCCATGGCTCAGGCTGTGCGTTCAGCGCGGGCAAGACCCTGATCATGGCCCTGACCGACGATAAGAAGAAACGTCCGCTCCGCAATCCGGCCCCGCCGGTGGGCCGCGAGCGCGGCGGCTGGCTGGCCAAGATCGCGCCCGGCGTGCGCAAGCTCGTCTCGCGCCATGAGACGCCCGAGAACCTGTGGGAGAAATGCCCCGACACCGGGGAGATGATCTATCGCCCGGACCTGGAGGCCGCCCTGTGGGTGACCCCGGCCGGTCGGCACATGCGCATTCGGCCCAAACTGCGCTTCGCCTACACCTTCGACGGCGGCCGCCACAGGGTGTTGCCGCTGCCGGGGGCCCCGGACGATCCGCTCGAATTCACCTACGGCAAGCCCTACCGCGACAGCTTGGCCACGGCGCGCAAGATCACCGGCGAGGCCGATACCATGGCGCTCGCAGTCGGCGAGATCGGCGGCCAGACTACGTTGGTCCTGGTCCAGGACTTTGCCTTCATGGGCGGCTCGCTCGGCGCGGCGGCCGGCGAGGCGTTCCTGGCCGCCGTGGATCAAGCGATGCGGCGCGACGCCCCGTTGGTGGTCTTCGCCGCCTCGGGCGGCGCGCGCATGCAGGAAGGCACGCTGTCGCTGATGCAGCTACCCCGCACGATCGCGGCGGTCCAGCGCCTGAAGCGCGCGCGCCTGCCCTACATCGTCGTGCTGACCGATCCGACCTTTGGCGGGGTCACGGCCTCCTACGCCATGCTGGGCGACATCCACCTGGCCGAGCCGGCCGCCCTTATCGGCTTCGCCGGCCGGCGGGTGATCGAGGACACCATTCGCGAGGCCCTGCCGCCCGGCTTCCAGACGGCCGAGTTCCAGGTCGAGCGCGGCATGGTCGACCGGGTGGTGACGCGCAAGGAGCTGCCGCCGGTCCTGGGCTCGATCCTGCGAACCCTGATGGCCGGGCGCGCCGCCCGCAGAGCCGCCTGAGCGATCCCGAGCTGAGCATGCCGGTCGTCGACCACGATCCTATCCGCGCCTCCGACAAGGCGATCGCCCGCCTGCGCGCCCTGCATCCGACGCTGATCGACCTTTCCACCGGCCGGGTGGAGCAGCTGCTCGCCGCGCTCGGCCGTCCGCAGGACCGGCTGGGCCCAGTGATCCACGTGGCCGGCACCAACGGCAAGGGATCGACCGTCGCCTATCTTAGGGCCATCGCCGAGGCGGCTGGCCTGAAGGCCCACGCCCTGACCTCGCCGCATCTGGTGCGTTTCGCCGAGCGCATTCGCATCGCCGGACGGCTGATCTCCGACGAGGAGCTCGACCGGCGCATCGACGAGGTCGAGGCGGCCAACGCCGGCTTGCCGATCAGCTTTTTCGAAATCACCACGGCGCTGGCCCTGTACGCCTTCGCCGCAACGCCGGCGGACCTGACCATCGTCGAGGTGGGCTTGGGCGGCCGGTTCGACGCCACCAATGTGTTCGCAAGGCCCGCGGCCAGCGTGATCACGCCGGTGGACCTCGACCACCTCGAGTGGCTGGGGCCGGAGCTTGGCAAGATCGCCTGGGAGAAGGCCGGCATTATCAAGGCCGGCGCGCCGGTGTTCGTTGGCCGCCAGAGGCCGGAGGCGCTCGAGGTGATCGAGGCGGAGGCGGAAAGGCTCGGCGCGCCGATGAGCCTGATGGGCCGCGACTTCGACGCCTGGGAAGAGCGCGGCCGGCTGATGGTCCAGCTGGAGAGCCGGTTCCTCGACATGCCCGCGCCGGGCCTGTTCGGTCCGCACCAGTTCGCCAACGCTGGCCTCGCCGTGGCCGCCATCCTCTCACTGGCCGATCCGCGCATCGACGAGGCCGCACTGGCGCGAGGCGTCGAGGAGGTGGTCTGGCCCGGACGGTTCCAGCGCCTGACCGCCGGGCCCCTGGCCGCGCCGGCGCGCGCGCGAGGCGCCGATGTCTGGCTCGACGGGGCGCATAACCCCCACGCAGCGGAAGCTTTGGCCGAGACCTGCCGCCGACTCGTCGGCCGCGACGGGCGCCCGCTGACGCTTATCGTCGGCATGCTCGGGCGCAAGGACGCGCGCGGCTTTTTCGCCGCTTTCGCGGGGCTTGGACCCCGCGTCTTCACCACGACCTTCTCTTCGCCCAACTCTACGCCGGCGGAAGATCTGGCGGCCGCCGCCCGGACCGTCGGCCTGGAGGCGCGGGCCGTGGATGGCGTCGAAGCTGGAGTGGAGTCCGCCTTGTCCGACGGCGGACCGGCGCCGCACGTGGTCATCTGCGGCTCGCTGCATTTCATTGGCGACGTGCTGGCGATGAGCCAGGAGACTTGGCCGCGCTGACGGTCCCGGCTAATAGGCGCCCGCCGCTCAGGCTTCTATCCTTTCAACCCGAGGACATCGATGAAGACCTTGCTCCTGTTCGGCGCGACGGGGGACCTTGCGCGGCGCATGCTGCTGCCCTCGCTGTTCGGGCTGGACGGGGACGGCTTGCTGCCGGACGATTTGATCATCGTCGGCACGGCGCGCAGCGCCGGCGACGACGCCTGGTTCCAGGCCCGGGCCGAGAAGGCCCTCGGCGAGTTCGTCGACGCCGAGCGGCTCAAGCCGGAGGTGATGGCGCGCTTCCTGGCTCGCCTGCGCTATCGCAGCGCCGATGTGTCCACGCCCGCCCCGTTCGCCGCCCTGGCCGAGGCGGTCGGCGACACCGCGCCCAAGGACCTGTCGATCTTCCTGTCCACCGCCCCGTCCCTGTTCGGCCCGACCATCGACGGCCTGGCCAAGGCGGGCCTGGCCGGCGACCGCGCGCGCCTGGCGCTGGAAAAGCCGCTCGGCGTCGATCTGGCCTCCAGCCGGGCGATCAACGACGCCGTCGCCGCCGGCTTTCCCGAGAACCGGACGTTCCGCATCGACCATTACCTCGGCAAGGAGACGGTCCAGAACCTCATCGCCCTGCGCTTCGCCAACACCCTGTTCGAGCCGCTGTGGAACGCCCGCGGCATCGACCATGTGCAGATCACCGTGGCCGAGACGGTCGGCATCGAGGGGCGGAACACGTTCTATGACGAGACCGGCGCCCTGCGCGACATGGTGCAGAACCACATGCTCCAGCTCCTGGCGCTCACCGCCATGGAGCCGCCGGCCAGGTTCGACGCCGCCAGCGTGCGCGACGAGAAGGTCAAGGTGCTGCGTTCCTTGAGGCCGATCGACGCCGCCACCGTGCGCACGCACAGCGTCATCGGCCAGTTCGAGGCCGGCTCGATCGCCGGCGCGCCGGTGGCCGGCTATGCCCAGGAGTTGGGTCGGGCGAGCGGAACGGAGACCTTCGTGGCGCTGAAGGCCAATGTCGACAACTGGCGCTGGCAGCGGGTGCCGTTCTACCTGCGCACCGGCAAGCGGCTGGCCAAGCGGCGCACCGAGATCCTCATCCAGTTCAACTGCGTGCCGCACTCGATCTTCACCGGCCCGGGCGCGGCCATGCAGCCCAACAAGCTGATCATCAGCCTGCAGCCGGAGGAGAACGTCAGCTTCCGCCTGATGGCCAAGGAGCCGGGCCTCGACCGCGCCGGCATGCGCCTGCGCGAGGTGCAGCTCGACATTTCCATGCCGAACGCCTTCGCCGACACGCGCCGGCGGATCGCCTATGAGCGTCTGCTGCTCGACTTGATGGATGGCGACCCGACCCTTTTCGTGCGCCGCGACGAGGTCGAGGCCCAGTGGACCTGGGTCGACGCCATCCGCGCCGGCTGGGCGGCGGTCGGCATGACGCCGAAGGGTTACGCCGCCGGCACCTGGGGCCCGTCGGCGGCCATCGCGCTCACCGAACGGGACGGGGTCAGCTGGAACGACTGAGGGGTCAATAGTTGAGAGCCTGATTCAGACGATGGATACCTCGGGTCCATCGCCATCAGGCTCTACGCGGCCTGGGCGGCGACGCCGGCCTCGGCCAGCCACTCGAGGATCTTCTGCTTGGGCATGGCCCCGACCTTCATCGAGGCCATGCGGCCCTCCCTGAACAGCATCATGGTCGGGATGCCGCGCACGCCGTAGCGCGAGGGCGTTGCCGGGCTTTCCTCGATGTCGAGCTTGGCCACTGTGACTTTGCCGCCCAACTCCTGGGCGATCTGTTCGAGCGCGGGGGCGATCTGCTTGCACGGCCCGCACCACTCGGCCCAGAAATCGACCAGGACGGGGCCGCTGGCCTTGAGGACCTCGGTCTCGAAGGTGGCGTCGGTGACGGCGAGGGTGCTCATGAATGGCTCCAGGTGGGATTGACCGGATATGGTCCGTCGGCGCTGCTCGTCAACTGGCGTCGCCGTCGAGATTTCGTGTGTCCGTCGTGAGTTGCGGTGAAAGGACTGGTCCGGTGAGGGTCCAGGCGAGGCCGCCGGCCGACCGCCGCAGGAGATAGTAGAGGGCGAAGAGGATCATCACGGCCAGGGTCGCGATAAGGCTCGGACGGCCAACGTCTGGATCGCTCCAGTTGGCCGCCACGACCCCGGCGAGCGCCACGAGGCCGACGGCGGGCGCGAGCGGGAACAGCGGCATGCGATAGGGCGCGTGGGCCGAGGCCCCGCTCAACCTGGCGACGACCGCCGCCGCGCATAGGGAGATGTAGGTTGCCACCACGGCCATGCCGTTCAGAACCAACAGCAGGTGGAAGGGAATGAAGCAGGCGCCGACGCCGGCCGCGCCGGTGGCCAGAGTCGCGATCCACGGCGAGGCGAAGCGCGGGTGCAGGCGGGTGAAGGCGCCGTTGACCGCGCCGTGCCACGCCCGGTCGCGCCCGCTGGCGAAGAGGATGCGGGCGTTGATCAGCAGCGAGGCGATGACCGCGTTGACGATGGCCAGGGCGACGCCGAGGCTGACGGCGACGGCGAGCGCGCGGCCGCCGACGGCGGCGACAAAGTCGCCGAACGGATTGGGCGAGCGGATCAGGGCCGAAAGGTCCGGCGCGCCCAGGACGACGGCCGCGGTCGGCAGGAACTCCAGCGCCAGGGTGATGGCGAGCGCCAGCAGGATGGTGCGGGCGATGCGCCTGGGCGCTTCGTGCATCTCCTCGCTGAAATAGACCGCCGCGCCGTAGCCATTGTAGGCGAAGATGGCCACCGTGACCGACAGGCCGATGGCGATCGCCGGCGCGGGCGCGAGCGCGCCGTGGGCGCCGGCGATGACCGGATGGGTGAGCACGGCGAGGGCCGGCCGCGCCGGATGGCTGAAGCCCAGAGCGGCGACCACCACGAGCGCGAGCGCCTCGACGACGAGGAAGAGTCCGGTCACCCAGGCGTTCAGCCGAATGTTCAGTATGCCGAGCAGGGTGCCCAGGGCGATCATCGCCGCGGCGATCGGCACGGCCGGCGCGCCCGGCCAGACGACGGCCAGATAGGACGCCGCCCCCAGGCCCAGCACCGGCGGCACCAGGGTGTAGGCGACGGTATTGGCCCCCATCAGAACGAAGCCGACGAAGGGTCCGAGGGCGCGGCCGGCCATGGCGTATTCGCCGCCGGCCAGCGGCCAGGCCGAGGCCAGCTCGGCATAGACGAAGGCCATGGCCAGCGACACCACCGCCGCGCCGATCAGGCTGACGAGGGCGCCCGAACCCGCCTGCTGGATGACGCTCGGCAGGATGACGAAGACGGAGGACGCCGGGGTCACGGCGGAGAGGGTCAGCAAGAGGACGCCGACGATCTTCATGCTGCGCGGAAAGGCGCCCGGCGGGCTCACGCGCGCATGGCCTGGAGCTCGGCATCCAGCATCGCTCCCGGAACTGGCATCAGCTTGGGTCCATCGGTCCACAGGAGCGCCGCCTCGATGCGCCGTCCGGGAAAGACGCCAGCGAGCACGGCGACATAGACGGCCATCTGCCGGATATAGGCCGGATCGGAGTCCTCGATGCGGGACGGCGCCGGACGGTTGGTCTTGAAGTCCGCCACCAGCACAAGATCGTCGGTCACCAGCAGCCGGTCGACGCGGCCGGACACCTGAACATCGCCCGGTAAGCCGGCCGCGCCGCCGACGACGGCTACCTCGGCCCGCGAGCCCGGTCCGAACACCGCTGCGAAGCGCGCGTCCTCCAGCACGCCCAGGGCGGCGGCGGCCATCTCCTGGCGCTGCGCCTCGTCGAGGCCGGTCTCGCGCGCCAGGAGGCGCTGGGCGCCGTCGGCGCGCGCCTCCGCCGGCAGTTCGGGCAGGAGCTGGAGCAGGCGGTGGATGATCTCGCCCCGCCGCCAGCGGCCAAGACCCCGGACCTCGGACAAAGGCGAGGGCGCGACGCCACTATCCTCGGCTTCCAGCCGCGAGGGCGAGACCAGCCGCGTGGCGGCCGGGTCGGCCGGCGCGAGCGCATGGGCCCAGGCGGGGAGGGGAAATTCACGCGCCTGCGCGTCGCCCGATGGCGCGGCCACTACCGGATCGGGGCCATGGCGCAAGCCCTCGCCACCGCCCGGCAGGGGGAACGGATGCGTCTCCAGACCAGCGAAGGCCTCCTGGGCGATCCGATACCAGCTGTTGTCGAGCCGCCAGTCCTGCTTGGGCTTGACGCCAGCGACGATCAGCCGGTCGCGCGCGCGGGTCATGGCCACATACAGCAGGCGCGCCGACTCCTGGCGCACGGCGCGGTCGCGGATCTCGACCGCTTTGCGCGAGGCCGCGCAATGGTCGTCGGCGCGCGGAGTCCAGACGAAGCCGCCCTGGCCGTCGCCGATCAGCCGACCGCCCTGCCAGCTTGCCGCCGTGCTGGTGTCCGGCAGGATGACGATCGGCGCCTCGAGCCCCTTGGCCCCGTGCACGGTCATCACGCGCGCCTCGGTCCCGCCGGCCTCGTCCTGCTCGCGCTTGATGTCGAGATCGAGGGCGCCCATCCAGTGGAGCAGGCCCTCCAGCTCGACCACGCCCGCGCTTTCCGCCGCCAGGACCTGGCCGACGAAGGCGTCGAGCGCCTGCTCGGCTTCCGCGCCAAGGCGGGTGAGGATGCGTTGGCGCATGGAGCGGCCTTCGCCGTCGATGCGGCCGAGCGCCCGGCAATAGAAGTCGAACGGCGCGACACCCGCCGCCTCGTCCCGCGCCCAGGCGAGGAACCGCGCGGCGTCCGCCCATTCGCGGCGCTCCCCCGCCCTTGTGGCCAAGGCGCGCCAGAGGGAGCCTTGGCGTCCGTAGGCAAGATCGAAGAGGCCCTCCTCGCTCACGTCACAGAACGGACTGCGCAGCAGCACGGCGAGGGAAAGATCGTCACTCTCGAAACGGGCCAGGCGGCCGAGCGCCATGAGGTCCTCGAACACGCCGTGCTCGGAGAGCTTGAGCCGGTCGGCCCCGGCCACCGGCACGCCGGCCTTCTTCAGGGCGCGGATGATCTCGTGGAAGAGGGCGTTGCGCCGCCGCACGAGTATCAGCACGTCGCCGAACCGGCACGGGCGCGAGCCGCCCCCGTCCCGCTCGCCGACCGCCTCGCCGCGCGCGACCATCTGAGCCACCGCGGCGGCGATGCGCGCGGCCAGAAGTTTGCCCGCGCTTTGGGCCGGGTCCTTGTCCAGCGGGTCCCAAGGGTCAGCCTCCACCTCCGTCTCCTCGCCTTCTTCGAGCGGCGACAGCTCGACGCAGCCGCCGGCGCCGCGGTCGCCCAGGTGCCGGGGCGGCACGGCCGTCACGTTCTCGCCGGCGGCGGCGAGGCCCTCGGCGACCCGGGGGTCGGCGGAAACACGATCGACGAAGGTGAGGATCTCAGGCGTCGACCGCCAGCTCTTCAGCAGCGGCACCCGGCGGAACGTCTCGCCAGCCGCGGTCACGGTGCGCGAGAAAGCCTCCTCCTCCAGCGCCAGGCGCTCGGGCGCGGCGCCCTGGAAGGAGAAGATCGACTGCTTGGGATCGCCCACGGCGAATATGGTGCGGCGGGCGTCGACCGCGCCTTGGCCATGGAAGAACTCGGCGGTGAGCGCGCGCAGGATGTCCCACTGCCCGGGGGCGGTGTCCTGGGCCTCGTCGAGCAGCACATGCTCCAGCCCGCCGTCCAGCTTGTACAGCACCCAGGCCGCGTCCGCCTTGCGCGTCAGCAGCTCGCAAGATCGGATCACCAGATCGGTGAAATCAAGCGCGCCGCGCGCGTCCTTGGCCCCGTCGTAGAGTTCGGCGTAGGCGACGGCCAGGGTGAGGGCGCGGATGGTGTCCTCGGCCAGGCGCGCGGCGGCGATGCGCTCGCGCGCCTCGAGGCAGCGCTTCTGTTCCTCCTCCAGCCAGTCGCGGTCGGCGGGCGCGAGCGATGCCGCGAACAGCTTTCGCGGCTCGTTCTTCCCGGTCAGGAACGCCGTCTTGAAATCCTCGAAGCTCTCGGCCTGGGCGGCGTTGGTCAGCGCGGCGCCGAGTTTCGCTTCGCTCAGCCTCCCGCTCGCGGCCAGGATGTCCGCGACCCGCCGCCAGTGGGCCGTGCGCGCGCGTTTCAGGGCGGCGCGCGCGATGTCCTCGGAACCTTGCGGTCGGTCGAAGCCGCAGCGGCGCCACACGTCTTGCGGCATCTGGGCCGCTCCCCCGCGCTCCCGCGCATAGGCCTCGATGGCCTCGCGCCGAGCGGCGAAGTCGCCGAACATGGTCTCGAAGGAGCGGTGATCGAGTTGCACGGAGAAGTGGAAATAGGCCTCGGCGACTTCGTCTTTCGGCCTGGCCAGGGCAACTTCGGCCACGCTCTCGCGCGCCCGGCGGGACACCTCGACCGCGGCGGCGTCCTCCAGCACGGCGAAGCCTGGTGAAATCCCGGCCTCCAGCGGGAAACGGCGCAGCAGTTTCTCGCAGAAGGCGTGGATGGTCTGGATCTTCAGACCGCCTGGGGTTTCCAGGGCGCGCGCGAAGAGCGCGCGAGCCGCATTCAGGTCGCGGCCGGCCTCCTCGATGTCGGCCAAGGCCTTGGTCAGGTCGGCGTCCTTCATCACCGCCCATCCGCCGAGCTGTCTGAACAGCCGGCGCTGCATCTCGGCCGCCGCCGCCTTGGTGAATGTGACGCAGAGGATGGCCTCGGGCGGCGCGCCGGCCAGGAGCAGGCGGGCGACCCGCGTCACCAGGGTCGAGGTCTTGCCCGATCCGGCATTGGCCGCGACGAACACCGAGGCGCGGGGATCGGAGGCCTCGACCCGGGCGGGCCGGCCGGCCTTGGCGCGCCGGCCGCTCATTCGCCGCCCTCCGCCTCGCCCATCACCGCCCATTCCCACAGGCGCGCCAGATGGTCGAAGTCGCCGGCGTCGCCCATGAACTCGGTCGCGGCCCGTGAGAGATAGGGCGTGCGCGGATCGTCGAACCTCGCCACCCGGCGCTTGAGGCCGGCGAGCGCGGCCTCGGCCAGCGCGGCGGCGTCGCCCTTGTCGCGCGCCGCCTCCTCGCCCGGGACGCGTCCGCCGCGTACGCGCACATAAAGGAGTTCGCCCGGCTGGGTCCGCCCCAGGTCAGCGAAGCCGCCGGCCGCGAGGATGGCCGCGGTCAGGGTCAGCTGTGGCGAAAGGCCGGCCTCGACCTGCTTCTGGCTGGGCGTGCGGCCGGTCTTGAAATCGAGGATGTCCGCCACGTCCGCGCGCGCCTCGATGCGGTCGGCGCGGGCGGTAAGGGCGAAGGGCCCGCCCGGCGCGGTCCACTCCATCCGGCCGCTCTGTTCGACCAGCAGACGAGCTCCGGCCCGCCGCCGACGCTCGAAGGCGATCACCCACGGGGCCAGGTTTCTGGCCAGGGCCCGCTCCCTGGCCATGCTCGCCGCCGCCATGCCCGAGGTTTCCAGTTCCTCCAGGATGAGCGCCTCGAACGCCTGTTCCGCATCCGGCGGCAGGGCCGTGGGATGGGCGAGCGCGAACCGCTCGAAAGCCTTGTGGATGGCCAGGCCTCGCGCCAGGGCGTCGACGCTGGCGTCGGGCGGGTCGAGCGGCCGCAGGCCGAGGATACGCTGGGCATAGACGGCGTAGGGATCGCGCACCCAGCGCTCGACGGCGGTCACCGGCAGTTCGCGCGGCCGTGTCGTCACCGGCGGCGCGGGCCTCGGGCGCTGGGCGGTGGCGAGACTGGGGGGCGGATCGGCGATCGGCGCGTCGATGGCCCGGGCCCAGGCGAGCACCTCCGGACGGGCGGGCGGCGTCAGGCCGGCGCCGGCGATCAGCGTATTGAGCCGCCACAGCCAGCGCGACTGCACAGTCGGCGCGCCGCCCCGGCGTGCGGTGTGTAGCAGCACCACCTCGGGAGCGCAGGCCGCCTGGGCGAAGTCGTGCGCCGCAAGGCCTATGCGACGCTCGGGCACCGGCAGGCCGAGCTTTGCGCGCATTGGCCGCGAGAGGAACGGGTCGATCGGCGCGGCGGCCGGCCACAGGCCCTCCTCGAGCCCGGCCAGGATGATCAGGTCGGCGCGGAGGAGGCGGGCCTCGAGGACGCCCAGGATGCGCAGGCGCGGATGGCTGGCGCCGCCGGGGCGGACCGGCTCGCGCGCCAAAAGGCCTTCAAGGAGCTGGACGAAGCCGCGCCGGGTGACCGGCGGCAGGGCCTCGCTCTCGTCCATCAGACGGGCGAACACGCCGGCCAGCGCTTCGCCCGCCTGTCCGCGCCAGAGATCGGCGTCGGCCACGGCCTCCAGTGTCTCGGCCAGCGCGCGCGCGGCCATGCCCGCGGTAGCCGTCTCGCCGACAAAAGCGTCCGCGGCCGGAGCGAGGGCGGCGCGCAGCCGATAGATGAGGTCGAGCGCGCCGGCGCCGTCACCCGGTCCGCCGATCAAGCGCCGTTCCAGCGCCGACCATTCGCAGACCCTTGGACCGCGCAGCGCCCGGCGCTCGAGCACAGTCCGCGCGCGATCGAGTACGTCTGGGTCGAGGCCCAGCCGTGTCGTCGGATGCTTGACGAGCGCCAGCAGGACCACCGGATCGAGGGGGTCGGCGCTCGCCCGCGCGGCGAGCTGGGCGAGCACGGCCGGCGGGCTGAGCGCCAGCGGTTGGCCGACCGAGGAATCAGCGGTGATGTTCCAGCGCGCCAGGCGGGCCTCGACCCGTCGGGCGAGGGCGGCGTCGGGCGTGACCAGATCGGCGGTGCGACCGGGTGTCTCCAGCGCCTGGCGCAGCATCAGCGCCGCCGCCCCCGCCGCCTCTTCCTCGCCGCGCGCGGTCATGAGGGTGAGGCCGGCGAGGCCCTGGCCGATGGAGCCGGGCGCCTCGCGCTCCAGATCGTCGATCACCTTAAGCCAGTCGGCGGTCAGATCGGCCGGCCGCAAGGCCTCGTTGATCACCCGTCGCCGCCAGCGCGCCACGCCCACGGTCTCCTCCGAGCCGGGCCAGGGCCTGACCTCGCCGCGCGCCACGCCGGCTCGGGCCAGCAGCCGGCGCAGGGCGCCCTGGGGGTGTTGATCGTCCGCCGCCGCCCACGCCGTCTCGGCCAGGGAGGTATCGAGCCCAGGCAGGACCACGGCTCCGCGCGGCGCGCGCGCGATCGCGCCCAGCAGATCGGCCGTGGCCTTGGTCGAGCCGGTCGAGCCGGCGGCGATGAGCACTCCATCGGGCGGCGTCTCGCGCCAGCGGGCCTCCAGGCGGCGAAGCAGGGCGACGCGGCGCTGGGCCACGTCCATCAGGCCGATGTCGGCCAGCCGGCGCGGCCAGGCGGTGACGGCGATGTCGAGGAAATCCGCCGATTTGCGCCAGTGCTCGGCGTAGTCACCCTCGACCACGGCAGCGAGATCGACATCGCCGTCGATCTCCTCGATCTGCACCGCGTCGAGGAAGCTCGCCAGGGCGTCGGCCAGGCCGAGGGCGGCGTCGGCGTCGAGGCGCCGTTCCAGCAGCTGCTCATTCTCGGCCACGAGCCCGGCCAGCTCGAATCGGCGGCGTTCGGCGCCGATCGCCGGCGGCAGGTCGAAGGCCAGATCGGCCGGCTCGAACGGCGGCTCGTTCTCGTCGAGGTCGCCCAGCGCGCGCATCAGCGGCGGCAGGATCGCCCGCCCGCCGCTTCGGGCCAGGAAGGCGTCGCGCAAGGCCCGCGCCGTCCGCCGATTGGGCAGCAGCATGGTGGCCCGCGACAGGGCCTCCGGTCCCTCGGGCGCGAGGCCGCGCATGAGGCCGGCGGCCAGATCGTCCAGGAACGGGCGATGGGCGGCGATGGAATACCACCTGGGCGCCGCCCCCGCTGGAAAGGCGCTCATGCCGCGCTCGCCAGTTCGGCCTCCGCCGCCGCCAGGGCCGCCGGATCGCCGACGTGCATCCATGGACCCTCGGCTGTCAGTCCGTGCAGTCGTCCGGCGCGGGCGAAGGCCATCCAGTGCTGGAAGACACCGTGCCTTTCCTCCGGCCAGGCATCGATCAGGGCCGGATCGAGCATGTGCACGCCCATGTAGGCCAGGGGCGCGGCCGGGCGCGCGCCGCGATGTTCGAGACGGCCGTCCGCGGCGATGAAGAAGTCGCCCGGACCGTCGAAACCCATGGCCCTCGCCATGGGCACGACCAGCAGCAGGTCGTCCATCCGCGCCGGGTCCCAGGCGTCGATCAGGCGGGCAAGCAGCCGCGGATCGGTCCACAGGGTGTCGATATTGGCCGCGAGGATGGGCTTATCGCCCAGCAGGGGCCGCGCGCGGCGCAGGCCGCCACCCGTCTCGAGCAGGCCGCCACGTTCGTCGGAGATGACGATCTCGAGATCCGTCCGGCGCTTCACGTGCGCCTCGAGCATATCGGCGAAGGCGTGCGCATTGACCACCGCGCGGCCGATGCCGGCCTCAACCAGCCGGTCCAGCACATGGTCGATGAGCGGGCGGCCGCCGACTTCGACCAGCGCCTTGGGCCTGTCGTTGGTCAGGGGCCGCATGCGCGTGCCGAGCCCCGCCGCCAGAACCATGGCCGTGGTCGGCCGCCCCTCCTTGCCGGGAGTCATCCGCCGCGCGCGTCCGCCGGAATGTGCCGGGCGAACCACTCGGCCAGGCCCGCTGGCGCGGGCTCGGCCAGGCAGCGGTCGAGGTAGCGCCAGAGCCTTGGCATGAATGCCGCGTAGCGCGGCTTGCCGTCGCGCACCACCAGGCGGGCGAAGAGGCCGAGAATGCGGCTGACATTAAGCGCGCCCAGGGCGTGGAAATCGGCCATGAACGCCGCCTGGTCGACGCTTGGCCGGAGGGCGAAGTAGCGGGCGAGGGTCGCGTTTTCCAGCTCCGCCGAGACATCGCGGCGGGCGTCATGCAGCAGCATCGACATGTCCCAGGCCGGGTGAGCGAGCAGGGCGTCCTGGAAGTCGAGCAGGCCGACGCGGGCCGGACCCTGGCGCCCGACGAGCCAGATCAGATTCTCGGCATGGTAGTCGCGATGACAGAAGACGCTGGCGTCCGCTTCGCCGCGCGCGCGGATCGGGGCCCAGATCGCCTCCCACTCGGCGAGCGCGGTTTCGTCGAGGCTCATCGCCGGCGCGAACCTGGGCAACCATTCCGGCAGCAGGTCGCCGCCGGTCCTGAGCGCAAGATCGTCATAGGTGAGCAGCGGCCAGGCGACGCCGTCCGCCGCCAGCACCGCCGGCGGCGCTGCTTCGTGCAGGCGCGCCAGGGTGTCGATGGCGCAGTTGTAGAGTTCCGTCTCGTCCCTGCCGCTTTCGGTCAGTCGGGCGAAAAGATCGTCGCCCAGGTCCTCGAGCAGGGCGAAGCCGTCCGCCGGCTCGGAATAGGCGACCTCTGGGGCGGAAAGGCCGAGCCCGCGCAGATAGCCGGCGCAGGCGACGAAGGCCTCCACGCGACCGGCGGCCAGCCTGGCCAGGGCGTTGTAGCCGAGCGCGGCCCGCTCGGCCGCGCTGGCGTCCGGCGGGCACGGGTGCGTCTCGGCCGAAGGCGGCTGGTCCATGAAGATGAGGCTTGCGCCGTCCGGCCGATGGATGCGCTCGTAGCGGCGTGTCGAGGCGTCCCCCGCCAGGGCCTCGCGCCGCGCCCCGTCCATGCCGGCGCGGGCGAGGAAGGCGCGTCTGGCCGCCTCGCGCTCAGAGAGCAAGGGCGCGGTCCTCCCAGGCGCCGTGGGGCCTGAGACGCACGTGCCGCGCCTCGCCGTCGATCTCCATCGCGATGTCCAGTCGGTTGCGCGGCAGATGGCGACCAAGCTTCTCGGCCCATTCGATCACCGCCGCGCCGTCGGTCAGGGCGTCGTCCAGGCCCAGTTCGAATGCCTCGTCCGCCCGCTCCAACCGGTAGAGATCGAAGTGGGCGATGGCCAGTTTGTCGCCGCGGTAGAACTGGGCCAGGGTGAAGGTCGGGCTCGGCGCCTCCTGTTCGCCGGGCGTGATCTTGCGAATCATCCCACGCGCCAGCACCGACTTGCCGGCGCCGAGCGGCCCAGTCAGGCAGACCGCGTCACCCCGCCGCAGAGCGCCGGCGACGGCGGCGCCGAACCGGGTGGTGTCGGCTTCGGTGTTCAGGCGGAAGTCGCCGATGGCCGGGACGATCATGGGCGCACATGACCGCGCCTCGCGACCCGCCGCAAGGGGTTCGTGCTGGCTGGCCGTTCCGGTTGTGATCGAGCCGGCGGTCGTCTAACCGGCGCCATGGGATTGCGCGCGGCTTATGAAGCGAAATTGACCGAGGCGGCCATCTCGCCGGACCCAGGTCAGGCGGCGGCCATCGAAGCCCTGGCCCGGCTCGAGGCCGACCTCGCGGCCCAGCGCAAGCCACTGTTCGGTAGACCCCGAAGCCCGCGCGGGGTCTATCTCTGGGGCCCCGTCGGACGCGGCAAGTCCATGCTCATGGATCTGTTCTTCGCCGCCGCGCCAGTGAAGGCAAAGCGCCGCTTCCACTTCCACCTGTTCATGGCCAGGATCCATCGCCAGGCGAACCTGTGGCGCAACGGAACGCCGGCGCAGAGGCGCGCGGCTTTCGGCAAGGCGCGGGGCGACGACCCGATCCCGCCCATCGCCGACCTGGTCGCCAGGGAAGCAAGCCTTCTCTGCTTCGACGAACTCACCGTGACCGACATCGCCGACGCGATGATCCTCGGACGCCTGTTCGAGGCCCTGTTCGCTCGCGGCGTCACCCTGGTGGCCACCTCCAATCGGCCGCCGGACGATCTCTACCGCGACGGGGTCAACCGCCAGCTGTTCCTGCCGTTCATCGCCATGCTGAAGGCGCGGATGGATATCGCGCCGGTCGACGGCCTCCATGACTGGCGTTTGGATCGCCTGCGCGCGGCGGGCGCCTGGTTCGCGCCGATCGATCCGGACAACGAGGCGCATTTCGACGCCTTGTGGCGCGACATGCTGGGCGGCGACGCCGAGGTCGGGGCGACCATCGAAGTGCTCGGCCGCACCCAGCACTGGCCGCGCGCCACCGGCGGCATGCTGCGCGCCCACTTCGCCAGCCTGTGCGTCCATGCGCTCGGTCCGGCGGATTATCTGGCCATCGCCGCGCGCTTCCACACCGTGTTCGTCGAGGCGATCCCGAGGCTCGGCCCCGACAGGCGCGATGCGGCCAAGCGGCTGGCGATCCTGACCGACACCCTCTACGAGGCGCGCGCGCGGCTTGTCGTCCTGGCCGCCGCCGAGCCGGCCGCGATCTATCCGGCGGGCGAGCAGTCGTTCGAATTCCAGCGCGCCGCCTCCCGGCTCGAGGAGATGCGCTCGCAAGCGTGGTTGGCCGAGCGTTAGGCGCGGGCCGCGCCAAATTACCCGCCCGGTTTCGTTGACACTCAAGGTGGGCGCCCTAAACATCCGCCCCCGAACACGAAGGACGGCGGGCGCGATGGCGGAGATTCTGCGGCCGATGGGGGCGCGGCCCCTGTCGCCAAACTGGCAAGGATGGCGCTGGCACGTCACCATGACGGCCTCGATTCTCCATCGTCTCGCCGGCATGGCGATCTACGCCGGCCTGCTGATCCTGATGGGGTGGCTGATTGCTCTGCGGGCTGGCGAGGCGGCCTTCTCCGCCTATGCCGGCGTCCTGGCCTCGCCGATCGGTCTGATCGTCCTGTTCCTGATCACCCTGGCGCTGCTGTTCCACCTGGCCAATGGCGTACGCCACTTCGCCTGGGACCTGGGCTTCGGCTTCGCGCCGAAGACCGCCGACGCCACCGCCTGGGGCGCGTTCGCCTTCGCCGCCGTGGTCAATCTGCTGTTCTGGCTTCTCCTCGCCATGCGCGGATCGCTCTGATGGCGAGCGGCCTTGCCACACCCCTGAGACGGGCGCGCGGTCTTGGATCGGCCAAGCGCGGCGTCGGCGAATTCATCGGCCAGCGTGTCTCGGCCGTGGCCCTGCTGTTCCTGGGACCTTGGGCCTTGTTGGCGGGCGCGCATCTGGTCGGCCATGACTTCGGCGACGTGCGCGCCTGGCTGGCCGCGCCGGTCAACGCCACCTTGATGGTCCTGCTGGTGCTGGCCGGATTCTATCACGGCCAGATCGGTCTTCGCGTGATCATCGAGGACTATATCGAGGGCCGGATGGCCAAGACCGCGCTCCTTATCCTCAACACGCTCGTCGCGTGGGCGGCGGCGGCGCTGGCCGTGGTCTGCATCCTCGGGGTCTCCTTCGGCGCGGGGACGGCCTGAGGCATGGCGGCCTACGAGTTCATCGATCACACATTCGACGTGGTGATTGTTGGCGCCGGCGGATCGGGCCTGCGCGCGGCCATCGGCTGCGTCGAGGCGGGCCTGAAAACCGCCTGCGTGACCAAGGTCTTCCCAACGCGCTCGCACACCGTCGCCGCCCAGGGAGGCATCTCCGCCAGCCTCGGCAACATGGGCCCGGACGACTGGCGTTGGCACATGTACGACACGGTCAAGGGGTCCGACTGGCTCGGGGATCAGGACGCCATCGAATACATGGTGCGCAACGCCCCAGCCGCGGTCTATGAGCTGGAGCACTGGGGCCTGCCGTTCTCCCGCACCGAAGAGGGCAAGATCTATCAGCGCGCGTTCGGCGGCATGACGCGCAACTATGGCGAGGCGCCGATCCAGCGCACCTGCGCGGCGGCCGACCGCACCGGCCATGCCATGCTGCACGCCATGTACGGCCAAGCGCTGTCCAAGAGCGTGGAGTTCTTCATCGAATACTTCGCCCTGGACCTGATCATGGACGAAGGCGTGGTGCGCGGCGTCACCGCCTGGAAGCTCGACGACGGCACGCTGCACCGCTTCTCGGCCCAGCGCGTCATCCTGGCCACCGGCGGCTACGGCCGCGCCTTCTTCTCCTGCACCGGCGCCCACACCTGCACCGGCGATGGCGGCGGCATGGTCCTGCGCGCCGGCCTTCCCTTGCAGGACATGGAGTTCGTCCAGTTCCACCCGACTGGCATCTACGGCGCGGGTTGCCTGATCACCGAGGGCGCGCGCGGCGAGGGCGGCTATCTGACCAACTCCGAGGGTGAGCGGTTCATGGAGCGCTATGCGCCTTCCGTGAAAGACCTGGCGCCCCGCGACATGGTCAGCCGCGCCATGACCATCGAAATCCGCGAAGGCCGCGGCGTCGGGCCGAAGAAGGACCACATCTTCCTGCACCTCGACCACTTGGACCCGAAGGTGCTGCACGAGCGCCTGCCGGGCATCTCGGAGTCGGCGCGGATCTTCGCCAATGTCGACGTGACCAAGCAGCCGATCCCGATCGTGCCGACCGTCCACTACAATATGGGCGGTATCCAGACC
>JBOHLC010000065.1:0-4059 GCA_050729395.1 Caulobacteraceae bacterium
GACCCAAGATCCGCGCCCTCGCGCCAAGTGACCAGGAGACGGGTTCAGCCGTTCTCGCCGGCGGCGTTGTTGTTCTGATCGGTCGTGGCCTGGGTATTGGCGCCGTTCTGATCCGCCGATGGCGCGCCGTTGTTGGGCGCGGTGGCGTTGGGATTGTTGTTGGCGTCATTGGGATTGGTCGTCTGGGCCACGGCCACGGCGCCGATGACCAGGGTTGCGCTGGCCACGGCCAGGGCGATGGACTTGAGCATCAAGAGTTCCTCCGTTGCAGTCTGACCCCGCGGGAAAACCGCTCAGCGGGGGGAGAGTTCCCGAAACCGTGAACGGACCGCGAAGGGCCTCACACGCGCCTTGATTCCGCCCGGAACCAAAGGGGGGAGACCGCATTTACGCCATAAGGCCCTTGGGCCTGCTGGGACATCTCGCGACCGACGCGGCGGGGAGCGGCGGATCGATCTGGGGACCGATCAATGAAAACTGCAATTATCGCGGCGGCGGCCGGGGCCAGCACGCTCATGCTGGGCGCTGGCGGCGCAAAGGCCTTGACCGTGCTTTACGACAACGGGCCCGCCGATACCGCGGAGCAGTCCTACAAGATGAACTTAGGCTGGGCCGTCGCCGACACGTTCACCCTCACGAGCGACTCGGTGGCCTCCCTCGTCAATTTCGTGACTGCGAGCCGCTCGGGCGACCCGCTCGCAAGCATCGACTGGGAAATCACAGCCAGCGATCCGTTCGCGGGTGGCGCGACAGTCATCGCCAGCGGCACGGCGATTCCGCTGAGTTCGACTTCGCTTGGCGAAAACGACTCGAAGGGCGCGGGCCTGTGGAGCGACCAGATCTCGATCGGCTCGGTGAGCCTGGCGTCCGGAACCTACTGGCTCGAGTTCACCAACGCCAGCGACGCCAGCGGCGGCTACATTTACTGGAACGCCAACGGCGGCGCCTCGAGCGCGACGCAAGATCCGGGCGACAAATCGATCACCTCCGAGTCGTTCTCGATCCTGGGCGCGGCCGCCATCACGCCAACCCCCGAACCGGCAAGCTGGGCGCTCCTGCTGGCCGGCTTCGCGGGCCTGGGCGCGGCATTGCGCTCGCGTCGACGCGGCCTGGCTGGCGCCGCCTAAACCCCCACAAGGGCCAGCCATTCGTCCTCGCTCAGCACCTCGACGCCGAGTTCGGTCGCGGTCTTGAGCTTGGCGCCCGCGCCCGGGCCGGCGACCACGAGGTCGGTCTTCTTCGACACCGACGACGACACCTTGGCGCCCAGGCTCTCGGCCCGCGCCTTGGCCTCGTCGCGGGTCATGCGCTCCAGGGCGCCGGTGAACACCACCGTCTTGCCGGCCACCGGACTGTCGCCGCGCGGCCGGGCGGCGTCCTCGATCGCGAGCTCGGCCGTGAGGTCGGCCACGACGCGCCGGTTGTGCGGCTCGGAGAAGTAGGCGGCCATGGCGCGGATGACCGCCTCGCCCACTTGATCGAGCGCGTCGAGTTCGGCGATGGCGTCCGGATCGCCGGCGGCTACCTTGTCCATGGCGGCGAGGAAGGTGCTGGCGTCGCCGTAGCCCCGGGCCAGCACGCTCGCCGTCTGCTCGCCGACATGGCGCACGCCAAGCGCATTGATGAACCGCTCAAGCGAAATGGTCCGGCGTGCCTCGATGGCCGCGGCAAGGTTGGCGACGCTCGTCTCGCCATAGCGCTCGCGCTCGACAAGGGCGGCGAGAGCCTTCCGATCGCGGCCGAGGCGGAAGATGTCGGCCGGCTCGCGGATCAGGCCCTCCTCGTAGAACGCCGTCAGCTGTTTCTCCCCCAGGCCCTCGATGTCGAAGGCGCGTCGGGAGACGAAGTGCTTGAGGTGCTCGATGCGCTGGAACGGACAGGCGAGCTCGCCCGTGCAACGGCGCACTACCGTCTCGGCCCCGGACGCGGTCGTCTCGCGCGCCAGCGGGGTCTTCAGGCGGCACGGGCAGACGGTCGGGAATTCATACGGCTTCGCGCCGGCTGGCCGTTCGTCGGAGACCACCCCGACGATCTGCGGAATGACGTCGCCGGCGCGCTGAACGATGACGGTGTCGCCGAGGCGCAGATCCCTGCGCGCGATCTCGTCGGCATTGTGCAGGGTGGCGTTGACCACCACGACCCCGCCGACGGTGACCGGCTTGAGACGCGCCACGGGCGTCACCGCTCCCGTGCGGCCGACCTGGATGTCGATGGCCTCGAGGATGGTGCGCGCCTGCTGGGCGGGGAACTTGCGCGCGAGGGCCCAGCGCGGCGAGCGCGAGACGAAACCCAGACGCGCCTGCCAGTCGAGACGGTCGACCTTGTACACCACCCCGTCGATATCGAAGGCGAGGCGTGGGCGAAGGCGCTCCATTTCGGCGTAGGCGGCCAGCAGACCCTCCACGCCGTGCACGCGACTGGCTTGCGGCGTCACCTTGAAGCCCCACGACTTCAGGGCCTCCAGCGCCTCCCACTGAGTGGCGGCGAACGGCGCGGAGAGAACGCCCCAGGCGTAGGCGAAGAAGCGCAGCGGCCGCTGGGCGGTGATGGCCGGATCGATCTGGCGCAGCGAGCCGGCGGCCGTATTGCGCGGATTGGCATAGGTGCGCTGGCCGGCCGCCTCGGCCGCCGCGTTAATGGCCGCGAAATCCTCATGGCTCAGGTAGACCTCGCCGCGTATCTCGATGAGGTCCGGCCAGCCCTCGCCGGCGAGGCGGTGGGGGATCTCGCCGATGGTGCGCAGATTGGCGGTGACGTCCTCGCCCACCCGGCCGTCACCCCTCGTCGCCCCCTGGACGAGCCGTCCGCGTTCGTAGCGGAGCGAGGCGGAAAGGCCGTCGATCTTGGGTTCGGCGGTGTAGGCGACCTCTTCCTCGCCCAGCCGCAGGAAGCGGCGCACGCGGGCGTCGAACTCGGCAGCGTCGGCGTCGGAAAAGGCGTTGTCGAGGCTGAGCATCGGCACGCCGTGGGTGACCGGCGAAAAGGCTTCCGCCCGCGCCGCGCCGACCCTGCGGGACGGCGAATCTTCGCGAACAAGGCTTGGAAAGCGCGCTTCGATCTCGCCGTTGCGCCGCTTGAGTTCGTCATATTTCGCGTCGGACACCAGCGGAGCGTCGTCCTGGAAATAGCGCCGGTCGTGCTCGGCCAGATCGGCGGCGAGCCGGGACAGTTCCTCGGCGGCTTCGGCCTCGGTGAGGTCGGCGACCGCCTTCACGCGGCCATCAGGGCGCGGGCGGCGGCCCGCGCCGCCTCGGTGATCGTCTCACCCGAGAGCATGCGGGCGATCTCTTCCTCGCGGTCGTTCAGCACCTCGACCGCCGTGCGCTCCGCCGCGCCGGCGCCGAGCTTGCTCACCCGCCAATGGGCGTGGGCCCGGGCGGCGACCTGAGGACTGTGGGTGACCACCAGCACCTGGCCGCCGGCCGCGAGTCGCGCCAGTCGCTGGCCGACGGCGTCAGCCACCGCGCCGCCGACCCCCTGATCGACCTCGTCGAAGATCATCAGCGGCTGGTCCGCCCCTGACAGGCTGGCCTCGATGGCCAGGGCCAGGCGGGCCAACTCGCCGCCCGAGGCGATCGAGCCCAGCGGCGCGAAAGGCGCGCCGGCCAGGGTGGCGATCTCGAACTCCACCCGGTCCGCGCCCGCGGGGCCGCGGCGTGGTTCAGCCAGCGGCTCAACGGCGGCGCGGAAACGGGCCTTGCCGAGCTTGAGGGGCGCGAGTTCGCCCTGAACGGCGGCGGTGAGGCGGCGCGCGGCGGCCGCGCGGCCCCGCGACAGGGCGCTGGCGGCGGCGAGGTAGGTCTGCTTCGCCGCGCGGGCTATGGCGTCCGCTTCCCGTAGGGCGTCATCGGCCCCGTCGATGGCCGCCAGCCGTGTGGCGAGACCGACCCGCGCCGCCGGCAGGGCATCGACCTCGACCGCGAGCCTGCGAGCCGCGGCGCGCAGGGCGAACAGGCGTCCCTCCGCCTCCTCCAGCCGGCCAGGCTCGAACTCGAAGGCCTCGGCGGCGGCGTCGATGGCGGCCGCCACCTCGTCGGCGCCTCCGACGTGGTAGTCGGC
>JBOHLC010000066.1:0-3889 GCA_050729395.1 Caulobacteraceae bacterium
GCCCTGGACGCCCTGGCCGGCGCCGGCGGCGTGGAGGGTGACGCGGCGCGGGCGGCGACGGCGTTCGTGCGATTGTCCGGCTTCGCGCCAAAGGTCACGGTCAGCTTCGCGTCCGGCCGCGCGCGCATCGGGCCGGTGGCCATCGCCGCCGCGCCCAAGGTTTATTGACAGGGCTTCGGCAAGGCCGCCATAGGGCGCGGGCCATGACCGCGCCGATCCTTCATTCGCGTCCGCAGGCCAAGGCCGGCATCCTCGACATCACGCCCTATACGCCCGGGAAGTCGACCGCGGCGGGCGTGGCCGCGCCGGTCAAGCTGTCGGCCAATGAGAACATCCTGGGCTGCGGCGAGGCCGCGCGAGCGGCCTATCTCGAGGCGGCCGGCAACCTGGCGCTCTATCCGGACAGTCGCGGCCAGATCCTGCGCGCGGCCGTGGCCGGACATTATCGGCTGGAGCCGAACCGCCTGATCCTCGGCTGCGGCACCGACGAGATCTTCGCCCTGATCAACCAGACGTTCCTGACCCCCGGGGACAACATCGTCCAGGGCGAATACGGCTTTGGCGCCTACGCCATCGGGGCCAGGGCCAATCAGGCGGAAGTGCGCTTCGCGGCCGAGACGAACCACCGCATCGACGTCGACGCCCTGCTGGCCGAGGTCGACGAGCGGACGCGGCTCATGTTCATCGCCAATCCGGCCAATCCCACCGGCACCTTCATATCGGCGGCCGAGGTGGCGCGGTTGCACGCCGGACTGCCGCCCAGCGTGCTACTGGTGCTGGACGGCGCCTATGCCGAGTTCAATCGCGACCCGACGTTCGACGACGGCCTCAGCCTGGCGCGGGAGGCCGACAACATCGTCGTCACCCACACCTTCTCCAAGCTGCACGGCCTGGCCTCGCTGCGGGTGGGCTGGGCCTATGCGCCGGCGCCGGTGGCCGAGGCGGTCGAGCGCATCCGCCTGCCGTTCAACACCTCCATCGCCGGCCAGCTGGCGGCGGTGGCCGCGCTCGGCGACGTCGAGTTCCAGGCGCGCTCGATCGCCCATGTGGAGCGCTGGCGCCCGTGGCTGACCCAGCAGCTCGGCGGGCTGGGCCTGGAGGTGACGCCATCGGCGGCCAATTTCGTGCTGATCGGCTTCTCCCCCGTGGCGGGAAAGACGGCGGCCGAGGCGGAAGCGTTTCTCGCCGGCCGGGGGCTGATCGTGCGCGGCGTCGCCAACTACGGCCTGCCCGACCATCTGCGCCTGACGATCGGCCTGGAAGAGCACAACCGCGCCGTGGTCGACGCCCTGGCCGACTTCCTCGCCCGATGAGCGAATTCCAGCGCATGGCCGTGATCGGCGCGGGCCTGATCGGCTCCTCGGTGATCCGCGCGGCCAGGGCCAAGGGGATCGTGGGCGAAATCGCCGTCGCCGACGCCAGCGCGGCGGTGGTCGAGCGTGTCCGCGCGCTGGGTCTGGCCGACCATGCCGGAACCGATCCGTCGGAGGCGGCCCGGGGGGCCGACCTGGTGGTGCTGGCCACGCCGCCGCTGGCCATCGGCGAAGTGGCGGCCAAGATCGCCGGCTCGCTGGCCGACGGGGCCATCGTCACCGACGTCGGCTCGGTGAAGACCGCGGTGGCCGAGGCGTTCGCCACCCACCTGCCGGAGCGCGTCTTCGCCATTCCCGGCCACCCCATCGCCGGCACGGAGGAATCGGGCCCCGACGCCGGCTACGCCAGCCTGTTCGTCCATCGCTGGACCATCCTGACGCCGCAGGCGCGGCGGGACGGGCCCTACCTGGCGGCGGTCGCCCGGCTCACCGCCTTCTGGCGGGCGCTGGGGGCCAATGTCGAAACCATGGACGAGCGCCACCACGACCTGGTGCTGGCCGTCACCTCGCACCTGCCACACCTCATCGCCTACAATATCGTCGGCACCGCCGCCGACCTCGAGGAGGTGACCCGCGGCGAGGTGATCAAATATTCCGCCGGCGGCTTTCGCGACTTCACCCGCATCGCCGCCTCCGATCCGATCATGTGGCGCGACGTGTTCCTGGCCAACCGTGACGCGGTGCTGGAGATCCTCGGCCGCTTCACCGAGGACCTGCAGGCCCTCTCGCGCGCCATCCGCTGGGGCGAGGGCGACAAGCTGCACGAGCTGTTCACCCGCACGCGGGAGATCCGCCGCGGCGTCATTGACGCGGGCCAGGAAACGCCGGAGCCTGACTTCGGACGCCACCACGAAGAGAGCTGAGGCCCGATGGAGGGCTGGATCGCCAGGGACGCGCTGAAGGCGGTAAGCCGCGAGCGGCTGCGCGCGCTCAGCCGCAAGTCGGATGCGCGCGGAGCCGTGCAGGCGGCGAGCCACGTCGGCGCCATCACGCTGACCACCGCCGGGCTCGCCCTGTTGTCGCCCGCCGCGCCGTGGACCTTCATCCCCCTGTTCCTGGCCCAGGGCGTACTGATCAACTGCCTCTATGCCGGCCAGCACGAGCTGAGCCACTGGACGGTCTTTCGGACCAAGGCCGCCAACGATCTCCTCGGTCACGCCTTCGGCCTGGCCACGCTCAACCCGTTCCTCACCGACCGCTGGCTGCATTTCGCCCACCACCGGGCGACGAACGATCCGGCGCGCGATCCGGAACTGCTCGGGACGGGCCCCTACAGCCTTGGGACCTACACGCTCGATCTTTTGGGCGTGAGCTTCTGGGCGCGACGGGTGCGCGGCATCGCCCGCGCGGCGGCCGGGCGTGGGCTCGAGCGCGACTACTGGCTGAGCGCGCGCGAACGGCGCATCGCCGTCCTCGAAGCGCGCCTTCATATCGCCGGCTGGCTGGCCATCGCCGCCGTCTCGGCGGTTTTGCAGTCATGGCTGGCGCTTGAGTTGTGGCTCGCCCCACTGTTCCTGACCAAGTGGTTCCACCAGCTGCAGAATACCGGCGAGCACACCGGAATGCCACCGGAGCCGGACATCCTCGCCAACACCCGCACGCTCAGCGGGCCGGCGCCCATGCGCTGGCTGATGTGGAACATGAGCTACCACACGGCGCATCATTGCTTCCCGGCCGTGCCGTTCCACGCCCTGCCGGCGCTGCATCGGGAGATGTCAGCCCGCCTGGGGGCGAGGATCCGCACGCGCGGCTATATCGCGGCCCAGCGCGACATTTTCGCCAGCCTGGTCGCAGCGCGCGGCTGACGGCGCGGTCCGCCTGCTCTAGGGTGCGCCGCGGGCGGAGGGCGCTTACGGACCATGCGAAGACTGATCCTGCCGGCGATCCTCGCCTTGCTCTCCGCTACCGGCGCCCGCGCGCAGGAAAAGCACTGTCAGCTGCAGTCGCTGGGCGAAATGCCGGCCAGCGTCGAGCACGGCGAGGTGATCACAGAGGGTGATATCGACGGCAAGCCGGTTCATCTGATCGTCGATACGGGCAGCTTCGGCACCCTGCTGTTCGAGACGGCGGCCCGCAAAATGGGGCTGGCCCTGAGGCCGACCGGGGCGAGCGCCTATGGCGTCGGCGGCGAGATGAACCTCTATTCCGCCCGGGTGAAGGAGTTTCGCCTGGGCGCGCTTTCGGAACGCAACGCGGACCTGGTGGTCGGTGGCGGTGACCTGGGCGGCGCCCAGGGCCTGGTGGGCGCGAAGTTCCTGCTGCAGGCCGACGTGGAATTCGATCTGCCGCACGGCAAGATCCGCTTCTTCAAGCCGCGCGACTGCCAGGGCGACCAGGTGGTCTACTGGGGCCAGGCCTACGCCGTCGCGCCGATGATCCCTTCGCCGGACGATCGCATCGTGGTCGAGGTGAAGGTGGGCGGCGCGCGCGTCGTGGCGCAGATGGATACCGGGGCCAGCGCCTCGGTCCTCACGCCGGCGGCGGCGGCGCTGGCGGGCGTGACGCCGCGCTCGGCG
>JBOHLC010000067.1:0-12410 GCA_050729395.1 Caulobacteraceae bacterium
CATCGGCAAAGGTCCTCCCTCGCCGACCAGGAAACTGTCACCCATGTGACCGGTCTACTCTGTCGCCTATGTGCCCGGTTCGGACCCCTTCTCCCCCTCCCCCGTGAACGGGGGAGGATCAGCAAGGCAATGAGGGTCGCGCGTTGCCAAGATTGGACGGCGCGGGCTATCTGCCGGCCCGATCCCCGATCACCTTCCAAGGACGCCCATGCGCCTGTCGCGCTATTTTCTTCCCGTTCTGCGCGAGACGCCGGCCGAGGCCCAGATCGTCTCGCACCGGTTAATGCTGCGCGCCGGCATGCTGCGCCAGGAAGCGGCGGGCATCTACGCCTGGCTGCCGCTCGGCCACCGCGTGCTGAAGAAAGTCGAGCAGATCGTGCGCGAGGAGATGGACAGGGCAGGGGCCATCGAGCTCCTGATGCCCACTCTGCAGCTGGCCGACCTGTGGCGCGAGAGCGGCCGCTATGACGCCTATGGGCCCGAGATGCTGCGCATCACCGACCGCAATGAGCGCGAGCTGCTCTACGGGCCGACAAACGAGGACATGATCACCGAGATCTTCCGGGCCTACGTCAAATCCTACCGCGCCCTGCCGCTCAACCTCTACCATATACAGTGGAAGTTCCGCGACGAGGTGCGCCCGCGGTTCGGCGTCATGCGCGGCCGCGAATTCTACATGAAGGACGCCTATTCCTTCGATCTGGACAAGGAGAGCGGCCGCGCGTCGTACAACAAGATGTTCGTCGCCTATTTGCGCACGTTTCATCGCATGGGGCTCAAGGCGTTTCCGATGACGGCCGAGAGCGGGCCGATCGGCGGCGACCTCAGCCATGAGTTCATCGTCCTGGCCGAGACCGGCGAGAGCGCTGTCTTCCTCGATAAGCGCCTGCTGGAGACGCCCGTTCCGGGCGAGGACGTGGACTATGGCGGAGATCTCGCGCCCATCGTCGAGGCGTGGACGAGGCGCTACGCGGCGACGGAGGACGTGCACGATCAGGCGCGCTACGAGCGCGAGACCGCGCCGGAAGACCGGCTTTCCGCGCGCGGCATCGAGGTCGGCCAGACCTTCTTCTTCGGCGACAAATATTCCAAGCCGATGAAGGCGACGGTCACCGCGCCGGACGGCTCGGAAGTGGCCGTGCAGGGCGGCAGCTATGGCGTCGGCGTCTCGCGGCTAGTCGGCGCAATCATCGAGGCCAGCCACGACGAGGCCGGCATCATCTGGCCAGAGCCGGTGGCCCCGTTCGGCGCGGCGGTGATCAATCTGCGCCCCGGTGATGCGGCGGTCGACGAGGTGGCGGAGCGGGCTTACGCGGCGCTGACCACCATGGGCCGCGAACCGCTGATGGACGACACGGCCGAGCGGCCAGGGGGCAAGTTCGCCACCATGGATCTGATCGGTCTGCCCTGGCAGCTGATCGTCGGGCCCAAGGGCGTGGCCGACGGCGTGGTGGAATTGAAGCACCGCGCCACCGGCGAGCGTCAGTCCCTGCCCCTCGACCGCGCCCTCGAGGTCATCGGCGGGTGAAGACGCCCGCGCCGGCGTTCAGTGGCTGGGAGCGGTCGATCGCCCTCCGCTATCTACTGACCAAGCGGCGGCACGGCGGGGTGGCGCTCATTTCGGTGATCTCGTTCAGCGCCATCGCTCTGGCCGTCGCGGCGCTGATCATCACCATGTCGATCATGAACGGCTTCCGCAGCGAGCTCAGCGCCAAGATCCTGGGCTTCAACGGCCACGCCTATGTCGTCGTGCCACCGGTGACGCCGGACCAGATGAGCGCGATGCTGGCCCGCATCCGCGGCGTGCCGCACGTCGTCCAGGCCTTCCCGGTGATCGAGTCGGAGGCCCTGGTCCAGGGACCGGCTTCGGCCGCCGGCGCCATGGTGCGGGGCCTGAGGCCCGCCGACCTCGCCCGCCTGCCGATCATCGCCCGCAACATCAAGCAGGGCTCGCTCGCCGGCTTCGGCCAGGGCGCGTACGGCGGCGACGACGTCCTGGTCGGCCAGAAGCTGGCCGAGAACATCGGCGTCGGCGTGGGCGATCCTATCTCGATCATCTCGCCCACCGGCGCGGCCACGGTCATGGGCTCGGCCCCGACGCGCAAGACCTACACCGTCTCGGGCGTCTTCTCCGTCGGCATGAGCGAGTACGACCAGACCTTCATCTACATGCCTCTGACCCAGGCTCAGCTTTTCTTCGGCCGGGGCGGCTCGGTCGATTTCATCGAGATCAACCTCGACGATCCGGATAAGGCGCCGGAGCTGAAGGACGCCTTGGCCACGGCCGCCGGCCCTGGCGCGGTGGTCAGCGACTGGACGGAAAAGAACCACGCCTATTTCACGGCCCTGGCCGTGGAGCGCAACGTGATGCGCTACATCTTCATGTTCATCGTCGCCCTGGCCGCGCTCAACATCATCTCGGGCCTGGTGATGCTGGTGAAAAACAAGGGCCGCGACATCGCCATCCTGCGGACGATGGGGGCGGGGCAGGGGGCGATCCTGCGCATCTTCTTCATGGCCGGGGCGACCATCGGCCTCGCCGGCACCCTGACGGGCCTGGCTTTCGGCGTCGTGTTCTGCCTCGAGATCGAGCCGATCCAGCGCTTCGTCGAGTGGGTCACCGGCGTGCAGGTGTTCAACGCCGATGTCTATTTCCTGGCCCACGTCCCGGCCAAGGTCGACTGGAGCGAGGTGGCCCTGGTCGTCGCCTGGGCGCTCGGCGCGGCGTTCGCGTTCACCCTGCTGCCCGCGTGGCGCGCTTCCAGGCTCGATCCGGTCGAGGCGCTGCGCTTTGAGTGAGGTCGTCCTCGAGATCCGCGACCTGCGCCGCGTCTACGCCACCGGCGAGGGCACGCTGGAGGTGCTCAGGGGCGCCAGCCTGACGGTTTCCGCCGGGGAGGCGGTCGGGCTGATCGGCCCCTCCGGCTCGGGCAAGTCCTCGCTCCTGCACGCCGCCGGCCTGCTGGAGCATCCGACAGGAGGCCAGATCCTGATCGGCGGCGCCGACTGTGGGACACTGGGGGACAAGGCGCGCACGCTGATCCGTCTGCGGCAGATCGGCTTCGTCTATCAGTTCCACCACCTGCTGCCGGAGTTCACCGCCCTCGACAACGTCGCCATGCCGATGCTGATGGCCGGGGCGACGAAGGCGGCGGCCAGGACGCGCGCGCGTGAACTGCTGGGCCAGCTGGGCCTTGGCGCGCGCCTGACGCATCAGCCGGCGCAGCTTTCCGGCGGCGAGGCGCAGCGCGTCGCGGTCGCCCGCGCCCTGGCCAATCGCCCGCGCCTGCTGCTGGCCGACGAGCCGACCGGCAACCTCGACCCGGCGACATCGGAGGCGGTGTTCGCCAATCTGCACGAGTTGGTGCGCGCCACGGGCGTCGCCGCCCTCATCGCCACGCACAACGTGGCCATGGTCCGGCACATGGACCGGATACTGGTGCTCAAGGACGGGCGGTTGGAAGAGGCGACGCGTTGATCCGGACCTGGATCCTGCTTTTGTTCATTCTGACCGCGGTCGGGCTGGTTGCGCCCGGCGCGTTGGCGGCGCCGAGTTCCGGCCCAAGCTTCAACTGTTCCCGGCCGTCCGAGATCGAAGCCGTGATCTGTAAAGATCCGATTCTGTCGGCCGACGACCGGCGCATGACATCGCTGTACTCGGAGGCCAAGCCGGGTGCGTTGGGCCTAGGCTCGAATCAGTTGGCCGCACAAAGAAAATGGCTGAAGGAGCTGAACGTTACTTGCGCTGATGCCGCCTGGACGAAATTCGGCTTCAAGAGCCTTCGCGCCTGTGTCGGCGCCTACTACGACGATCGCCTGCAACAACTCGCCGTGGCTTCGCTCTTGGTCTCTCCAATGCGGAGCCTGGGCGAGATCCGGCGGATCAATCCCCAGGCGGCGCCGATCTACGAAGCGGCGGCACAATATGCGACCATCGATGATCCGGCACGCCGGGCCAAAACCGTTGAGACGCTCCTTGCCCCAATCTACGGGGCCATGGATCAGAACACCAGAAACAGCCTGCGGATGGTCGACGGCAATGCGATGAGCGCGCGCGCCGCTGCGAGATCGGACCACAACTTCGCTATGTTTTTCGACGTTGCATCGGTGTTCATGCTCCACGGGCGCCTAATCTGGCCATGCGCAGTGCTGGTCAAGCGTCCTGGCCTCATCAACGGACTTGGGTCGATCTGGGGCGGCGCCATCGATGGCCACGTTCCCGCCTCCGACTGCTGGGCCGCGCTGCCGGCCGTGCCCGAAGTGGCCGATTTGAGTCAGGCGGCCTTGCGCGCCCAACCGCCTTGCGAAGGTACGATCCGGTTCTCCACCGGTCGCGAGTACGCGAAGCTCATCGACGCCGTGCGGCTGCACCGTACCGAAATCTGGGAGTCCCGCGACTCGACGGGTGGCAACCTTGGAGCGGACCAGCGGACCTTCCGCCGCCGGCATGCGACCGAGACCGCCAAGGCCGATGTAGACTTGGCGGCCTATTACCGCCGGTATTTCGCTACTTCGTCGAGGATGGCGGAACACGACTCCAGAACTGCCATTGCCGCTCTCATCGGCAATGCTTTCGATCTCTGCCAGTAATGGACCGAGGCGCGGGCGTTGATCGGTCGTGCACGCGCACATAGGTTGATCGGCGCGCCGCTACCTACAGTTGCCGCCTGGAGTGACCAGGCGGCTGGCGCGCGGACGATATTTCGTCCGGTAGTGAAGGGCGCCTCTCCCAACCGGAGAGGTGAGTTAGATCTGATCCTTCAACACCAGGCTCACGTCGCGGGACTGGCCCGCGCGCATTACGGCAAGGGCGACACGGGTTCCGGACGCCTCGTCGCGCAGGCGCTGGCGCAGGTCGGACAGGGTGATGGAGGACGAGGGAGCGCCGTCGACGGCGGTGATCTCGTCGCCGACTTTCAACCCGGCCGCCTCGGCCGCACCCTTGGCGGTGACATTGACGATCTTGAAGCCGCCTGGAACCCAATTGATCCACATGCCGGACTTGTCGAACACGTCGGTGTCGGCGACGGGGCCGGGGAGGGGCTTCAGATAGATGGTCCGGTTGGCGTAATCGAAAGTGACCTTGAACCGCTTCAACAAGGCGGAGCCGACATTGCCGATGTAATTGGGGTCGGCGAACGCGCCCTTGTCCTGGGTGGCCAGGTCGACGACGAGCGGTCCGACCGTCACCGGTCCAAGTGTCACGCTCTTCGCCCGCGTGACGTAGGAGCGGGCAGGGCCGCCGACGCCCCAACCGCTCACCGCGAGCACGCCTTGCGGATGACTTGCGATAAGGCCGTGCGCATCGACGAACGGCTTGGTCAGATCAAGCTCGGAGCGCGACCCCGTGTCGATGTCGAAGGCGCCTGGAAGGCCGTCGATACTTCCCTCCACCTGCGGCAGGTGATCATAGAAAACGAAATGGACCGGCGTTCCGGCGCCGCGTGCATCGAACCTGGCCGGATCAATGAAGGTGAGGGTGCGCGCGCCATAGTCGATCACGGTGACGAAGCGGCGAAACACCTCGAAGCCGATCATGCCCTGCTCGTCGAAGCCCTCGATCGGGGTCTCCTCGAACGGCAGCACGGTGATCGCCTTGTCGTGCATCACCAGATCACCGATCTGGAAGGTGACGTTCCTGGCGAAGCCGACATTGACCACCCCTTCGCCGGCGCCCGTGCCCGGCGCCGCGCCCTCGCTCCTGACCGTCAGAGCCTTGGCCGTTTCGGGCGTGAGAATGTCGTGGCCGCCGGTGTCGAAGATGCAGAGGAACGGGCCTTTGCCGTCCACCCGCACCTCCGCGTAGATGTGATTGTTGAGCAGGCGGAAGGGCACGGTCGTGCGACCCGAGGCGTTGTCGATGGTCGCGTCGGTGACAGACCACGGCGGCGGTCCATAGGCGGCGCGCGGCCGCGGCGGAGCGAACGCCGCGGATGTCAGTTGTTGGGATTGGCGGTATTTGACGCCCGTTCCGTCGTCGATCGACTGCCTGGTCGCGATCAGGAAGCCGTCGGTGGGCGCGTAGTCGCTGAAGAAGGTGGTGATTGTCTGGAATCCTTGGCCTTCGACGGTGCGCGCCAAGAGGTGTGATCCGGCGTCGAACCAGGCTTCGAAGGGCTTGCCGCCGTCCGGCGTGACCGACAGCGCGTCGTAGGTCCGACCGGCCTCGGTCTTGACGCCGATGGACATCACCCGAGCGCCGCCGAAACCCGGCGTCCACCAGGCGTTGGCGTAGCGGTAGGCCTCGTTGACGGCCAACTCGCGCTTGTCGCCGCCGGCCTCTGGCGTCACCGCGCCGGACATATCGCGCATCCACGCCGTTGCTCCGTCGAAGCCGTTGGCGCCCGTGATCGGGCCGACATCTGCGGTGTCGACGAAGGCGCCGGAGCCGACATCGTAAGTGGTGGTCACCTCGCCGGTCATGCCCTCGCCCTCGTAGGCGTAGGCGATCCGGAGCGTCGCCTTGCCGGCCAGGGCCGCGCCACGGGTCGCGGCGCGGTTTGCGGCCAGAACCTGCGTCGGGCTGGTCTGGGCATGGGCCGCGCACGCGAGGGCGAGGACGGCGAGGGACGCATTGAAAAAGCGCATGGAAGCTTCCTCCGAATGGTCACGCCCGGATACCACCGCCGGCGCGGGAGGCGAGTTATGCTTTGGTAATGGGCGCGGTCAGCATCGCCCGCGCCGTGAGGGCGATGGGTGCGCCGAAGGCGAACAGGTGGATCGCGAAGCTCGCGGCGAAGAGGTCGGTGGTCTTCGGCGGCTGGAAGCCGATGGCCGAGAGCGGCACGACGACGAAGGTCATCACCACATAGACCATGGCGCCGAAGACCACGCCCGAGGCGAGAGGCCGCAGGATCAGGGCGCGCCAACGCGTGGCGATGAGGACATAGACGCCCGCCGCGCCGAGCGAGACCAGCACATGGATCACCATGCCGAGCACGGCCGAGCGCAGCCCTTCGTCCAGCGCGGCGGGCCCGAGCGCGCCCACGGCGATCGACCGGAAAACCGTCATAGGTGAATGACCGAGGATGAACTGCTGGATCGGCAGCACGAAGGCCATCTCCGCGACCGCCCCGACCATACCCGCCACGAAGGTGGCAAGAAGCACCCGTCCCAGACTCATGCTCTCCCCCGTCATACCATCATGGCACGGACTTTCGGATTGGCATATGTTAAATATTATTGACATTAAGGTAAAGATATATAACATGACAACCGACAAGCCTAACCAAGGAGCCTACCGATGAGCTTTCGCGAAAAGCGCGCCTGGATCGAGCTGCTGTCGGTGGCGGCGGTTTATGGCGTCTATTTCTTCCTGTTCGGGCGCGCAATCCTGGCGGCGCGCGGCGCCAGCTTCGGCTTCCTGGCTCCGGTGACGGGGGCGATCATCGCGCTCATCGTCATCCAGACGATCCTGACGATCGCCGCCTCGGCGAGCGCGCCCAGCGAGGCGAGGGCCCCCTATGACGAGCGCGACCGGCTGATCGACCTGGCGGCGAGCCGGGCTGGCTTCTGCGTCGTCCAGGCGGGCGTGTTCGTGGCGATCGCGGCCCTGGCGCTCGGCTGTTCGGTCGCGGTGACCATCAATGGCCTCCTGGCGGTGATGGTGGCCGGCGAACTGGCCAAGTCCGGGGCCCAGGTCATCGGCTATAGGCGGAGCGCGGCGTGAGTTCGCCGCCGCCTATTTCGAATCGCATCCGCTGGCTGCGCTTCGAGCGGGGCGAGATGACCCAGGCCGAGCTCGCAGCGCGCATCGGCATGACGCGCCAGACCGTGGCGGCCATCGAGCAGGGCAAGTATTCGCCGTCGCTGGAGGCGGCGTTCCGCATCGCCGACGCGCTCGGCCAGCCGCTGGACGCGGTGTTCCAGTGGATCGGGAGCGGGAAGGGGTAGATGCCGGTGTTCACACCCGGCCGAGAGGGCGGCGCGGCGGCGGCGGCAGGATGACCTCGACGCCATCACCCGCCTTGACCACGCCCGAGCGGGTGACCACCGACATCACGCCTGCCTTCGGGACCGCGGCGCCCTTGGGCGTGCGGCCGATCACCGCCTCCATCAGGCCAGGCTGATAGTCGTCGAGCTGCCGGCAGGGCGTGCGCAGGCCGGTCACCTCCACCTCGGCCTCGACTCCGAGTCTCAGGCGGGCGCCGCGCGGCAGGGAGAGCAGGTCCAGCCCGCGCGTGGTGATGTTCTCGCCCATGACGCCGGGCCCGACGCGAAAACCTCGCGCCATCAGCTCCTCGATCAGCTCCTCGTGGATCAGGTGGACCTGGCGCAGGTTGGGCCGCGTCGCCTCGGCGCCGAGGCGCGAGCGATGCTGGACCGTACGGCCGCAGTGGCAATCTCCTTCGATGCCCAGCCCCTCGAGCAAGCGCGCGTGTGCAACCACAGGCTTGGAGAAGGTGTGGTCAGCCGACAGGCAAACGGCCACGATGCGGGCGGTCAATGCATCCTCCGGCAACGGATTTAACTCGCGGCTCTGTTGCGAGCGGCGTCAAACGCCCGCCTGCCGCGAAAATCAAGTCCACGACAATGGATCAGGGGAGCGCGGGAAAGCGGCATTCCTGAAGATGCAGCATTATCGCGCCTAAGATATATTATGCGAAATTAATAGGCGACGTTATATTTCGCATGCCAGCAGCGGCCGTCAGCCCACCCGAAGCTCCCCCGAGGCGATGCGGCGCAGGGTTTCGACGAACAGTCTCGGCTCCGCGGCCATGACACGGGCCTCGAGCGTCTCGGGCGTGTCGCCGGGCAAGACCGGAACCTCGCGGCGGGAAATGACCGCGCCATGGTCGTATTCGTCGTCCACCAAATGCACGCTGGCCCCGCTGACCGTCTCGCCGGCGGCGATCACCCCCTCGTGCACGCGCCGTCCGTAGAGGCCTTCGCCGCCGTGCTTCGGCAGCAACGCCGGATGAATGTTGAGGACGCGGCCGGCGAAGGCCTTGAGCGTCTCGGGCCCAAGCTTGCGCAGATAGCCGGAGAGGATCACCCACTCCGCCCCGGCCTCGCCCAGCGCGCGCGCCAAGGCGCGGTCCGCACCCGACGGATCGGCGACGGTCGGGATGACGCGCGTCGCGACGCCACGTTCGCGGGCGAAGTCGAGCGCCGGCGCGCCCCGCTTGTTGCTGACCGCCAGCACGGGTAGCGCATCGAGCTCGCCAGCCTCGATGGCGGCGACGATGGCGCGCAGGCTGGAGCCATTGTTCGAGGCGAGAAAAGCCAGCCTCATCAATTGTCTTCGAGCTCGAGTTCGAGGCGCAGCCCGTCATGGGCCGGGACGACGCCTGGCGGCAGGCGCGCGGCCAGTTCGGCGTAGTCGAGATCGATGTGCAGGTTGGTCAGGATCGCCTGGCGCGGTCTTACACGCTCGATCCATGAAAGCGCCTTGTCGACGTGGGCGTGGGTCGGATGGGGCGTGTAGCGCAGGGCGTCGAGGATCCACACCTCCACGCCGTCCAGGGCCTGGAACGAGGCTTCCGGCAATTCGACCACGTCGCTGGAATAGGCAAGTCCGCCAAAGCGGTAGCCGAGCGAGCTGACGCTGCCATGGTCCTGTTCGAAGGTCACCACGGGGATCGGGCCGGAGGGACCGTCGATGGCGAAGACGGTCTCGTGCGGCGGGGTCGGATGGAGGTCGGCGATAGCCGGATAGGGCCCCTCGCCGCGGAAGATGTAGGAAAACCGGCGCCTGAGGCTCTCGGCGGTCGCCTCGTCGGCCCAGCAGGCGATCCTGGCGCGCTGGGCGATGGCGAAGCCGCGGATGTCGTCGATGCCGTGGCACTGGTCGGCGTGGTCGTGGGTGAGCAACAGGGCGTCGAGACGCTTCACGCCGGCGGCATTGGTCTGCAGGCGAAATTCCGGAGCCGCGTCGACGATCACGGTGGTTTCCGGCCCGCCCTCCCCCCGCCGGCGGACCATCAGCGAGCAGCGCGAACGCCGGTTGCGCGGATCGGCCGGATCGCACGCGCCCCAGGCGCCGTCCGCGCGCGGCGTTCCGGCCGAGGAGCCGCAGCCGAGGATGATGAACTCCAGCGCGCTCACGGTCGGGGGACCTTCTCGAACAGCGCGAAAAACGCCTCCCCGGTGCGCGCCTCGGCCTCGGCCAGCGACCAGCCGCGGATCTCGGCCAGTTTGGCCACGACATAGGGAAGGAAGGCCGGCTCGTTGCGCCGCCCGCGCATGGGAACGGGCGCGAGGTAGGGGCAGTCGGTCTCGACCATGATGCGGTCCGCCGGCATGTCCGTGATCACCGCGCGCGCCTCATCGGCCGCCTTGAAGGTGGCGATGCCGGAAACCGAGAACCAGGCGCCGAGCGCGGCCGCCCGCCGGGCCAGCTCCGCGCCCGAGGTGTAGCAATGCATGAGCAGTTTGAACGGGCCGGCGGCGTGCTCCGCCTCGAGGATATCGCCCATCCTGACGTCCGCCTCGCGCGCATGGACGATCAACGGCAGGCCAGTCGCCCGCGCGGCGGCGATGTGGACGCGGAACACCCGCTCCTGCACCTCGCGCGGACTGAAATCGTAGTGGAAATCGAGGCCGGTCTCGCCGATGCCAACGACCTTGGGAGCGGCCGCCAGATCGCACAAGGTTTCCACGGCAAGGTCAGGATTTTCCTTGGCTTCATGCGGGTGCGTGCCGACGGTGAGGAAGATGTCGTCGGCGCCCTCCGCCACCGCCGCGACAGCCGCGAAGGCCGAGACGCGGTCGCAGATGTTGACCATCAGGGCGACGCCGGCGGCCCGGGCGCGCGCGATCACCGCCGCGCGGTCGGCGTCGAATTGCGGAGCGTGCAGGTTGACATGGCTGTCGATCAGCATGCGCGGGCGGCGGCCTTGAGGCGCGCGAGGGCGGCGTTGAAGGCGTCGCCGCGATCGAGATTGACCCCCTCGACCTGCCGCGGGAGCGCGCTGAGGTATTCATGCGCTTCGGCCCAGGACTCAAGACCCTGCTCGCCGGCGATGGCGCGGGCGGCGGCCATCTCGCGGATGCGCTCGGCCAGACGGCCGATAACGAGGGCGAAACGCTCCCCACCTTCCGCGCCGCGAAAGCCGTCGGTGATCGCCTGCATGGCCGCCGGATCGGGCGCCGGCAGGGCGGCGATGAGCTCGCGCGCGGCCTCGTCGGCGGCAATGGCGCCGGATGAGGCGAAGCGCCAGGCGCGGCCCGGCGCGCCCTTGGCCATCGCGGCCAGGCGGGCGGCTTCGGCGTCGGACAGTCCCGCCCGGCCTTTGAGCCAAGCCTTCGTATGCTCGACCGGCGGCGAGGCGAAGCGCAGCAGGCGGCAGCGCGAGCGGATGGTCGGCAGCAGGGCCGCCGGACGGTCGGTGATCATGAAGATGACCCCGCGTGGCGGCGGTTCCTCCAGAATCTTCAGGAGGGCATTGGCCCCGCTGGGATTGAGCTCGTCGGCCGTGTCGACGATGGCCACGCGCCAGGCGGCGATCGCCGGCGTCTTGGCGAAGAACTCCGGCAGGCCCCTCGCCTCCTCCACTGGGATCTGCTTGCGGCTCTTGCCGTCCTCCGGGTCGCGCTGCAGGACCATGAGGTCGGGGTGGGCGCGAGCGGCGACGAGGCGTGAGACGCGGTCGTCTTCCGCCGCGCCGAGGAGGCCGTGCGCCGGCGAAGGGGCCGCGCCCAGCAGGCGGCGGGCGGCGCGATAGGCGAACGTCGCCTTGCCGACGCCCTCCGGACCGGCGAGCAGCCAGGCGTGGTGCAGCCGGCCGCGCGCCAGGGCCTCGGCGAAGGCGCGCTCGGCGCTCTCGCCGCCCTCGAAGTCGAAGACGTCGCGCGGATGGGGCAGGTCCGAACTCATATCGCCAGGCGCTCCCCGACCGCGCGCCACACGGCCGCCTCGACGGCGTCCGGCGTCTCGGCCGCGTCGATCAGGCGGCAGCGGTCCGGCTCTCCGCTGGCGATGGCCAGGAACGCCGCGCGAAGGCGCCCGTGAAAAGCCAGTCCCTTGGCCTCGAAGCGCGTTTCCGCCCCCGCGCGGCCCGAGGCGCGCGCAAGCCCTGAGGCCGGGTCGATGTCGAAGACGAGGGTGAGGTTGGGCCAGAAGGTCCGGCGCATATCGGCTTCCAGCGCCTCGATCAGGGCCGCGTTCGCGCCGCCGCCGGCGCCCTGATAGGCGCGGGTGGAATCGGCGAAGCGGTCGCACACCACCACCTCGCCGCGCGCGAGCGCCGGGGCGATCACCCGCTCCACGTGGTCGTGGCGGGCGGCGTACATCAAGAGGGTCTCGGCGCGGGCCGACCAGCGGTCGGCGTCACCGTGGACGAGCAGGTCGCTGATGGCCTCGGCGCCGGGCGAACCGCCCGGCTCGCGCGTGGTCACCGCCGTCCTGCCAAGTGCGCGCAGGCGTTCGGCAAGGCGGGCGGCCTGGGTGGACTTCCCCGCCCCCTCCC
>JBOHLC010000068.1:0-5169 GCA_050729395.1 Caulobacteraceae bacterium
TCGCGGAGCTTCAGCATCCTGAGCCCCTGAAGCACTTCGCTCCGCCGCATCCCAACCCCTCCCAAGGGCGACATGCACCGGACAGATCACCTGCTACATAAACCGGACAGATCGTGTGCTCCCTACAGCGCGCTGTCCTCGGACGCTTCGCCAGGAAATACCGCCCGGCCGGAGTTTGCGCTATCGATGCGCTGGACTGGGAAGCGGGGAAACAATCATGCCACGGGAAGCCGCCGCGCCAGCCAGGCGAATATCGGCCGAGGAGGCTGCGGGCCTCGTCCACTCGGGCATGTGGCTCGACTTCGGCGGCGCGCTGAGCCAGCCACAGGTATTCGACGCCGCCCTGGCGGCCAGAACCGCCGAGCTTACCGACGTGAAGATCCGCACCTGCTTGTCGGCATCCCCACTGGCCCACCGCGAGGCCGATCCCACGGGCGAGCATTTCCATACCCTGAGCTGGCATTTCGGCGGCTACGAGCGGGCCAAGCACTCGGCGGGCCTCTGCTCCTACATCCCGCTCAATCTCGGCGAGGTGCCCGATTACTACCGCCGCTTCATCGATCCGGTTGATCTTGTGGTGATCAGGACCCGGCCGATGGACGAGCACGGCTGGTTCAATTTCAGCGCCACCAATGTGTGGCTCCGCGCCTTGATCGAGCGCGGGCGCACCCTCGTCGTCGAGACCGCGCCTGGCCTGCCGCATGTCCACGGGCTGGAGAACGGCGTCCATGTCAGCGAGGTCGATTATGTCATCGAGGGTGGCGACGCGCCGCCGGCCGAGCTGCCCAATCCCCCGGCCACGGCGATCGACAAGGCGGTCGCCACCCTGATCGCGGCCGAGGTGGAGGACGGCGCCTGCCTGCAGATCGGCATCGGCGGCATGCCCAACGCCGTCTGCTCTCTTCTGAAGGAAGCGGGCGTCAAGGACATCGGCGTGCACACCGAGATGCTCACCGACGGCATCATCGATCTCTACCAGGCCGGCCTTGTCACCGGCGCGCGCAAGGCCTTCGATGTCGGCAAGGTGACCTTCACCTTCGCCCTGGGCTCCCGGGCGCTCTATGAATGTCTCGATCGCAACCCCGACATGCACTGCTGCCCGGTCGACCACACCAACCTGCCGCACAACATCATGCGCAACGACAAGGTGGTGTCGATCAACAGCACGACCCACATCGACCTGCAGGGGCAGGCGGTGTCGGAATCCGATGGCCATCGGCACCTCACCGGGACCGGCGGCCAGCTCCAGTTCGTGCGCGGCGCCTATGCTTCCCAGGGGGGCAAGTCGTTCATCTGCCTGCCCTCGACCTATGAGCGGAACGGCCAGCGCAAGAGCCGCATCGTGCTCGATCTGACCGCCGGCGATATCGTCACTACGCCGAGGTCCGACATCATGTACGTGGTGACCGAGTACGGCATCGCCAATCTCAAAGGCCGCTCGGTCGGCGAACGCGCCAAGGCGCTGATCAATCTCGCCCATCCGGACTTCCGCGAAGACCTCGAACGCCAGGCGCGCGAACATCGCCTAATCTGCCGATAACGGGCGGATTTTGCCGTGGCGCTCATTCTGACGTATGATCGGCATCGTTCGACTTAGGGGCAGTCGGGGGACGGGGAATGCGGAGGGGCTTAAGCGCCGCGGCGGCATGGCCGCAACTTGGTTGTATTCTGGGCTGCGCGCTCCTTGCCGGCGCGGCCTCCGCCCAAGTGATCGAGGTCCATGTGGACGGCTCGGTCGTGACCTACGACGGGGCCACCCAGCACGCATCGCCCGGCGCAGAGCCCACCGCCCGCCTGATATCTCCGAGGCCACGCGCCAAGCGTCGGCACGGCGGCCATGTGCGCGCCATGCCCGCGCCGCCGCCGGCCATGGCGCAGGCCATCCACGCCGCCGCCGATCGCCATCAGGTCAATGAGCGCTTGGTAGAAGCCGTCGCCTGGCGCGAGTCCGGTTACAACCCGCACGCGGTGTCGAAGAAAGGCGCGCGCGGCACGATGCAGCTCATGCCCCGGACCGCTCGCGCCCTCGGGGTCGACATCGCCGACCCGGACAGCAACATCGATGGCGGGGCCGAATATCTCGCGCACATGATGAGCCGCTTCGACGGCGATGAGGCCAAGGCGTTGGCCGCCTATAACGCCGGGCCCGAGGCAGTGGCGCGCTACCACGGCGTGCCGCCCTATGCCGAGACCAGGGCCTATGTGCACTCGATCCTGGGCCACGTGAGCGGGCCCGACACCGCTGTCGCCGACGACCTCGTCACCCTCAAGGCTCGAATGGGCGCGTTCTGAGCACGCCCAACGGCTGACG
Organism: Caulobacteraceae bacterium; assembly: GCA_050729395.1. GTDB lineage: Bacteria > Pseudomonadota > Alphaproteobacteria > Caulobacterales > Caulobacteraceae > Acaudatibacter. The sequence continues at coordinate 2,312 of JBOHLC010000068.1, forward strand.
CGCCGCCGCGCGTCGGCTAAGAGGCGCCATGGCCCTCGACAACTTCGTCAACGTCTTCGCCGGCAATCCCCTCGAACGCGCCAGCTACAAGCGCACCGACGAGGATTGGCTCGCGGCGCGCCTGGCCGACGACGGGGCCCTGGCCGTGGCCTTGTGGAACGGCAAGCTCCTGGTCGAGGACGCCAAGGGCGCCAAGGAAGGGGCCCAGATCGCCTACCTCGCCGCCGGCATGGCCCGGGCGCTCTCGCCCGGCTGGGAGCGGCTGCTGTTCCTTGGCCTTTGGCAGGAGACGGCCGTGTTCGCGCTCGACCTCGAGGGCGATACCGACCCGGCCGACGGTCCGCTCGAGGGTCTTGGCCGCTTCGAGGAGCTGCGCCTGATCGCCATGAGCCTGCCGCCGACCGAGGCGGCCATGGCGGCCACGGCCCGCCAGGTGTTCGAGTGGCGGCGCAAGCATCGCCACTGCGCGGCGTGCGGCGCGCCCACCGAGGTGGTCGAGGCCGGCTGGAAGCGTGTCTGCCGGTCCTGCGAGGCGCAGCACTTCCCGCGCACCGATCCGGTGGTGATCATGCTGCCCGTGAACGGCGAAAAGTGCCTGCTGGGCCGCCAGGCCGCCTGGCCCAAGGGCATGTATTCGGCCCTGGCCGGCTTCGTCGAGCCGGGCGAATCGATCGAGGAGGCCTGCGCGCGCGAACTCTACGAGGAGGCGGCCGTGCGGGCGACGCGCGTGCGCTACCACTCGACCCAGCCCTGGCCCTATCCCATGTCGCTGATGATCGGCCTGATTGCCGAGATCGAGGCCGGCGAGCCGGTGGCCGACCACGTGGAAATCGACGAGGTGCGCTGGTTCAGCCGCGAGGAGGCCGCCGCCCTCGTCCGCGGCGAGCACGCCAGCGCTCGCGCCCCAAGCGCCCTGGCCATCGCCCACCAGCTGATCAAGGCCTGGGCGGAGGAGGGGTAGGGGAGGCTCTTGCGCTCGTATCGCGCTCGAAGCCCTCGTTCTCCAGCTTGATCGTCTCCAGCACCACGGCGGCGCCGCTGGCGTCGAGGTCAGGTAGCGCGGCGTATTCCGAGGGCCAGCAGCGGAAGATCTTGTAGCTCACGACCACCCGGTCCGCATCGTCGAGGAACTCCAGGAACACGTCCTTGCGGAAGTCGGCCAAGGAGGTCTCCGACCCCAGGCTCGCGCTGTAGGCCCAAACCTCCCCGGCCCAGTCGGCGAACGCGGTGTCCTCTGTCACGCCGCGCTCCAGGGTGATGGCCTCGTATTTCATCCGCCCGGGCGATTTGTGCGAGGTCGAGGCATCGCCCCCTTCGCGGTATTCCGTCACCTCGACCGAGCGCTTGAGCGCGCTGACCTTCGTGACTCCCGCGACATAGCGCCCGTCCCACTTCAGGCGGAACTTGAAGCTCTTGTAGGGATCGAAGCGCTGCGGATTGACGGCGAATTCGGCCACGGCGGGGCTCCTACCAACGCGCGTGAGTTCCTAACCCCACTTCTTCCCCCTCGCCAGCGAGTCCGCCAGGCACCATGCCGCGCCGATAAGGAGGAGGTTGATGCCGTTCTCCGCCCAGTTGTCGTGGCTCGACGGGTGGGCGATGACCGAGGGGAGCTGCACCAGGAGGCCGAAGACGACATACATCGCGGTCAGCATGACCGCGGCCAGCCGGGCGCGGATGGCGCTCAGAATGGCCAGGCCCGCCGCGATCTGGGCCGCGCCGGTCAGCCAGGTCCAGAACATCCGCGACGGCGGCAACCAGGCGGGCACGAGGGAGGCGGTGTATTTGGCGTAGACGAAGTGGCTGACGCCGAAGATCAGCAGGCACACGCCGAACACCAATCGGGCGATGCGCGCGATGGCCGCCGCCCGCTTCCCGCCGACGGCGCGCGTCTGGGTGAAGGCAAGCACCCCGCCGAGCGCCATGGCCGTGCTTTCGGCGACGGCCTGCCAGCCGCCCCACACTGCCGGCTTGGCCAGGGCGGGCGCCAGTTCCAGCGCCAGCATCGTGCCGGCGAAGAGGGCCGCGAGCGCCAGGGCCGCGACCGCCGCCACCCGCGGGAGGTTGATCGCCACGCCGGCCGCGATCAGCAGCGCGCCGGCGGCCTCGGCCAGGATGTGGTAGCTCGCCAGATGCGGCGGGACCGGCAGCCAATCCTCGGAGAAGCCGCCGAACCACAACTCGACAGCGCCGAGCAGTATGGCCCCCAGGCCGTAGACGCGCCTGCCGATGGCGATCACTTGCCCCTCCCTTCGGCCCTATCAGCCGTCTCTTAGGATGCGGATCCCTGGACCGCCGTTACGCCGCGCGCGTCGAGCAGCCGATAGTAGGTTTCGGCGCGGACTTGAGTCTGCTGCAAATCGACACGGGTTCCAGGGACGATCGGCGAGCGGAAGCGGCCGCGCAAGCGTTGCAATCTCCGCGGGTCGGGCCCGCGCAGCCGCAGCGCTGCCATCGCCCAGAGAGCCGTGCCGTGAATAATGATGTCGTCGAGCCCGGCCGCCTTGGCCACCGCCCGTTCGGTATGGATCGGATTCCAGATTTCCGCCGCCTCACTGTAGACGTGCGGGAATCCCCGGCTGAACGTCAGCGTCTCCCGCTCCGCGGCGGACCAGTCGATCTCGGGTTCGGCTTCGGGGTCGGGGCCGGAGGACTGCCCCTCGAGCGCGACGCCGCGATAGACGCTGACGGACCGGCTGATGGCCACGGGGCCACCATCGTCCTCGCGGGTGAGGGCGAACTCGGTTGTAACGACGGCCCCAGCGCGGCTCGCGCGCGCGGACACCACCTTGGCTCTGGCGACCAGGACATCGCCGGCGCGGATCGGCGCGAGGAAGCGGCTATCCTGTTCGACATGG
>JBOHLC010000069.1:0-3208 GCA_050729395.1 Caulobacteraceae bacterium
CGCTCGCGGCGGCGCGCGACGGCGTCCGGCCGGGCGTCGTCCTGGGTCAGGCGCCAGCGTTCCATGGCTTCGGCCAGGTCCGGGCGGATGAAGTCGAGATCGACCTCGGCGGCCTCGTCCTCCTCGGCGCGGTCGACGCTCTCGGGAGCGATGAAGGCGAGGGCGTGGCCCTTGGCCACCACCTCACCCTTGGCGGCGGCGATGGCGGCGATGCGGCCCGAGACGGGGGCGGCGACCACATGCTCCATCTTCATCGCCTCGAGGATGGCCACCGTCTGGCCGGCGCGCACGACCTCGCCCTCGGCGACCTCGATCGAGCCGACGGTGGCCTGGAGGCCGGCGAGGACGGCCTCGGTCCCGGGCGGCGCGGCGATGGCGGCGCGGGTCGGGGTTGCCGGTTCAGGCGCCGGCGCCAGCGTCCAGCCGGTGAGGGCCTTGGCCGCCTTGACCAGTTCGGCGGCGTGCTCATCGATGAAGCGGGTGGTCGCCTCGCCGGCCATGACCTCGGGCCGGGCCAGCAGGGCGCGCAGCAGGGAGATGTTGGTCTCCACGCCCTCGATGCGGAACTCGGCCAGGGCGCGCGCGGTCTTGGCCGCCGCCTGGGCGAGGTCCGGCGCGGCCCCGATCACCTTGGCGATCAGGGAGTCGAAGTCGGAGCCGACAGCGTAGCCGGCCCAGCCGTAGCCGTCGACGCGCACGCCCGGACCCGACGGGGGCTCATAGGCGTCCAGCCGTCCGCCTTCGGGGACGACGGTGCCGTCCTTTTTCAGGGTCTCGAGATTGACCCGCGCCTCGACCGCGAAGCCGCGCGGGGCCGGCGTCGCGGCCAGGCCGGCGGCGGCCAGGCTCTCGCCGGCGGCGAGGCGGATCTGGGCCTGGACGAGATCGACGCCGGTGACCTCCTCGGTCACCGTGTGCTCCACCTGCAGGCGGGCATTGGCCTCGATGAAGAAGACCTCGCCGCTCGCCTGGTCGAGCAGGAACTCCATTGTGCCGAGATTGCGGTAGCGCACCACGGCCGCGAGCGTCGTGGCGGCCTCGTAGAGACGCTCGCGCACCGCCTCGTCGAGGTTCGGGGCGGGGGCGATCTCGACGATCTTCTGGTGGCGGCGCTGCAGCGAGCAGTCGCGCTCGCCGACCGCCAGCACGCCGGTGCGGTCGCCGGCGATCTGCACCTCGATGTGGCGCGCGCGCTCGATCAGCCGCTCGGCATAGAGGCCGCCATCGCCGAAGGCGGCGAGGGCCTCGCGGGCGGCCGAGGCGTAGGCGCTGGCGATCTCCCCGGCCTCGCGCACGATGCGCATGCCGCGCCCGCCGCCGCCGGCCACAGCCTTGATCATCATCGCCGCGCCGTCCGGCAAGGCGGCGAAAAAGCCTTCGATGTCGGCCTGGCTCGCCGGGCCGTTGATCCCGTCGATCACCGGCACGCCGTTGCGCGCGGCCAGGGCGCGCGCCTTGGCCTTGTCGCCGAGGGTCTCCAGCACTTCCGGCGAGGGGCCGATGAAGGTCAGGCGCGCCGCCTTGCAGGCGCCGGCGAAGGCCGCGCTCTCGGAGAGGAAGCCATAGCCCGGATGGATCGCGTCGCAGCCGGCGGTCTTGGCCGCGGTGATCAGCGCCTCGATGTCGAGATAGCCCGCCGCGCCGGCGCCGGGGAGGGCCTGGGTGCGGTCGGCGGCCTTGACGTGCAGGGAGGCGCCGTCGCCGGCGGCGAAGACGGCGGTCGTGCCGATGCCGAGCCCGCTGGCGGCTCTGGCGATGCGGATGGCGATCTCGCCGCGGTTGGCGATCAGGATGTGCTTGATGGGCATGCGGCTCCTTCATGTCCCCCGACGCGCCCACCATAGGGATGAATGAGGCCGCGCCAATCCCATGCGACCAATCCCATGCGCTTGACTCTCGGCTGGCCGGGATTAGAACAAAAAGAGAACAAACGAGGATGTCTCCGATGTCGCGCGAGGCGCGTCTGATGGCGGTGCGGGCGAGGCTCGCCGTCCTGGAAAGGACGGCGGGGGTTCTGCCCTTCGGCGATGAGCGTGTTGACGCCGCGCTGCCGGGCGGGGGCCTGCCGCTTGGGCGCTGGCACGAGGCGGGGGGGGAAGGGATGGAGATCGAGACGGCCGCGGCCGCCGCCGCCTTCGTCGCCGCCGTCGCCTCGCCATTGGCGCTGCAAGGCGAGGTGGTGTGGATCATGCGCCGGGACGATCTCTATGCGCCGGGCCTGGCGGCCCTGGGCTTTCCGGCGCAACGCCTGATCCAGGTGTGCGCGCGCGACGAGACGGCGGCCCTTTGCGCCCTGGAGGACGCCCTGGGCGCGGCCGGCGTCATCGCCGCCATCGGCGAAGTAGAAACGCCCGACCTTGTCGCCGGACGCCGGCTGCAGCTGGCCTGCGAACGGCATGGCGCCACCGGCTTTGTCATCCGCCGGCGCCTCTACGGGAACGAGACGCCGCGCAAGGGCTCGGCGGCGGCCACCCGTTGGCGGATCGCTCCGGCGCCCAGCGAGCCGGCGCCGGGAGAGCCGGGTCTTGGCCCGCCGCGCTGGCGGGTGAGCCTGGAGCGCTGCCGGGGCGGGCGCACGGGGAACTGGATCATGGAGAAGAGCGATGGCCCGCTTTCTTTGCGTGTGGTCGCCGAACTGGGCGATCGCCAACTGGATACGGCGCAACCCGTCCGCCTCGCGGGGTGAGGCCTTCGCCCTTGTGGCCAGCGAACGCGGCGTGCGCCGGCTGACGGCCGTGGACGCCGGCGCGGCGAAGCTCGGCCTGTTCGTGGGCCAGAAGGCGACGGACGCGCTGGCGCTCGTCCCGGAACTTCTCACCGCCGAGGCCGATCCGGCCGCCGACAGCCGCGCCCTGGCCGCGCTGGCCGACTGGTGCGCCAGGTTTTCTCCCGCCGTGGCCATGGACCTTCCGGACGGCCTGTTCCTCGACATCACCGGCGTCGATCATCTGTGGGGCGGGGAGGGGCCGATGATGGCCGATCTTGCCGCCCGTCTGGGCAGTAACGGCATCCCTGTGCGCGCCGCCATCGCCGGATCGCCCGGCGCGGCCTGGGCCCTGGCCCACTTCGGCGCCGACCAGGCCATCGCCGCCCCTGGCGAAGAGGCCGCGCGCCTCGCGCCCCTGCCGGTCGCCGCGCTTCGGCTTTCGCCGGCGGACGCCGCCCAGATCGGCCGCCTGGGTCTTGCCTACATAGCCTCCCTGACGGC
>JBOHLC010000070.1:0-3267 GCA_050729395.1 Caulobacteraceae bacterium
GGCCCCGCCGTTGCGGCTTGAAGCCGATCGAGGCGCAGCCGGCCTTCGCCCAGATCAAGCCAGTGAGAGACCGAGGGGGTCGCGCGAGGTAACCCCGCATGGAGAACGTGGCCGGCCCTCGGAAAGATCGGACACGACGGCGAACCCCTCCGGCGAGGTGGCAGAATCCCGGCGTTCGGGCGGCGGACACCCATCGCCCGTCCCGGCCCAAGCAATGCACCATGCCACCGTGATGTCGCGTTCGTGCTCGAGCTGCATCACCTGAACCCGAGCGCTCAGACGGGCCGCGCGGTCACCTCGCGACCCGGGTCGCTGCTGATATCCACCGCCCGACCAAGTCTAGGCTCACCACGATGACGGGCGAGGCTCAGCCTTCCCTGGCGGCGCTGGGCAGAGATCGGCGATCCGCCAGTAACCCGCCAACTCCCCCGGTAGCAAGGGACGGCGTGCGCGTGCCAATGCGCGCTCAGGCCGTGGCGCCGACGACTTTCGCAAGGACGTCCGGAACCGAGCGCGTGAGGCTCGGACGGCGCTGTCTCGCGGACGAGGTCGAGGCCCCGTTCGAGACAGCTCTAGCTCATCATTGTGAGACTTCCGTCCGAGCTCGGCGTCTGAGCGTCAGGAAAGCCCTGCCATCCGCTCTTGGACGCCGGCCCAGCTCGGATCGTTCATCAGGTCGGGGTGATCGCGTTGCGCCTTCAGAATTGTATGGTGGAACGCTCGAGCGTTTGCGGGATCGTCCGGCGACGCCCCAACCAGCGGGGACGCCGGAGCGCCGGCAGCATCTGCCTCGATCTTGGCCATGAGGTCAGCGGGAATTATGGGGGTTCGCGGCGCCGGATCAGCTGGATCGAGCGTATTGGCCAACCGATCCACGTTGCCCTGGCGGGCGTTCACCGCGACCGAATAGCCATTGGCGGGGGTGATCTTGTCCGCGAGCAGTTGAAGGATCGAGGTGTGGTCTAGATTCCGGTTGAACACCCTTCCGGGGGAGACCTGAGGCGAGATGACGAAGGCGGGAACGCGGATGCCCGAAGTCGTGAACGCGTGAGACCCGGCCGTCGCCGGGATTGCCAGCGGCGGAACATGGTCGAAGAACCCCCCATGTTCGTCGTAGGTGACGACCATCATCGTCTTCGCCCATCGTTCCTCGTTGCTGATTACGTCCGAATAGACCTGTGCGAGGAAGGCCTGGCCCTTGGCGATCCCGGTGCTTGGATGATCGTCATTCGGATTGCCCGGCAGGCCCTCGGAGTATTCAGGCTCGATGAAGATCACGCTGGGCATCGCTTCGTTCGAAGCCCACGACGTCTGAAAGTGGGAGTAGCGCCGGAACCGGCCGCTTCCGGGGCTCAGGGTCAAGGATGAGAGGATGCTCGGCAGCCGATCCCAATCCAGGCAGAAGAACGGGAAGTCTCCCCAAGCGTAGGAGCACCAGTCGATGTGGTGATCGTCCAGCCAATCGTAGACGAGGTACTCGTGCGGGACCCTGAAGCCGCCGTTGGCAAAGATCGAGCTATAGCCCGCCATGGCCATCAATCGGTTGGGCTGGGTTCCGGCCGGCAGAGCCGCGAACCAGTGATCGCAGGTAAGGAAATTGCGAGCGAAGAAGTCGTAAGTTGGCACGGCTTCGGCGTCGTAGTAGCCCATGACTAGGCTAAGATCGGTCGCCACCGGCTTCGTCTGTTCGGCGTAGGTGGTGACGAAGCCGCCCATCGGACCGCCGCCCCAAGCGGGCGTCGTGAGTTGGGTGGAGATGGTGTCGAAGTTGTGCGGTGGGTCGGCGATCGCCTGGACCGTCGGATCGAGGCCGTGGCTTCGGAAGATTTGACCATTATGGATGTTGGCGTGCGCGTCGAGCCACGCCTGATCCGCCTGCAATCCGATCACCGGCATCTGGCCGCCACCGGGAAGGCTCAGGTAGCCCAACATGTGGTCGAATGACCTGTTTTCCATGATCACGACGATGATCGTGTCGATGTCGGCGAGCGCCATCCGCAGGCTCCGTTTCGGGGTTCCCAGCCTAACAGGCCGCGCGGACTTTTACCCGAGGCTTGGCGGTAAAGTCGCTCCCAGGGTCCGGCGTTTCGATGCGCCTGGACCAGATGTCGGATGCGGGGTCGCCGTTACGAAACGGTCCTTTGCCGCGCCTTGGCCCTTAATCGCGACGGCGCTCAGGCGCCGCCGAACCGCCAGACGGGAATGCCGAGCTTCCTGGCCTTGTCGGCGAGGTTCTCCTGGATGCCGGTGCCTGGGAAGACGATGACCCCGATCGGCAGGGTGTGAAGCAGGGCGTCGTTGCGCTTGAACGGCGCGGCCTTGGCGTGGCGTGTCCAGTCGGGTTTGAAGGCGATCTGGGGAACCTTGCGGCTGTCGGCCCAGCAAGCGGCGATGCGCTCGGCGCCCTTTGGCGAGCCGCCGTGTAGCAGCACCATGTCGGGGTGCTTGGCCCGAACCCTGTCGAGCCGGTCCCAGATCAGGCGATGGTCGTTGAAGTCGAAGCCGCCGGTAAAGGCGATCTTCGGGCCAGCCGGGAGCATGACCTCGGTCTCGGCGCGGCGCCTGGCGGCGAGAAAATCGCGGCTGTCGATCATGGCCGAGGTCAGGGCCTTGTGGTTGACCATCGAGCCCGCGCGTGGACGCCAGGTCGAGCGAGTGTGGCGCTCGAACCGGTCGGCGGCTTCGTCGCGCATCAGCTCCATGGCCTCGCGCCGCTCGATGAGGGTGAGGCCCTCGGCGATCAGGCGTTCGAGTTCGACCGAGCGGATCTCCGAGCCGTCCTGCTCCATCTGGCCGCGACGCTGGGCCTGTTCGTTGTCGTCGAGATCCCGCTCGATCCGGCCCACCGCGCGGTGGAAGAGATTGACGGCGGACCACATCAGGTCCTCGAGATCAGGTTCGAGACGGGTGTCGGAGAGGGCGGACGCCAAGGCGTCGAACATGCCGGCGACGGCCGTCGCCAGCTGGCCGCCTTCGGGCAAGGACCGTGGATCCGGTTCGTCCTGGTACGGGCGATAGCCGAAGAGCTGGAGTTCGCTGATGACATGATCGGTGGGCGAGGCGGCGTGCGGCGGTTCGAGACCGGCGTCGTCGAGGTCGTGGGTCATGGCGCTTTCCTTCGTCGCCGTGGCCGCGCCCATCGCGGCCTTCTCGAGGCGACAAAGGCGGCGGGCGATCCGGGCGGGCACCCGCAGCGCCGCGGGCGCGGAGGGCCGAAGCAAGCGGAGGACGGCGGAGGGAAGGGTCTTTTGCCTCGCGATGCAAAGG
>JBOHLC010000071.1:0-1536 GCA_050729395.1 Caulobacteraceae bacterium
GCCTTGCGCAAGGCCGGAAACAGCCAGGCCCAAACGCCGGTGACGGCCAGCGCGCCATAGCCGCCGAACACAGCGGCGCCCACCGCGCCCACGAAGCGGGCGGCGAGGCCGCTCTCGAACTCGCCCAATTCATTGGAAGCGCCGATGAAGATGGTCGAGACCGCCGCCACCCGGCCGCGCATGGGGTCGGGCGTGACCAGCTGGACCAGGGTCTGGCGGATGAAGACACTGAGCATGTCGGCCGCGCCCAGCACGGCAAGCGCGAGTATCGAAAGCCACATCAGCTTCGAGTAACCGAACACCACCGTGGCGGCGCCGAAAACGGCGACTCCCGCGAGCATGACAATGCCCGCCTTGGCCCGGATCGGTTGCGCCGCGAGATAGAGCCCGACCGCGGTTGCGCCCAGGGCCGGCCCCATACGCAGGAGGCCGAAGCCCTTCGGCCCGGCGTGCAGCACGTCCCTGGCGAAGGCGGGAAGGAGCGCGGTCGCGCCGCCCAGCATCACCGCCGCCAGGTCGAGGGAGATGGCCCCGAACACGATCTTGTTGGACCACACATAGGCGAGGCCCTCCTTGACCAGTTCCAGGCGCGAACCGCCGCGTGATTTGGGCAGGGTCGGCCGACGGATGAACACCAGGCTGATGACGGCGGCGATGTAGAGGCCGAGCGTCGCGCAATAGGCCGCGCCTGGCGAAGCGGCGATCAGGAGGCCGGCGACTCCCGGACCGACGATGGAGGCGGTCTGCCAGGCGAGCGAATTCCAGGCGATCGCCTTGGGCAGCAGCTCGCGAGAAACCAGCATCGGCCCAAGCGCCGTCGAGGCCGGGGAGAAGAACGCGGCCGCCGCGCCGAAGAGCACGGCGACGATGAGCAGGATCGGCACGCTGACCGTCCCGGCGAGCGTCGTCCACGCCAGCACGCCGACGCCGGCGATCTCCGCCACGTAGCACAGGGCGAGCACGCCGCGGCGGTCTCTCCGGTCGACTGTCTCGCCGGCCGGCAGGGCCAGCAGCAGCAGGGGGACGAAGGTGACCAGGCCGATCAAGCTGACGTTGAACGCCGAATGGGCGACATCCAGGGTGCGGCGCGAAAGCGCGTAGACCTGCCAGCCCATGGCCACGCTCTGGATCTGCGTCCCGAAGCTGCCGATCCAGCGTGAGGCCCAGAAAAACAGATAATCCCGCTCCTTGAGCAGGCTGGGGCAAGGCGCGAATCGTCAGGATCGGTCGGCACGGGCCGAGATAGCCCGGCCCGGCCCACCTCTCAAATTGCATCATCGCGGTTGAAACGACCTTCCCCAAATTCCGTCATCCCGGACGGAGCGTCGAAGACGCGAAGATCCGGGACCGAGGGTTGCCGCGCTCCGACGTCGAAGCCGCAAGGCCTGCGCCCTCGCCGCCCTGGGTCCCGGATCTCGGAGCGCTCCGCGCTCCTACGTCCGGGATGATGGGGTGGACGGCCCCCGAACGGCATCGATGTGCCATGCTGGCCGTGTGTGGACCCAGCAGAGGAGACCGTCCGCCATGCAAGCTATC
>JBOHLC010000072.1:0-3583 GCA_050729395.1 Caulobacteraceae bacterium
GGAAAACGCTCTTGGCCAGGTCGATCCCAAATCTGATAGCTTGCATGGCGGACGGTCTCCTCTGCTGGGTCCACACACGGCCAGCATGGCACATCGATGCCGTTCGGGGGCCGTCCACCCCATCATCCCGGGCGCAACGGAGCGCAGCGGAGTGTAGACCCGGGACCCAGGGCCTCGCGCGCCAGCCTGTCCGCCGCCCCCACGCAGCTTCATCATTGTTGCGCGGCAACCCTGGGTCCCGCATCTCCGCTTCACTTCGTTGCGCTGCGTGCGGGATGACGTGGTTGCGCTGCGTGCTGGATGACGCACGCCCCTTTCGCCGGGCGACCGGGGGGCCTACTTGCTGAGCCGTAAACGGAGGACAGCGAGATGACCCAAACTGCGCTCATCGTCGGCGCGTCGCGCGGCATCGGCCTGGGGCTGGTCGGCGAGTTCGAGCGGCGCGGCTGGGAGGTGATCGGCACGGCGCGCGAACCGACCAAGGCCGAGGCGCTCAATGCCGTCGCTACCCACTCCGGCGGCCGCGTCCAGGTCGAGCAGGCCGACACCGCCGACGTCAAATCGGTCGAGGCCCTGCGCGACCGCCTCGACGGCCAGACCTTCGATCTCATCGTGGTCAACGCCGGCGTCGGAGGGCCGAACGCGAACCCGCGCACGGTGAGCGACGACGAATTCACCAGGCTGTTCGTGACCAACTCCCTGGCCCCCGTGCGGCTGGCCGAGGTGTTCGCCAAGCAGGTCAAGCCCAGGACCGGGGTCATCGGCCTGATGACCTCGGGCCTCGGCAGCGTGGAGGGCGCGAGCGCCGGCGGCATGGAGCTCTATCGGGCGAGCAAGGCGGCCCTCAATTCGTTCACCCGCAGCTTCGCCGCCCGGCACAAGGACAAGGACCTGGCCGTGCTGTCCCTGCATCCCGGCTGGGTGCGCACCGACATGGGCGGGCCGAACGCGGCCATCGACGTGGCCACCAGCGTCAAGGGCCTGGCCGACGTGGTCGAGCGCGCCCAAAAGGACCGCAAGGACGGCTTTTTCGACTACAAGGGCGAAACGCTGCCCTGGTAACGGCTCTTGCAAATCCGCCTAAACAAGCCCACCTTAGTCAGACTTGGCTAAGGTAAATCGAATGCCCACGTACAACGTCCTTGAAGCGAAGACCAACCTTTCGCGGCTGATCGACGCCGTGGAGAGCGGCCGCGAGGCCGAGGTCGTCATCGCCCGCAACGGCAAGCCGGCGGCCAAACTGGTGCCAGTGGGCGCGAAGCCCGCGCGGCGACGCCTGGGTCTTGCCCGGGGCAAGTTCAAAGTCCCCGATAACATCGACGTCGACAACGATCTGATCGCCGCGATGTTCTACGGGACCGATGAGTGAGGTTGCTCCTGGACACCCACGTGGCGCTCTGGGCTACGACGGAACCTGAGCGCATACCGCCCGCCATCGCCGACCTCATCGCGGATACCGACAACGAGGTCTTCGTAAGTGCGGTCAGTCTTTGGGAGATCGCAATCAAACGCTCGCTAAGGCGCAATCCGGCGACGATGCCGATTTCGGCCGCTGACGCTCAGCGTGAATTCGTCGCAGTGGATTTCGCGATCCTGAACGTGACCCCCGAGCACGCGATCGCCGTCGAGACCTTGCCGCCGCTCCATGGCGATCCGTTCGACCGGCTCATCGTGGCGCAGGCCTTGACCGAGCCCATGCGGCTGGTCACGCACGACGCGGCCCTTTCCGCCTATAGCGACACGGTGATCCTGTTCTGACGAGCGAACCGGGAAGTAAGTGATTTTTCCCGCCTACCACCAATTGCGTCATCCCGCGCGGAGCGAAACGCAAGTGAAGCGGAGATGCGGGACCCAGGAGCGCCGTGCGACGACGAAGAAGCGGCGCCAATGGCGACAGCCGAGCCAGCGCGCGCGGCCCTGGGTCCCGGACCTCCACTCCGCTACGCTGCGTTGCGTCCGGGATGACGCAGTCGGCTGGGAAGGATCGGAAGCGATCACCTTCTGATGCTCAACGCGGGAGACAGGGTCCTCGTCACGGGGGGGACGGGGTTTGTCGGGGCGGCGGTGCTGCGGGCGCTGGTGGCGCGCGGGGCGAAGGTGCGGGCCCTGGCGCGGCCGACGAGCAACCTCGCCAATCTCGACGGCGTGGCGTGTGAGGTGGCGCGGGGCGACATGACCGATCCGGCCTCTCTGAAGCAGGCGATGGCCGGCGTGCGCTTCGCGTTTCACGTGGCGGCGGATTATCGCCTGTGGGCGCGCGACCCCAGCGAGATCATGCGCGCCAATGTCGAAGGCGCGCGCGCGGTGATGGAGGCGGCGCGGGCCGCCGGCGTGGAGAAGATCGTCTACACATCCTCGGTCGCCACCTTGCGGGTCGAGCGCGAGGCGGTGGACGAGAGCTTTCCGCTGGCCGAGGGCGAAGGCGTCGGCGTCTACAAGAAGAGCAAGGTGGCGGCCGAACGGCTGGTCGAGCGGATGATCGGCGAGGGCCTGCCGGCGACCATCGTCCTGCCCTCCACGCCCATCGGCCCACGCGACATCAAGCCGACGCCCACCGGGCGCATCCTGGTCGAGGCGGCGAGCGGGCGCATGCCGGCCTTCATCGACACCGGCCTCAACCTGGTCCACGTCGACGACGTGGCCGAGGGCCATCTGCTGGCCCTGGAGCGCGGCGCGGTCGGCGAGCGCTATATCCTGGGCTGGCAGGACGCCTCGCTGAAGGAGATGCTGGCGGTGATCGCCGAATTGAGCGGGCGCAAGGCGCCGACCCTCGGCCTGCCGCGCGCGCCCTTCTATCCCCTGGCCCTGGCGGCCGAGGCGGCGGCGAGGTTCACCGGCCGCGAGCCGTTCGTCACCCGCGACGCCCTGGATATGGCCGCCCACCGGATGTTCTTCACTTCAGCCAAGGCGGAGCGCGAACTGGGCTACAGCGCCCGGCCCTACCGGGAGGCGATCGCCGACGCCCTGGCGTGGTTCAAGATTGCCGGCTACGTGCGATGAGCTGGACGCTCGCGCTGGCCGGCCTCGGCGCCCTCGCCTGGATATGGCTGCTGGCGCTGCGCGGCGGCTTCTGGCTCGCCCGCGAGCGCGACGACCGCGATGTACCGCCCGAGCCCGCGGCGTGGCCGTCGGTGGTGGCCGTGGTTCCGGCGCGCAACGAGGCCGACGTGGTCGGCCAGGCCATGCGCTCGCTGAGGGCGCAGGACTATCCCGGGGATTTCCGCATCGTCCTGGTGGACGATGCCAGCGACGACGGCACGGCCGAGGCGGCGCGGAGCGCGGGCGGGACGCATCCACTGGAGATCGTCGTCGGCGCGCCCCTCGTTCGGGGCTGGACCGGCAAGCTGTGGGCGCAGAGCCAAGGTGTCGCCCGCGCGGGCGAGGCGGACTATCTGCTGCTGACCGACGCCGACATCTTTCATGAGAAGGGCAATCTCCGCCGCCTGGTCGCGCGGGCCGAGGCGAAGGGCCTCGTCCTCACCTCGCTGATGGCGCGGCTGACGGTGCGCGGCGGCTGGGAGCGGGTGCTGATCCCGGCCTTCGTCTACTTCTTCCAGATGCTGTTTCCCTTCGCCTGGGTGAA
>JBOHLC010000073.1:0-10815 GCA_050729395.1 Caulobacteraceae bacterium
CTAGCATTTGAAGTACATGTCGAACTCGACGGGGTGGGGGTGGAGCTGGAGGCGCATGACCTCCTCCATCTTCAGTTCGATGTAGGCGTCGATGAGGTCGTCATCCATGACGGCGCCCTTCTTGAGGAAGGCGCGGTCCTTGTCGAGGTGATCGAGGGCTTCCTTCAGGGAGCCGCACACCTCGGGCACCTTCTTCTGCTCGCGCGGGGGCAGGTCGTAGAGGTTCTTGTCCATCGGCCCGCCCGGATCGATCTTGTTCTCGATGCCGTCTAGGCCGGCCATCAGGAGGGCGGTGAAGGTCAGGTACGGATTGCCCATGGGGTCTGGGAAGCGGACCTCGATGCGCTTGGCCTTGGCGCTCTCGACGTGGGGGATGCGGATGGAGGCGGAGCGGTTGCGCGCCGAATAGGCGAGCTTGACCGGGGCCTCGTAGCCGGGGACCAGGCGCTTGTAGGAGTTGGTGGTGGAGTTGGAGAAGGCGTTGATCGCGCGGGCATGTTTGATGATCCCGCCGATGTAGTGCAGGCAGGTGTCCGACAGGCCCGCGTATTTGTCGCCGGCGAAGAGCGGCTTTCCCTTGCCCCAGATCGACTGGTGCACGTGCATGCCGCTGCCGTTGTCGCCGAACATCGGCTTGGCCATGAAGGTTGCCGTCTTGCCGTAGGCGGCCGCGACGTTGTGGATGACGTATTTGTAGAGCTGCAGGCGGTCGGCCATGGTGATCAGGTCGGCGAACTTCAGGCCCAGCTCATGCTGGGCCGGGGCGACCTCGTGGTGGTGCTTCTCCGGGGACATGCCCAGCTCGCCCATGACGGCCAGCATCTCGCCGCGCAGGTCCTGGGCCGAATCGATCGGATTGACCGGGAAGTAACCGCCCTTGGGCCCTGGCCGGTGGCCCATGTTGCCTTCCTCGTAGGCCCTGCCGGTGTTGACCGGCAGTTCGGTCGAATCGAACGAATAGCGGGTGTCGTTGGCGGCCGTGGCCCATCTGACGTCGTCGAAGATGAAGAACTCCGCCTCCGGCCCGAAATAGACCGTGTCGCCCACCCCGCTCGCCTTGACGTGGGTCAGGGCCCGCCGCGCCACCCCCCTGGGATCGCGGTTGTACGGCTCGTTGGTGTCCGGGTTGAGCACGTCGCAGAAAAGGGTCAGCGTCGCCTGCTGATAAAACGGATCGATCGCCGCGGTCGAAAGATCGGGCCTCAGCTTCATGTCCGACTCATTGATCGCCTTCCAGCCGGAGATCGAGGAGCCGTCGAACATCGTCCCGTCGCTCAGGAACTCATCGTCGACCAGGGACTTGTCGTAGGTCACATGCTGCAGCTTGCCGCGCAGGTCGGTGAAGCGCATGTCCACATACCCCGCCTCCTTCTCCTTCATCAGCGCGTGTATCTCGTTAGGCGTGGTCATCTTTCGAGTTGTCCTTGGGGTTCGTGGGGCGGCCCCTTGACCGCCCCAGTGGGTTGGTTTCAGGCTTCGTGCAGGGCTTCGCCGTGGACGGCCATGTCGAGACCCTCCAGCTCTTCGTCCTCGGTGACGCGCAGGCCGACGGTGTATTTGCACACCATCAGAATCAGGAAGGTGACCACGCCCGACCAGACGATCGTACCGATGCAGCCGTAGAACTGCGTGAGCGCGCTGTGCACCTTGCCGGCCGAGTTGATCGCCGCGTCGGCGAAGACGCCCGTCAGGATCGCGCCGATGAAACCGCCGACGCCGTGCACGCCAAAAGCGTCGAGACTGTCGTCATATTTGAAGGCGCGCTTGAGGAACACCGCCGCCAGGTAGCAACCGACGCCCGCCGCGATACCGATGATGAACGCGCCGTTCGGATTGACGAAACCCGAAGCCGGGGTCACCGCCACCAGGCCGGCCACCGCGCCGGAAGCCATGCCGAGCATGGTCGGCTTCTTGGATACGATCCACTCCGACGCCATCCAGGCCAGGGCCGCCGCGGCGGTGGCGATCTGCGTGTTGGCCATGGCCGCGCCGGCCAGGGCATTGGCCGTGGTCGCCGAGCCGGCGTTGAAGCCGAACCAGCCGACCCACAGGAGGCTGGCGCCGATCATGGTGTAGACGAGGTTGTTGGGGGCCATGTTGTCATGGCCAAGCCCTTTGCGCTTGCCCATGACCAGGGCGCAGACGAGGCCCGCGACCCCGGCGTTGATGTGCACCACCGTGCCTCCGGCGAAATCGAGCACGCCGACCTTGGCGCCCAGGAAGCCGCCGCCCCACACCCAGTGCGCGATGGGCGCGTAGACGAAGATCGACCACAGGGTCATGAACAGCAGCAGGGCCGAGAACTTCATGCGTTCGGCGAACGCGCCGCAGATCAGCGCTGGGGTGATGATCGCGAAGGTCATCTGGAACATCATGTAAACGTATTCGGGGATGGTCACGGCCGAGCCGGCGATCGTGTACGGCTTGTCCATGGTGACCTGCTTCAGCATCACATTGCCGAGGCCGCCCCAGAACTGGTTCTGACCCGGATCCGGATTGGTGCCGAAGGCGATGGAGTAGCTGCACACGTACCAGACGATGGTAACCACGCAGGTGATGGCGAAGGACTGGGCCACGGTGGCGATGACGTTCTTGCGCCGCACCATGCCGCCGTAGAACAGCGCCAGGCCAGGAATGGTCATCATCAGCACCAGGGCCACGGAGGCTAGCATCCAGGCTGTGTCGCCGCTGTTGGGCGTGGCGTTGTAATTGGGTGTCGCCGCGGCCGCGGCCGCGGCCGCCGCCGGAGCGGGCGCCGCGGCAGCCGTGGCTGGCGCGCTTGCGGTGTTGGAGGCGGCCGCCGGGGCCGCCATATTGGACTGGGCCATGGCCGGCGGGGCGATGGCGACCATGGCCAGCGACGCAACGACCGTCGCGGCGGCGAGGGCGTTGCGGAGGTTGGTCAAGAGACGAGGCTTCATTGCCATCTGGTCCTGTTCTTCTTGGGGTTTCTAAAGGGCCGTGAGGCCGGTCTCGCCGGTGCGGATGCGCACCGCCTCCTCGACAGGGAGCACGAAGATCTTGCCGTCGCCGATCTTGTCGGACGACGCCGCGCCCTTGATGGCGTCGATCGCCTTGGCCACGAGTTCGTCCTGGACCACCGTCTCGATGCGGATCTTTGGCAGGAAGGTCGCCTTGTATTCGGCGCCCCGGTAGATCTCGGTGTGGCCCTTCTGGCGCCCGTGGCCGTGAGCCTCGGTGACCGTCATCCCCTCGACGCCGGCCGCCACCAGGGCGTCGCGCACATCGTCGATCTTGAACGGCTTGATAATTGCGACGACCATTTTCATTGCAGCCTCGAATCTCCCACGCCGGAACGTTGCGAAGGCTCGATCTGACAGCAGGGCGGCGGGTCGGGACCGTCGGTCGGTCCAGGCGTCAGGAAAACGTGACAATCGCTCAATTGTGCGGCGCAGCACGGACAGGGGCGCCTAGAGCTTAGGCGCCGGCCGCCGCTGGCTTATCTTGGCAGCGCGAAGCGGAGCTGTTTGACGTCGTCTGCCGCGATCCGGTCCGTATAATGATTGCCGAAGTTGGTACGCAGATAATTGACCAGGTCGGCGATCTGGGCATCGGAAAGGTAGTCGCCGAACGGCGGCATGCCCCTCTGCCCACGGACGATCACCATCGCCGCGTAGGTCGCGCTCCGCATGCGGGGATTGCCGCTCAGCGCCGGATATGCGCCGGCGCCGACGGCGCCCTTGGCGTCGGGCATGTGGCATCCCTGGCAGACGCCTCGGTAGATCTCTTCGCCGGATTGTCCCGCGAGCGGCCCAAGGGAGGTAGGTTGCGCTCGCGGATGTTCGGCCGCGGCCGGCAGGAACAAGGCCGCGCTCAGCGCCGCCGCGCAAGGTCCGACAGCCGCTTTTCGGTGGGTGGTCATCGTCCGCCTAGCTCGCCACGACGCGCTGATGGAGCCTGCGGATGGCGTCCAGCGCCGACAGCAGCGCGCCTTCCTGCCAGGCCGGCAGTCGCGAGGCGTGCTCGCCGGCGAGCATGATCCGCCCATCGATGGCGCAAAGATCGTCATAGTGGCGCGCGCGCAGATCCTCCGTCCAGCGCGCGGCGCAGCCCAGCGTCCAGGGCACGCGATGCCAGGCCACCGACGCGCCGTTCTCGAATTCGGCGCGGTATTGCGGGTGGATCTTGGAGCCGTATTCGACCGCCCTCGCGACCCGCTCCTGCGGAGACAACGCCGTGAACTCATAGGCGCCGCCGCCGAAGTTGTAGGCGCCCAGCAGGACCGCTCCGCCGGGATTGAAGAATCCGTTGCTCGGATATCCGATCATGGCGTTGGGCTGGTCCGTATAGCTGACGCCGCCGTAGATCCCTTCGTCCTCCTCCCAGAAGCGGCGCTTGAACTGCAGGCCGACCTTGATCGCCGCGTCGTAGTAGAGCGCGTCGATGGCGCTCTTCATCGGCGCGCCGACATTCATCGGAATCTGGCCGAGGATCGACGCTGGGATCGTGCACACGCACCAATCCCCCCGCTCGGTGCGCGCCGCGCCGCCCGCCTTGCGATCTTGGTAGGTGACGGTCACGCCTCGCTCGTCCTGGCGAATCTCGCTCACCTTGGCGTTGTAACGGATGATGCCGGGCAGCTCGCGCGCGAAGGCCTTGCCGATCATGCCAATGCCGCCTACCGGCTGGAACATCGTGGGCTGGAATTCGTAGAAGCTCCCGGCGCCAAGCGCCTTCCACATGCGCGAGCGGAGAAGCTCGGTCATGGCCATGGGTTCCGACGGTCTCGGAACTGAATCGAGCCCACCCCCGGGGTCAGTGTCCCAGCCGCGCCATTCGCTGCTCAGCGGCCCCTTCTTGTACTCATAGTTCTGGTCCAGGGCGCCCCAGCCGCGCACGGCCTCGAGCAGGATCTCCTTGTCCTCCCGTGTGAGCGGTGCGTCGAGGCTGTTCTGGCGGGTGGATTTGGCGAGCAACTCGGCGACATAGCCGTTAAAATCCGCCAGCACCGCGCGATAGCGCTGCGGCCTGCCGCCGAAAGCCTTCTCCGAATGGACATAGGCCGCGTAGTTGACCTGAAGGAACGGCTCCAGCGCCACCTTCAATAGCTTGCAGTAATACAGCACCGCGCGGTGGTGGTAGGGCAGGCGCCACGGCCCCGGATTGAGATAGAGCCCCTTGTCGAACTCCACGTGCTGGGTGAATCCGCCCAGTTCGGTGTAGGTGTCGCCCCCGTACAGCGTCCAATTACGGCCGCCGGGACGGTCGTTGTATTCGAGGATCTGGACCTTGTAGCCGGCCTTGCGCAGTTCATACGCCGCGCACATGCCCGCGAGCCCGGCCCCCAGGATGAGCACCGTGGCGCCGCGCGGATCGCCGGACAGCTGGATCGGCCCGGCGAACCCCGACTCGCCGGCATAGGCGAGGGACGACATGGCCTCGTACATCACCGCGCTGCCGGCGGTCAGTCCGATCAGGGCGAAAAGCGATCGCCGACTTACCGATCCATGATGTTCTTCGCCCACCCCGCTCCCCCTTCTTATGCCGGCAATCATCCGCCAGCCGACCGAGATTTGCTAGCACGCCCCAATGCGGACGGCCTCCCGGACTTTCCCTCAACCGTCGTGGCGGGCCATAGTGCGGCCAAACCAGTCGCGAAAGTCAAAGCCCGTTGCCCCTCGATCGCTCGCCCGCAAATCCGCTCGCCTCGGTGGAGAGCATCGTCGAGGGCCTGGCCGGCGTCGGCTATATCGCCTCGCGCCGTATCGCCACGGCGCTCTACATGGCCTCGCATCTGCAAAAGCCGGTTCTGGTCGAAGGCGTCGCGGGCGTGGGCAAGACCGAGCTTGCGCTCAGTGCGGCGCGGCTCCTCGACCTGCCGCTGATCCGCCTGCAATGCTACGAGGGCCTGGACGAGTCGCGCGCGCTTTACGAGTGGAAGTACGGCAAGCAGCTTCTCTACACCCAGATCCTCAAGGACCACCTCGGCCCGGAACTGGGTCAGGCGCCGGATCTCGCCTCGGCCATGGCCCGTCTGCAAGGCGCGGGCGATCTGTTCTTCTCCGAACCCTTCCTCGAGCCGCGGCCGCTGCTCCAGGCCCTGCGGGCGCCGGGCGGAGCAGTGCTGCTCATCGACGAGATCGACAAGAGCGACGAGGCCTTCGAGGCCTTCCTGCTGGAGATGCTGTCGGCCTTTCAGGTGTCGATCCCGGAGATCGGGCTGATCAAGGCCGTCACCGCCCCGGTGGTCTTTCTCACGTCGAACAATGTGCGCGACCTCGGCGACGCACTGAAGCGGCGATGCCTGCACCTGCACATTCCGCTTCCCGATCAGGCGCTCGAGGAGCGGATCGTGGCCGCGCGCGTGCCGGGCGTCGACGGGACGTTGCGCGCCGCCCTGGTGCGCTTCGTGCAGAACCTGCGCCGGCTCGATCTGCGCAAACTGCCGTCAATCTCCGAGACTGTGGACTGGGCCCGCGCGCTAGTGCTGCTCAACGCCCGCGCGCTCGATCCGGCGCTGGTGCGCGAGACCCTGAATGTGCTCTTGAAGTTCGAGCAGGACGTGGTCGCGGCCGAGGCCAAGCTGGGCGAACTGCTGAATGCGGATGCAGATTGAACCCGCCTCCCGCGTCCTCGAAAACTTTATCCGCGCGCTGCGGGCGAGCGACGTGCCGGTCTCTCCGGCGGAGGCGATAGACGCCCACCGAGCCTTGGCCGAGGTGGGTTTCGCCGATCGCGTGCTGGTCAAGGACGCGCTGGCCGTCACCCTGGCCAAGAACGCCGAGGAGGTCAGCCGCTTCGACGCCTGCTTCGACCTCTATTTCGAGCGCGCGGAGTTCGCGGGCGGCGGCGCGTCGGACGCGGGGCCGGCCAGCCTCGAGGACATGCTGATCTCAGGCGACCGGGCCGCGCTCGCCGAGGGCCTGGAAGCGGCGGCTGGCCGCGCCGGCGCGGCAAACATCCAGCTCTCCACACAGCGCGGGCTGCTGGTCCGCCGCGTGCTCGACGAGATGGGTCTGCGCGACCTCGAGGCGCGCATCGCCGCCCTGCGCCAATCCGTCTTGCCAGATGACCGGGCGCGAGCCGACGAGCTGGGCGAGCGGCGCGCCACGCTGTTCGACGAGGCCGGCGCTTTCGTCGACCGCCAGGCGAGGCTCTACGCCAGCCAGACGGGTCGGCGACTGCGTGACCGGATTTTGGCCAGACAGGCCTTCGCGTCGGTGGCCGACGAGGATGTCCGAGCCATGGAGGGGCTAGTGCGGCGCATGGCCAAGCGCCTGGCGCAACGCTACGCCCGCCGTCGCCATCGCGCGAGGATAGGTAAGCTGGATGTTCGCCATACCATCCGCCGTAGTCTGGCATATGACGGCGCGCCCTTCGACATCATCTGGAAGCACAAGACGGTCGAAAAGCCCCGGATCGTCGTCGTCTGCGACGTGTCGCGCTCGGTCGCGGCGGCAGCCCAGTTCCTGCTGCTCTTCCTCTACTGCCTTAAGGAGGTGGTCGAGCGGCTGGACGCCTTCGCCTTCTCCGACCGCCTGGTTCGGGTGGACGACCTGTTGGACGATGAGACCGTGGATGACGCCATCACCCTCATCCTCGAGCGGATCGGCTTTCGCCCCACCGACTATGGCCGCGCGCTCGAGGACCTTTTCGCCCAGCACGGCCCGCGTCTCGACCGGCGCACGACCGTGATAGTGCTTGGCGACGGCCGCTCCAACTACGCCGATCCGCGCCTCGATCTGGCGCGCCGCCTGGCCGAACAGACGCGCTCGGTGATCTGGCTTAATCCGGAGCCACCGACATATTGGGGCCAGGGCGATTCCAAGATGGACGCCTACGCCCGCTTCTGCCGCGTGGCCAAGACCTGCAACACCTTGGAAAGCCTTGAGCGGATCATCGAGGACGTGCTGCGCATGCACTTGCCGAGGTAGCAGACAATTGCGCCTCCCGATCCGGGCCGCGCGGAGCTAAGTTAAGGCCATGGTCGATTCCCAAGTCCTGCCGGCGGAAGCCAACGCCAAGGCCTACACCGTCTCGGAGCTGGCCTTTGCGCTGAAGCGCACGATCGAGGACGCCTACGGTTACGTGCGTCTGCGCGGCGAGCTGTCCAAGGTCACTTTCCACGGCAATGGCCACATCTATCTCGACCTCAAGGACGAAAAGGCCTCCATCGCCGGCGTCGTCTGGCGCGGCCAGGCCGCATCCCTGGCCGTGCGGCCTGAGACCGGCCTGGAGGTGATCGTCACCGGCCGCGTCACCACCTATCCCGGACGCTCGCAGTATCAGATCATCATCGAGACGATGGAGCCGGCTGGCGTCGGCGCCTTGCTGGCGCAGCTCGAGCGGCTGAAGGCCAAGCTGGCGGCCGAGGGCCTGTTCGCGGTCGAGCGCAAGCGCCCGCTGCCGTCGATGCCGGCGACGATCGGCGTCATCACCAGTCCGACCGGCGCGGTGATCCGCGACATCCTGCATCGCATCTCGGACCGATGGCCGTGCCGGGTGATCGTCTGGCCGGTGGTCGTCCAGGGTGACCAGGCCGCCGCTCAGGTGCGAGCCGCCATCGAGGGCTTCGACGCGCTCGCGGCGGGCGGCCCCGTTCCGCGACCCGATCTCATCATCGTCGCTCGCGGCGGGGGCTCGGTGGAGGATCTCTGGCCTTTCAACGACGAGGCGCTCGCCCGCGCCGCGGCGGCCTCCACCATTCCGCTCATCTCGGCCGTTGGCCACGAGACAGACACGACCCTGATCGACTTCGTCTCCGACCGCCGCGCCCCGACGCCGACCGCCGCGGCCGAGTTGGCGACGCCCGTGCTCGCGGACCTCGCGGCGGCGCTGCAGGACCATGGGCGCCGGCTGACGCGCTGCGCGGGCCAAGCGGTCGAGACGCGCCGGACCCGGCTCTCCGCGGCAGCTCGCGGCCTGCCCAGACCCGCCGATCTCATCGCCATCGCCAGCCAGTCGCTCGATCTGGCCGCCTCGCGCCTCGGCGCATCGCTCCAGCGCAATGTCGACCGGCACAGACACGATCTTGTCGTCGCCGCCTCGGCCCTCAAGCCACGGCTGCTGACCGCCGCCATCGACGAGCGCCGGCGGCGCCTGACCCAGGTCGGCGCTCGCCTCCAGCCATGCATGATCAGCCGACTGAATGCGCTCGACGAGCGGCTGAGCGGGACGGGCAGGGTGCTGGCTTCACTCGAGCCGGAGGCGCCTCTCAAGCGCGGCTTCGCCCTGGTGCGCACCGCCGCCGGACGTCTGGCTAAGCTCGCCGCCGATCTGGAACCCGGCGCCGCCATCGACATCAAGTTCGCGGACGCCAACGTGGGCGCGCGGCTCGACGGCGAGCCTCCTTTCGCGCTAAGTCCGCCACCATGAACGCCCACGACAAGGACTTCGCCGGCCGGCCGGAACAGCCGGCGCTAGTCAGCTACGGCGATGGCGAGTTCACCGTCGTGCGCGCCGGCCGGTTCGTCGTCTGCGCGGTGAGCGGCCGGCGCATTCCCCTCGAGGCCCTGCGCTATTGGAACCCGGTCACCCAGGAAGCTTTCGCCGGCCCGGCAGAAGCGTTGGCGCGGTGGAAAGAACTCAACTCCTGAAGTTCTACCCGGCTTCGGTCCACCTCAGGCGCGGCTTGCGGGCGGCCAGCGTCTCGTCGAGCCGACGCAGTGGCGCTTTGAAGGGCGCGCCCTTGAAGCGCTCCACGTCGCGCGCGCGCACCGCGTCAGCCAATCTCAGCACCGCGTCGCAGAACCGGTCGATCTCGCGCCGCGACTCCGTCTCGGTCGGCTCGATCAGCATCGCCCCATGCGCGACCAGGGGAAAGTACATGGTCATCGGATGGAAGCCCTCGTCGATCAGGGCCTTGGCGAAATCGAGGGTGGTTACGCCGCTGTCTTCCAGCCAGGTGTCGTCGAACAGGACCTCATGCATGCACGGACCTTGCGGATAGGCGACGCTGAGCGCGCCGCCGAGCCTTGCCTTGATGTAGTTGGCGTTGAGGACGGCGTCCTCGGCCACCTGGCGCAGGCCGTCGGCGCCGTGGCTCTTCATATAGGCCAGCGCGCGCACA
This sequence comes from Caulobacteraceae bacterium, assembly GCA_050729395.1. Taxonomy (GTDB): domain Bacteria; phylum Pseudomonadota; class Alphaproteobacteria; order Caulobacterales; family Caulobacteraceae; genus Acaudatibacter. The sequence goes on from JBOHLC010000073.1 coordinate 10,031, forward strand.
TACATGCCCATCTGGCCATGGAAGGCGCACATGCGGCCGAGGCTCGCGGCCGCCTCGCCTTCTGCGTGCTCGACGAGTTCGAAGCCGTCCGCGGTCCGGTGCAGGAGCGGGGTCGGCGCGAAGGGGGCGAGAGCGTCGCTCAGCACCACCGGCCACGCGCCCGGTCCGCCGCCGCCGTGCGGCGTGGAGAAGGTCTTGTGCAGGTTGATATGCATGGCGTCGACGCCCAGGTCGCCCGGCCGCACGCGCCCGACGATGGCGTTGAAGTTGGCCCCGTCGCAATAGAAGTAGGCGCCGGCCTGGTGTGTCAGGCGGGCGATCTCGATCACCTCGCGCTCGAACAGGCCGCAGGTGTTGGGATTGGTCACCATCACGGCGGCCACGTCGTCGTGCAGCTTGGCGGCGAGGTCGGCGAGGTCGACGCGGCCATCGGCCGTCTGGGCGATCTCGACCACGCCGTAGCCGGCCAGGGCGGCTGTCGCCGGATTGGTGCCGTGAGCGGAGGTGGGGACAAGCACCGTCTTGCGCGCGTCACCGCGGGCCTCATGGGCGGCGCGGATGGCCAGCAGGCCACACAGTTCGCCATGCGCTCCGGCCTTGGGCGAGAGCGCCACCGCCGGCATGCCGGTGAGGGTGGTCAGCCAGCGCGCCAGCTCATCCATCAGAGCCAGCGCGCCCTGGACGGTCGATACCGGCTGCAGCGGATGGATGTCGGCGAAGCCGGGCAGGCGCGCCAGCTTCTCGTCGAGCCGCGGGTTGTGCTTCATGGTGCACGAACCGAGCGG
>JBOHLC010000074.1:0-2244 GCA_050729395.1 Caulobacteraceae bacterium
CGGCTATGCTGGGAGGACAATTCCGCGCGAATACGGTGGTTTCGGCGCGCGGCCCGACATCCTCAAGAGCCGCATCATCGCCGAGGAATTCGCCGCCGCGCGCGCGCCGACCGGCCTTTCCGGCCAGGGCATATCCATGCTCGTCCCTACGCTGCTCGAACTCGGAACGGAGGCCCAGAAACGAGACTGGATCGGGCCGACCCTGCGCGGCGAGGTGGTGTGGTGTCAGGGGTATTCCGAACCGGGTTCGGGTTCGGACCTGGCCTCGCTCGCCACCCGCGCGACCGAGGACGGCGATGACTTCGTCATCAACGGCCAGAAGATCTGGACCTCGACCGCCGCCCAGGCCGACATGGTCTTCTGCCTCGTGCGGACAGAGCCCGACGCCGCCAAGCACGCCGGCATCAGCTATCTGATCTTCTCGATGAAGACTCCGGGCATCGAAGTACGGCCTCTGATGACCATGACCGGGCGCGCCGAATTCAACGAGGTGTTCTTCACCGACGCGCGCGTGCCCAAGAGCCAGATCGTCGGCCGGCGCGGCGAAGGCTGGCGCGTGGCCAACGCCACCTTGCGCCACGAGCGCGGCATGCTGGGCGATCCCAATGCCGCCGAGGCGCGCCTGGGCGAACTCATCGAGCTGATGACGACCGAACGCCTCGCCGGCGCGCGTCCGGTCGACAATCCAGTCCTGCGCGACCGGCTGATGCGCCTGCAGGCCCGCGTCCTGGCGATGAAGTTCAATGGCTTGCGCGGACTGACCAACCAGATCGCCGGCGAGAGCCCAGGGCTCGCCGGCCTGATCGTTAAGCTGCAAGGCTGCGAGCTCAACCATCAGATCGCCGCCCTGGCCATCGACGCGTTGGGCGAGGCCGGTGTGCTCTATGGCGAGGACGCGGACGTCCGCGCCCACGGAGTCTGGCAGTGGCGCTACATGTTCGATCTCGGCCTGATCATCGGCGGCGGCACGGCCCAGATCCAGAAGAACATCATTGCCGAACGCGGCCTTGGCCTGCCGCGCGAAGGGCGCGAGGCGGGCTGATGGACTTTGCGCTCTCGCCCGACCAGCGCCAGATGCAGGCCTCCATTTCCGGCACGCTCGACCGTGTCTCGCCCCTCGCCCGGGTGCGAGCATTCGCGGTGGGAAACGAGCCGATCGCGCGCGATGTATGGGCGGCCCTGGCCGATCTCGGCGTCGCCGGCCTTCTCGCGCCCGAGCAGTACGGCGGCCTGGGCCTTGGACTTCTCAACGCGGCCCTGGCGGCCGAAGCTCTCGGCGCGCATGCGGCGCCGGCGCCCTTCCTCGGCTCAGCCGTGCTCGCTCCACTGGCCATCGCCGCCGCCGGATCGGCCGCGCAGAAAGAGGCCTGGCTGCCCAGGCTGGCGGCCGGCGAAGTCACGGCCGGCGCGGTCCTGCATGAGGCCCTCGTCGGAGTCCGCGACGCCGCTGGCGTCGGGACGGAGAGCGGCCGGCTCACCGGAGAGTCCCATTTCGCCATCGACGCGCCGGGCGCGGACCTGCTGATCGTCGCCGACCGCTCCGGCTGCCTGCATCTGGCGCTCGCCAAGGATGCCCAGATCGACCCCATGACCACCATCGACGCCACCCGTCGCTTTGCGCGGGTCCGCTTCGACAATGCGCCGGCCGAAGCGCTGGCGAACGGCGAGGCCCTGGAGCGCCTGGGCGACGCGGCTTTCGCCATGTTGGCCGCTGACATGCTGGGCGCGGCCCAGGCGATGGCCGACAAGGCCGTGGCTTACGCCAAGGAGCGGCGCCAGTTCGGCCGCCCGATCGGCGCCTTCCAGGCGGTCAAGCACATGTGCGCGGAGGTGGCGGCCGAGCTCGAGCCGTGCCGCTCGCTCGTCTGGTACGCCGCCTACGCCTTCGACGCGGTTCCGGCCGAGGCCCCGCTCGTCGCCGCCCACGCCAAGGCGCATCTCTCGGAGGTGTCGCGCTTCGTGGCGCGCACGGCGACCGAAGTGCACGGCGGCATCGGATTCACCGATCTCCTCGGCCTGCACTATTGGTTCAAGCGCGTGGGCGTCGACAGGCAATTGTTCGGCGGTCCCGAGCAGGTGCGCGAGCGCGCGGCCCGACTTCAGAGGCTGGTGACGTAAGTCGTTCATTCGGCCGGTCGCCCCGCGTTCAGCACGGCGCAGCCATGGTCGAGGAGATCCTCGCTCGCGCCCTGGGGATTTGCCGGCGTGTAGCCCTCGGCAGCCAGCAGGACGAAGCCGGGACGC
>JBOHLC010000075.1:0-8041 GCA_050729395.1 Caulobacteraceae bacterium
CCAGTAAGCGAAATCCTTGCTCAGCTGTTGCCAGCCGTCGATGATCGAATAGGGCAGATAGCCGGCCCTCCAGGAATTGGCGCCCGCGGCGCGCAAGGCGGTCTCATAGGCTGCCCGCGTCGGGGGCAGGTCGGCGAGCGAAGGACCGCCGAGGATTGTGCCATCATCGTCCAGATCGACGTAATGGCCCGGGTCGCGGTCGGCGTCATGGACTCGCCCGGCATCGCGCCAGCGGTCCGGTTCGCGCGCCAACTCACCAACCGCCTCGATAGCCGCCGGACCATGGAGGAATCCTGGCAGATCGGCGGGCAAGGCCCCCATCGCCAGCCGGCCGATGATCCGATGCCCCGTCGAGCCCCAGGCCATGGCCGTGTGCGGCGCAGCAGCCGCCAGGGCCGCGGACATGGCCAGACTCAACAGGCGATGAAAATCCATGAGGCTTTCCAGAGCAAGGCGTTCGGGGTCCTCCATGAGGCAAGCCGCGGACCGCCGCAAGGGCGCTTCCGGCGCCCAGTCGTGCCGCGATGCACAAGCTCGCTCACAGAATTTTTACAGGTGAAAGTGTCACAGGTCCGGCAAAACCGGTCATCTTGAGAGGTCAGTAGCAGGTGCTCACAATATAGCTGAGGTCAAGTAATCGCCAAGCGCGGCTTTGTGAGCGTCTATAGATTCGATGATTGAAGTGGGCGGAATTGACGCAGACTTTGTCTGTCAACGGCGGTTGCGGGATCAGGATCGAACGGCTAGCGTGAGCGAAACCGGCCGTGCGGGGCCGCCGTGGGGTTTCCCTCTTGAAGTCAGTTGCGACCAGCCTCGCCGCGCTCGTCATCGGCTTGCCGGCGATCGCCTACGCCGACAACGCCGATCCGATCGGAGATCTGATCGCCAGTGTGGCGGCGAAGATGCAGCCGATCCTGTCCACCGTCGGCCTCAAGATCACGCTCTATCATGGCGGGGCGCCCATGAGCAGTCGCGACTCTCTGGGCTGCAAGGTCGTGCCCATGCGCACGGCCGCCGTGGATGGGGTCGAGGTGCCTCGTCACAGCATCCTGTTCATCAAACAGACGGTCGGCCTGAAGATGCCCGACGGCCGCAAGCACGACGGCTACTGGTATGCCTCGGACACGGGCAGCGCCATTCACGAGGGCCGCATCGATCTCTTCACCGGCCAGGGCGCGAGATCGATGGCCCCGCTCATGCCGCTCAACCTGGCCACGGTGACCGTGGCGCTGGTCGGCAAGTTCGAGGGCTGCCCCAAGGGTTGAGCCGCTAGAGCGGACGCCGGATCTCTCCGGTCCAACGTCACCAGGCTCTATCTGGGCATCGCGGCCACATTGCCCCCGTCGACGGGGATGACCGCGCCTGTTGTCTTTTCCATCAGGGCGGCGAAGACGAACGCCTGGGCGACATCGGCCGCCGTCACCTCGGCCCCCAGCAGATTGCCGGACATGTAGGCCTCTTCGCTCACTCCGCGCGCCGCCGCGCGTCGCCCGATCATCTCCGGCGTCAGCAGGCCGGAGCGGATCCTGTCGGGATTGAGGGCGTTGACGCGCACGCCATCGGCGCCGAGTTCCAGGGCGTATTGGCGCATGAGGGCCAGCAGCGCGCTCTTGGCCGTGCCATAGGCGCCGAAACCAAGCCCCGGATTGAAGGCCTGCTTGGAAGCGTTGAACAGAAGAACGCCGCCCATTCCCTGTGCGCGGAGGCAGCAGGCGGCGGCTTGCGCCACGCTCTGATGGGCGAAGAAATTGAGTTCGAAACTCCGTCTGAGGGTCTCGCCGGCCAGTGCGGCCATGTCGCCGGTGAGGGCCGCGCCGGCGTTAGAGACCACGATATCGAGCCCGCCAAAGCGAGCGCAGACCGCGTCGAAGGAGTGCTCGACCTCGTCCGGCACGGTGACATCACAGGCGAGCGGCAGCGCCCAGGGCGAAATGGCGGTCGCCTGAGCCATCGCGGCCCCGCCGTCGAGATCGAGCAACGCCACTTCCGCGCCTTCGGCCGCGAACGCCCTGGCCGTGGCCGCGCCGATGGCGCCGGCGGCGCCGGTGATCGCTACCACCCTACCCTCGAGGGGTCTCGCCGTCCGTTTGCCGAGCTTTGCCTGTTCGAGCGACCAATATTCCATGTCGAAGGTGTCCGCCTCGCCCACCGGCTCGAAGCGGCCGACCGCCTCGGCGTTCAGCAGCGTGCGCGCCCAGGCCTCTGCGATGTCCCCGACGACCGCCGCCTCGGCCGCCGTGCGTCCAAGCCCCGCCAGACCCAACCCGGGAATGGCGATCACGCGCGGAAGGGTGTCGAGCATGGTCTTGGGCGTTCCGGCGCGGGCGAGGTTGCGGGCGAAATAGTCCGCATAGGCCCGACGGTAGGCCTCCAGGGCCATTGCCGCCGCCGATCGCCAGTCCGCCAGCTTGTCTCCAGGCCGAGACGTGACCAGCGGATGGGCCTTTGTGCGGATGACGTGGTCGGGCGTGGCCACGCCCCGTATGGCCCAGTCCGCGAGCCGCTCGTCGCTGGCCACGGCCAGGGCCGCTCCGCCGGGGCGCAGGTCGATGATCCAGCGCGGGCCCGCGCCGAGAACGCCGCGCAGGACGGGGAGAGCGTCGGCGGGCCGCGCGACCGACGAGCCGGATGGACGCGCGGCATCGGCGCGACGGGGAATGGCGGCCTCGGCCAGGCTGACCAGTTCGATCATGCGCTCGTAGCTTTCGCGGGCGCTGACACCGAAGCTGAACAGGCCGTGCCTGACCAGGGCCAAGCCCTCCAGCCCTTCGCGCCAGGCGGCGGCCGCCCGCTTGGCCAGTTCGAAGCCCGGCATGACGTAGGGAACACAGGCGACGCGCTCGCCGTAGATTTGGGCGATCAGCCGCTCGGCGTCCGGCTGGTCGGCGATGGCCAGGAAGGCGGTAGCGTGGGTGTGATCGATGAACGTCTCGGGGATGAAGGCGTGCAGCAGCGTCTCGACCGAGGGATTTGGCGCGGAGGAATCCATCAGATTGGCGCGTTGCGCATTGACCATGTCCTCGTCCGACAGGCATTCCAGATCGCGCAACTTCAGAAGCGGCGCGAGGCGTACGGCCGGATGGCCCGCGGGTTCGATCGTCGCCAGATCCCAGCCGCTGCCTTTCACGCACAGCACCTCGATGCTCTCGCCAAAGAGGTCGCGCGCGGTGGACTTGACCGAGGTGTTGCCGCCGCCGTGGAGCACCAGGCTCGGATCGGCCCCCAGCAGGCGCGCGCTGTAGGTGCGCAGGGCGAGATCCTCGGCCACCCCCCTGGCCGCGCAATGGGCGACAGCCCGCGCCGCGGCGCGCTCGTCCCATAGGCTTTTCATGCGCGAGCGCGATCCTCCGTGCTAGGCTGGCCTGCGGGGCGTGGAGTGCGAGACATGGCCCAGTCTTTAGCGGCGGCAGGCATGAAGATCACCATCGTCAAGGACGGACCCTATCAGGTGACCGGCGCCGCGCCTCTGGTGCGCGCGACGATCGGCGCCAACGCCGCCGGGGATTCGGTGGAGTGGATCGAAAGCGACGGGCCCAAGGCGCGGCGCGCCTACCAGCTCTGTCGCTGCGGCCATTCGGGAACCAAGCCGTTCTGCGACGGGAGCCACGAACGCGTCGGCTTCGACGGGACAGAAACGGCCAGCCGGGCGAGTTACGCCGAACTGGCCGGCGTGATGGAAGGGCCGGCCGAGGCCTTGGCCGACGCGGAGAGCCTGTGCGCCTTCGCCAGGTTCTGCGACCGTGACGGCAACGTGTGGAATACGGTCGCCGAGGTTTCCGGCGGCGCCGCGCGCGAGGCATTCGTCCACCAGGTCGGCCAGTGCCCTTCGGGACGCCTTCGGGCATATGAGATGGCCACGGGCGAGGTCGACGAGCCGAGCCTCCCGCCTTCGCTCGCCCTGGTGGCCGACCCGGCCCAGGGAGTCGCCGGCCCGATCTGGGTGCGCGGTGGCATCGAGATCGTCGGCGCGGACGCCCTCGCCTACGAAGTCCGCAACCGCGTCACCCTGTGCCGCTGCGGAGCGTCGAAAAACAAGCCGTTCTGTGACGGCAGCCACGCCAGCGACGAGGTCAGGTTCCAGGAAAGCTAGGCCGGACCTGCCCGTCACTCGCTCAGCGCCAGCAAGGCGAAGCTGGCCAGCCAATGCTCGCCCATATAGTCGGCCTCCAGGTGCCGCAGGGCCGCCGCCAGGTGTCGCTCGGCCGCGTCCGTCGCCTTCGCCCGGACGGGGTCGTCGCTGGCGAGGGACGAGGCGATGTCGCGCCAACACCAGGCGCGGGAGAGGTTGAGCCCGTCGAGATGAGCGATCTTGCCATCGGTCCGGTCGCTGACGCGCGCGGGCGTGAACAGCGTCGCGGGCTGGCCCTCGCCGGCCCTCGGCAGGAATGCGGCGAACCAGGCGCGGAAGTCGGGGGCCGCGAGCACCCTGCGCATGAGCGCTGCCTCCATGAGCGCGGAAGACAGGAATTCGTCGCCAGACGGCTCCCAGGCTTGGCAGTCCGTGTCCTTGCCGTGCCAGGCGCGGGCCTTGGACTCGATCAATCCGCCCAGAGCATCGTCGCCGACGATCCGGGTGTAGTCGTGGGCCAGCGCCAGGGCGAAAGCCGTGTTTGAATGCACGCCCGCGCGCACCGGATAATCGGCCACGGGCAGGAACGCCCGAAAGCGCTCGACCACGGCCTCAGCCAGCGGCCGCAAGGCGAGCGCCCAATCGGCCTCGTCCCGCATGAGGCGAAGCTCGGCGCCGAGCTTGAGCAGCCACGCCCAGCCGTAGGGACGCTCGAAAGCGGCGCTCGTCGGCCGCTGGAGGTAGGCCAGCTCGGCGCCGACCTTTTCGGGGGTGAAGGCCTGATCGAAATGGGCGCGGATGGCGGCGTCGTCGCGTCCATGAAGGCGAAGCAGCCGCGCCAGCAGCCAGTGGCCGTGAACGCAGCTATGCCAATCGAAACTGCCGAAGAAGATCGGGTGATACGCGCGCGGCTCGGCCACGTCCCCAGGCCCGGTGACGACATGAACCAGCGCGTAGGGATATTCGCGCGCCACGTGGCCGAGCGCGATCCGCGCCAGGCGCGCGGCGAGATCGGGGTCAAGATCGCTCATCGAAAGACCAGGACGTACATGAGGAAGATATTTGCGGCCAGGACCAGAAGGGCCGTCGGCGCCTGGGCGCGGATGACCGCCCCGGAGGGCAGTTCCAGCAGCGCCGCCGGCACGATGTTGTGCGCCGCCATCGGCGTCATCAGCGTCCCGCAATAGCCGGCCAGCATGCCGAGCGCGCCCATGACGGCCGGATCGCCGCCAAACCGGCCCGCGATCAGCGGCGCGCCAACGCCTGCGGTCATCACCGGGAAGGCGGCGAAGGCGTTGCCCATGATCATGGTGAAGACGGTCATCCCCAAACAGTAGGCGACGACGACCATCAGCCGGCTGTCCATGGGCAGCCACATGCCCATCAGCCTGCCGACGGCGGTCCCGACGCCCGCCAAGGCGAAGACCGCGCCGAGCGCTGCCAGCAGCTGGGGCAGGATGGCCGCCCAGCCGACCGAATCCATCAGCCGCCTTGCTTCCTGGGGCGCGGCGGCGAGCGGCGGTCGGAACAGCGCCAGGGCCAGCCCCAGGGCGACGACCACGCCGAACGCGGTCGAGATGACGGTCACCTGCGCCGGATCGATCAGCGGCGCGCCGCCCAGCCGGACGCCCTTCAACAGCAGCGTCCCGGCCAGGGCGCACAGGGGAATGACGAGGATCGGGGCGAACAGCCGGCCGCCGAGGCGCCGCGCGCTTTGCGCCCGCTCATCGGGCGAGGTCGTCGCCGGCCGGCTGACGCCGAGGCCGCCAAGACCGCCGATAAGCGTCAGAGCAATGACCAGCAGGCCATTGGTGAAGTCGCCGAGCCGGTCTCCCGCCAGGAAGCTCACGGCGAACAGACCCCAGAAGAGGGCGTTGTTCCAGCGCTTGGAGTTGTCGCGGTCCAGAGCGCTGAAAACGGCGATGATCGCGAAGACAGCGCCCCCGATGGCGTAGGCAAAGCCGATGCCGATCATCCGCGACCCCGCCTCGCCAGCCGTCGGTCGAGCCAAAGCAGACGGGCGGCGTGGACGATGAAGGCGACGGTAGCCGTCGGGATCGCCCACAGGGCGACGCGCAGCGGGTCGGCGGGCAGGTGATTCTGCCGCAGGACCGCGGTGATAAGGAGCACCGAGCCCAAGGCGATGAAGATGTCTTCGCCGAAGAAGGCGCCGATGTTATCGACCGCCGCGGCGTGGGCGCGGATGAGCTGGCGGCGCGCCGGATCCGGCTGGCCGCGACGAGCTTCCTCGTCGGCTTCGGCCATCGGCGCCAGCAGCGGGCGAACCATGTTCGCCTGCCCGCCCAATGACAGCAGGCCAAGCGATGCGCTCAACTGGCGCGCGGCCAGATAGGCAAGCAACAGGCGCCCGACCGTCACCGCGCGCAGCCGCCCGACCAGGGCCTTGGCGCGATCCTGCAGCCCGGCGCGCTCGCACAGGCCGATGACCGGCAGGACGAGGAAGGCGACGCTGATGTAGCGCGCGTCATTGAAGCCCTTGCCGAGCGCGGCGATGACCGTCACGAGGTCCAATCCGCCCGCGAGGCCGGTCACCAGCGCGCCGGCCGTGACCACCAGGATCGGATTGAGGCGCGCGGCGAGGCCAATCACCACCACGCCTATGCCGAGGAGACTCATCATGCGAGGTTGCCGTCCAGCCCGAACTCAGAGGAGCGCGGGCCTACCATCGCCGCCACCAGCATCGCGGGGCAAGGACCATTTCCGCCGACCACTATGAGATTCGACCGTACAGCGCCGGCGATCTGGACGATCTCTACCGCATCTGCCTGGCGACCGGCGACGACGGTCGGGACGCGGCCCATCTCTACGCCGATCCGAAGATCCTCGGGCATGTCTACGCCGGCCCGTATGGGCGCCTGAGCGGCGGGTGCTGCTTCGTGGCCGAGGACAAGGCGGGCGTTGGTGGTTACATCCTGGGCGCGCTGGACACCTCCGGCTTCGAGGTCCTGCTCGAGAAGGCGTGGTGGCCGCGGCTGCGGCGACGTTTCGCGGATCCGACGGGGAAGCCGCGAGCCGCCTGGACGCCCGACGATGTGCGCGCCTGGCAGATTCATCACCCAGCGCCGACGCCGGCGCACGTCGCGCGCCCCTACCCCTCGCATCTGCACATCGATCTGCTGCCGAGGCTACAAGGCCGGGGCGTCGGAAGGAGAATGATGGACCGGTGGCTGGCGCATATGCGCGGTCTTGGTTCGCCAGGCGCGCACTTGGGCGTGGGGCCGGCCAACGCCCGGGCGTTGCGCTTCTATCGCGCCTATGGCTGGCGCGAGCTGCCTGGCGAGAAGCGCTCGCGCACCACCTGGTTCGCGATGAGCTTATAGACGCGTTCAGACGATCGGGTCGACGCCGCACCAGCCCGGCAGATAGGCCGCGTCATCGGACTTGGCCAGCTTGAGCGCCTTCTTCAGCGAGTCGTCGAAATCCTTCTCGACCGCCCTTCGCTTGATCCTGCTACGGAGGAAATCGGCCCACAGGAATTCGCTGAACGGAGTCATATCCTTGGAATAGCCGCCGACATGCCGGAGACTTCCCGCCAAGCTTCGGTAGGGGTCGTCGACGAGCTTGGCGATGGCGCCCGGAATCTCATCGAAATGCACGCGGACGCCATCGTCATTATACGGATGGCACAAAGCGCGGTTATCGAGGTAACGCCAGAAAGACACCTTCGAAAGCGCCGACAGGTCCACCTGGACGGTGACCAGAACCTCGGTGACGCCTTCGTCCCACATAGCGCGAGCCAGATGATGGTTGTCGGTCAGATAATGGCGCTTCTTCGGCCCGATCACGGTCGGAATCATGTGCCGTCCCAGGAAGTCCGCGCCTTTCGCGGCGGTCAGCTCGCGCCAATGCTCGCGTTTCAGGTCGACCTCATGCATGCCGACCGTGATCTGAGTGGGCCGCAGATCGGCAATGGCCACGGGGTGAAGGGTAGGTTCATGCAAAGCCACGCAC
>JBOHLC010000076.1:0-12644 GCA_050729395.1 Caulobacteraceae bacterium
GAAGAGACCGGCCTGGGCGGCCGGGGGGCGCGGAACGCCGGCCTAGTGGGCTGCGAGGGCGCCGCGCGGCCGGACAGGCCCAGACGGTGCACCTTGCCGATCACCGCGTTGCGCGTGACCCCGCCCAGCTGCTTGGCGATCTGGCTGGCCGACAAGCCCTCCAGCCACAGTTTCTTCAGGACCTCGACCCGCTCGTCCGTCCAGCCCATGGAACCCTCCGACCCCACTGCGATCGGCGGCCGGCGCTCCGCCGATCAAGATGTTGTGCCCCTCGCCCCAAGTGCGCGCCAGCGACTACTAGATATCGTGCATTTTTCGTTAACATCTACAATAGGCGCCATTCGAGCTGTCCACAGGATCAATATGTTGAATCACAGCCGCGCCGGCTTGCGCCGGAAGCCTGGCCGACGCACATGGACGAGATGAAGGACATGCCCACGACGGCGGCCCCGCCGCCGCCGCGCGACTATCACGGGGCCAATTGGGAGGGCTTGCGCACGCTCTATGTGCGCGAGGTGCGCCGGTTCTGGAAAGTCGGGGCCCAGACCCTGGCCGCGCCGGTCGTGACCGCCCTTCTCTACATGCTGGTGTTCGTGGTCGCCGTGCGCGGGGCCGCGCCGCCGGTTGAGGGCGTGCGCTTCGCCACCTTCGTCGCGCCGGGCCTGATCATGATGCAGATCCTGGCCAACGCCTTCGCCAACTCCTCATCCAGCCTGCTGCAGGCCAAGATGAACGGCCTCATCGGCGACTTCATCACTCCCCCGCTGACCCCGGCCGAGCAGGTGGCCGGCTTCGCCCTCGGCGCGGCGACGCGCGGCATGCTGGTCGGCGCTGTGACCTGTCTGGCGGTGCTTCCTTTCGCCCATCTGACCGTGACGCACGTATGGGCGATCGCCTACTTCGGCGCGGGCGCGGCCATCATCATGGGATTGCTCGGCCTGATGGCGGCCATCTGGAGCGTGAGGTTCGACCACATCGCCGCGGTCAGCAACTTCGTGATCATGCCCATGACCTTCCTGTCAGGCACGTTCTACCTCGTCTCGCGCCTGCCCGAGCCGTTCCGCACCGCCAGCCACTTCAACCCGTTCTTCTATATGATCAGCGGCTTCCGCTACGGCTTCATAGGCATCATGGACGGCTCCCTGCTGGCCGGCGTCATCTGCACGGCCGCGCTCACGGTCATCCTGGCCGCGATCTGCCTATGGATGTTCGCCACCGGCTATCGCCTCAAGACCTGATGTCCGCGCCGGGGGACGGTGATCCTGTTAACCACGAAGCTCACGAAGACCACGAAGGGCGACGTCTTCGGTTTGACGCCTTATCGCACACGGTCGTCGACGCGGGGCTTGTCGTGCATAAGGCCTCGGACCGGGATTGCTCGAATCCGCATACGAGCACTGCCTTGTCCATGAGTTGAATTCGCGAGGCGTAGCCTCGCAAAAACAAGTTCCCCTCCCTATCGTCTACAAGGGCGCCAAGCTGGATGCCGGCTATCGTCTTGATCTGGTCGTCGAGAACACGATCCTCGTCGAAATCAAATCCGTCGAGGCGCTCACGCGCCTTCATGAGGCGCAGATCCTGATCTATCTCCGCTTGGCGAAACTCAAGGTCGGCTTCCTGATGAATTTCAACGTGCCACTCTTCAAGAGCGGCCTAAGGCGCTTCGTTCTCTGACTTCGTGAGCTTCGTGAGCTTCGTGAGCTTCGTGAGCTTCGTGAGCTTCGTGGTGAAATTGGGCTCGCTCCGGATGCATTGACATCGCCCGGGCGGGGGAACAAAACGCCGCGCTTCCCGTCCCCGCGGACCCCACGCGGGGACGCATCGCTTTTGAAGGGAAGCCATGACCATCCCCGAAGATCACCTGCTGGCCGTTTATGCTCGCGCGCCGCTGGCCTTCGAGCGCGGCGACGGCGCGCGGCTCTGGTCCACCGACGGCGTGGAATATCTCGACTGCCTGGCCGGCATCGCCACGACGGGACTGGGGCACGCCCACCCGAAGCTGGTCGCGGCGCTGAAGGCGCAGGCCGAGAAGCTATGGCACGTATCCAACATCTTCCGCATCCCCGGCCAGGAAGCGCTGGCCAGGGCGCTGACCGACGCCACCTTCGCCGACGTGGTGTTCTTCACCAACTCGGGGACCGAGGCCGTGGAATGCGCCCTGAAGATGGCCCGCAAGCATTACTGGGCGGCGGGCGATCCTGAGCGGATCGAGATCATCGGTTTCGAGGGCGCCTTCCACGGCCGCAGCTACGCCGCCATCTTCGCCGCCGGCAATCCATCCTACGTCGAGGGCTTCGGCCCGGCCTTGCCCGGCTACCGCCGCCTGCCCTTCGGCGACATGGAGGCGCTGGAGGCCGCCATGGGCCCGGCGACCGCGGCCGTGATCCTCGAGCCCGTGCAGGGCGAGGGCGGCGCGCGCGCCCTGCCCGAGGCCGACCTAACCCGCCTGCGCCAGCTGTGCGACGAAAAGGGCGCCCTCCTCATCTACGACGAGATTCAGTGCGGCCTCGGGCGCACGGGCAGACTGTTCGCCCATGAGTGGGCCAAGGATGCGGCGCCGGACATCATGTGCGTCGCCAAGGCGCTCGGCGACGGCTTCCCGGTCGGCGCGTGCCTGGCCACCGCCGACGCGGCCAGCGGCATGGCGGTCGGCTCGCATGGCTCGACCTATGGCGGCAACCCGCTGGCGATGGCCGTCGGCCTGGCCGCGTTCGAGGAACTGAACAGGCCCGAGACCCTGGACAATGTGAACCGCGTCGCCGGCTATTTCGCGCAAGCGCTCGCCGGGCTGAAGGACCGCTTCCCGGACATCATCGCCGACGTCCGCGGCAAGGGCCTGCTGATCGGCGTCCAGCTCATCCCGAACAACCGCGAGTTCATGGCCACCGCGCGGGATCAGCGCCTGCTCATCGCCGGCGGAGGGGACAATTGCGTGCGCCTGCTGCCGCCTCTGAACCTCTCCGAGTCCGAGGCGCGCGAGGCGACCCAGAAGCTCGAGGCGACGTGCGAGGCCATGCGGCGCAAGGCGGCGGCGTGATGGTCGCGCCGCGCCACTTCCTGGATCTGTGGGCGCTGGAGGCCCCGGCCCTGCGCGCGATCCTCGACGACGCCCACGCCCGCAAGGCCGCGCGCAAGGGGTGGGGGCAGGCGCGCATCGACGCCGACGCGCCGGCGGCCGGCCGCACCCTGGCGATGATCTTCCAGAAGAATTCCACGCGCACGCGCTTTTCCTTCGACGCCGCCATCCGCCAGCTCGGCGGGGCCGGCATCCTCTCCACGGGCGCCGACATGCAGCTTGGCCGGGGCGAGACCATTGAGGATACCGCCCGAGTGCTCTCGCGCATGGTCGACGCGGTGATGATCCGCGCCGAGCGCCACGGCGATGTCGAGCGCTTCGCCGCCGCGGCCGCCGTGCCGGTGATCAACGGCCTGACCGACCGCAGCCACCCGTGCCAGATCATGGCCGACCTGATGACGCTGGAAGAGCATCGCGGCGCGCTTGCCGGCAAGACCATCGCCTTCGTCGGCGACGGCAACAATGTCTGCGCCAGCTTCATCCATGCCTCGGCCAAATTCGGCTTCCGGCTGAACGTCGCCTGCCCGGCCAAATTCCATCCGAAGGCGGACGATCTCGCCCACGGCGGCGAGGTCGAGGTGACCGAGGATCTCCAGGCCGCGGTCACCGGCGCCGACTGCGTCGTCTCCGACGCCTGGGTCAGCATGGGCGACATGGATCATATGGCGCGCGTGGAAGCCTTCGCCCCCTACCAGGTCGGCGAGGCGCTGATGAGGCTCGCGGCCCCGGACGCGGTGTTCCTGCATTGCCTGCCGGCCCACCGTGGCGAGGAGGTGACTTCGGCGGTCATCGACGGCCCGCGCTCGCTGGTCTGGGACGAGGCGGAGAACCGTGTCCACGCCCAGAAGTCCATCCTCGCCTGGTGCTTCGGCGCCATCTAGGTGACGCGCGCCCGCGCGGCCCCCATATCCGAGGGCGGATGACCCCAGACCGACACGCCGCCGACGATATCGTCGCTCCGTTCCAGATCGAGACCCAGCCGGTGCGCGGGCGCATCGTTCGCCTCGGCGCGGCCGTCGACGAGATCCTGACCCGCCACGCCTATCCGGAGCCGGTGGCCAATCTGCTGGGCGAAGCCTGCGCCCTGGCCGCCCTGGTGGGCGCGAGCCTGAAGTTCGAGGGCCGCCTGATCGTCCAGGCCCAGGGCGACGGACCTGTCGCCTATGTCGTCGCCGACTATGACACCGCCGGCGCTCTGCGCGGCTATTGCCGCTTCGACGCGGCGCGCGTGGCGGCCGTTTCACAAGGATTCGCCAGGCCCGGGGCCGGCGCGCTGCTGGGGGCCGGCGCTTTTGTCATGACCATCGACCAGGGCCCGGACATGGACCGCTACCAGGGTGTCACCCCCATCGAGGGCGAAACCCTGGCGCTGGCCGCCGAGACCTATTTCAGCCGTTCGGAGCAGACGCCGACGCGCGTGCGCCTGGCGGTGGGCCAGGTCGACGCTGGGGAAGGCCCGAAGTGGCGCGCCGGCGGCGTGCTGATCCAGAACATCGCCGAGGACGACGCGCGCGGCTCGACGGCCGAGGCCTGGACCACCGCCCAGGCCCTGTTCGAGACCATCGGCGAGGACGAACTAATCGATCCCACCGTGCCGGCCGAGACCTTGCTGTGGCGCCTGTTCCACGAGGAGGGGGTGCGGCTGTTCAGGCCAAAGCCGATCGCCGCCTTCTGCCGCTGCTCGAAGGAGCGGATCGTCGAGGTGCTGAACTCCTTCCCCGCGGCCGAGCGCGCGGCCATGATCGAGGCCGATGGCCGCATCCGCGTCACCTGCGAATACTGCGCCCGCGTCTACGACGTGGCCCCGGAGGCCGTGGGGTAGACTACCTCAGCCTCAGCATCCCCGCGTTGCCGTCGAAAGAGACGAGGCGCCAGATTCCATCCTCGTTCGCGAACGTCACCAGGCAATTGCCCCGCCGCCGGGTCACCGCGCAAACCCGCCCGTCCGGCAGAGGCCGCAGGGCATGGGCGATGGCGAAGGTCCCGGGGATCGGGGTCGAGGGCTTGTAGCCATAGTAGTCGGCCACGGCGCGGAACACCTCCGGCTGGATCAAGAGGCCGGCGGCGGCGCGGGCCAGAGGTCCGGAGAGGATGAGGCCCAGGCCTTTGACCGCCTCGGGCGATCCCGGCGCGGCGGCGCGCGCGACGATCCGCGCTTGGATCTGCGCCTCCAGCGCGCGGCGGCCGACATGCGCGTCGAAGGCCGGCTGGTCGTCGTCGCGGATGGCGATCATCAGGGCGTGGACGTCGTTGGCCGCCGAAAGCCGTTCGGTCGTGGCGCAGCCGGCGAGAAGCAAGCCGGCCAGGACCGCGACGAAAGCCTGCCTCATGCGCCGGTCCTTTCCTTGAAGAAGGCGATCACCCGCTCTTCGCAGCGCTTGGTCGGTCCGTCCGGATCGTCGTCCACCAGATGCAGGGTCAGCACCGAGTGGGCGGCCATGCGCGGATCCGGATAGCCGTCCTTGGCGTCGAGCTCCACTGCCTCTAGCGCGTCGCCGAACTCGCGCCGCAGCGTCGCGAAGCGCGCGTCGGGCACGAAAGGATCGCCCCGGAAGCGCATCGCCATCAAGCTGAGATGCTCATCGGTGAACCGCTGTTTGGCGCAGGCGATCTCTTCCGGAGAGAGGCCGAGCGAGGCCGAGCGCGCGCGCGAGCCGGCCGGAATCGGCAACGACGGCTGCGACATGACCGGCGCGACCACTGCCGGCTCGGTCATCATGGCCAAGGCGAAATTGCCGGTGAAGCACATGCCGATGGCGCCCACGCCCTTGCCGCCGCACGCCTCGTGCGCCTTGGCCGCCAGAGCGCGCAGCCAGTCGACGATCGGGCTCGAGCGGTTGGTGGCCCACACGCGAAACTCGCGGCTGACGCACATCGTCCTCAGCATCACGCCGACCGAATAGCCGGGCGTGACATCGCGGCCCGGCTCGCCGAACAGGCTCGGGCAGAAGACGGTCATGCCGGCGAGGGCCACGCGGTCGGCGAAGCGGATGACCAGCGGATGCAGGCCGGGCATCTCATGGATCACGATCACCGCCGGCCCGCTCCCGCGGCGCCACACGGGCCTCGTCCACCGGCCGGCCGGATCGGTGAAGTCGAAGCGCGTGTAGTCTTTCAGGGCGTCGGCGTAGGCCATCAGATGAACTCTAGGCGCTGGCGTGACTGAATTCACGCGCCGCCGCCTCGCGCCAGCGGCGCGACAGGAAAAGAAAGATGGGCAGAGGGGCCAATAGGCCCAGGGCCGACAAGGCGCCTGAGGCCGGATCGTCCCACACCACGACGGCGATGAGCGCGACCTGGGCCAGGAGGGCGAAAATGCCGATCCACGGGAACAACGGCATCTTCCACGGCCGATGCAGATCCGGTTCGGCATAGCGCAGACGGATCGCCGCCAGGCAGATCACCAGGCCGATGCCGATCGACCAGGGGGCATAGAGGCGCACTATGCTCTCGTAGCCGCCGGTTGCGGCGAACAGGGTCGCGAAGGCGACCAGCAGGATGAGGCCCAGCCGCGGCGTGCCGCCGGGCGCGACACGTCCGAACAGCGCGGGAAACGCCCCGTCGCGCGCCATGCGGTAGGTGATGCGCGTGGCGACCATGGTCTGCAGATTGACGATCGCGGCCAGAGAGAACAGGCCCATGGCGGTGATCACCGTATCGCCCGCCGATCCCAGCGAGACCTTGGCCGCGTCGCCGACCGCCAGGGTCGAGCCGGCCAGGGCCGCCGGCGACAGCACATGCAGGGCCGCGGCGTTGACCAGCACATAGACGACGGTGACCAGGGCTATGCCGAGGAAGGTGGCGCGCGCCACATTGCGCTCCGGGCGATGGACTTCCTCGGAGAAATAGATGGCCGCGTCCCAGCCGGCGTAGGTCTGGTAGATCAGGCGCACGGCCATGATCGCCGCCCCGACGCTGGCCACCGCGGCGGTCGCGTGCGCCGCGCCGGCGTGAACCGGCGCCCTGGGCGAAGCGAACAGGATGACGATGAGAACGATGAACGCCCCGCCCTTGATCGCGCTGCCAATGCTCTGGGAGGCGCCACTGACCCGCGTCCCGGTCCAGTTGAGCGCCGCCACGGCGAGGATCAGGGCGCAGGCCAGGACGTGGGTCGAGACGTGGGGCAGGAATCCCAGGCGATGGACGTATTCGCCGAACACCGAGGAGATGAAGGCGGTCGAGGCGGCGTAGGCGATCCACGCCATCCAGCCGGTCAAGAAGCCGGCCGTGCGGCCGAACGCCCGCTCGGCGATGGGATATGGCCCTCCGGCCAGGGGCACGGAGGATCCCGCTTCGACCAGCGGCATGGCCGCCAGCATCGATGCGAGGCCCCCGAGCGTCCAGGCGGCGAGGATCAGCGGCGTGGTGGTGAAGCCCTGGGCGACGATCCCGGGCGCGCGCATGATGCCCGAGCCGATCACCCCGCCGACCACGACGGCGAGCCCGAACGCCAGGCCCAAGACCCGGAGCAGGCCGCGAGGATGATGCGGCGCGATGGCCTCGGTCATGCAATTCCCCCGCTGAAGATGCGCAATCCATGCGGGTAAGCGGCTGCCCATGCAAGGTGGGCGCGCGCACGTTGTAATTTTCCGGAAAACCCGTATTTTCCTGGAACGAGAGGTCCAAGATGCTGAAGGTCACGTCGTCTGAAATCGCCAAGCACTTTTCCCGATATCGTCAGGCGGCCCAGCGCGGGCCGGTGGCGGTGACCCACCATGGCCGAGTAACCGAGGTGCTCATCTCCAAAGACGACTATGACGAACTGGCCCTGCTAGAAGAGACAGCGCGCGCCGGACGCCCGTTCGCACGCGGCGTGGCCGAGAATGACAGACCTTTTCGCGACCGGCTCGACTCGGTCGCGGGGACAGCCGACGGCGGGCTGACCACCGATGAAATCATGGCCATGACGCGCGGCGAAGAGTGACCCTGGTCGACAGCAATGTGCTGATCGACATTCTCACCCGCGACCCAGTGTGGTTCGCCTGGTCACGCGAGAAGATGGAAGCCGCCGCATCCGCGGGACCCATCCTGTTCAACGAGGCTGTCTACGCCGAGATTTCGGTCGGCTACGCCACTATCGAGCGACTGGACTTCGCCCTGGCTGAGATTGGCATCGCCTTCGCGCCAACCTCTCGACCGGCGCTGTTTCTGGCCGGCAAGGCGTTTCAACATTACCGCGCCAGGGGCGGGCTCAGAACCGGCGTCCTGCCGGACTTCTTCATCGGCGCCCACGCCGCCCTGCTGGGCGCGACGCTTTTGACGCGGGACAGCGGCCGCTACCGGACCTATTTCCCGAGCCTCGACCTGATCGCGCCCTGACGGAGTCGAAGATGCGACGGACCGTAATCGCCAGGCTCTACTGACGTTGACGCGTGGCGCCGACAGCGCCTAGGCTAGTCCATCGATCCTCGAGTGAGCCGGAAAGGAGGGGTTGAACCGATGACTGTCTCCCACCGCCGAACCCTTCCGCGCGCCCGCCGCTAGGCAAAAGCCCTTCGGCCGGCGCCTCTCTGAACGCCGATCGAAGGATCCCCCCAATTGTTGGAAACCTATGGCTGGAGCGAGAGGCTCCAGCGTGAATTCGCGCCCCTGGACGCCCAGGGTCTCATCGCCGGCCGGGTGATCGCCCAGCATCGCGGCCAGCTCATCCTCGCTACCGACGCCGGAGACATCCGGGCCGAGGTGTCGGGCCGGATGGCCCGCGACGCCTTGCCCGGCGAGCTCCCCGCGGCCGGTGATTGGGTCGCGGCCGCGCCGCCCGTCGCCGGCGGTCCGGCCATGGTCCGCCAGGTCCTTAACCGGCGCACGGCCTTCACCCGCCGATCGCCGGAGGGCGAGACGCAGGTCGTGGCCGCCAATGTCGATCTGGCGCTGCTAACGCTTTCCGTGGAGATCGCGCCCAATCTCCGGCGTCTGGAGCGATACCTGACCGCCGCCTGGGCCAGCGGCGCGGCGCCCGCCGTCGCACTGACCAAGGCCGACCTCTGCGCCGACACCGCGGGGGTCGAAACGGCCGTTCGACGCGGGGCCGCCGGCGCTCCGGTTGTCCTGCTTTCGACCGTGACCGGCGAAGGGTTGGAGGAGCTTCGGAGCTTGTTTTCACCCGGGCTGACGGCGGTGATGGTCGGCGCGTCGGGCGCCGGCAAGTCGACCCTGGCCAACGCCCTCCTCGGCGAAGCGCGCATGGAGATCGGCGCCGTGCGGGCCGACGACGCACGTGGGCGGCACACGACCTCGCATCGCCAGTTGCTCCTGCTGCCGGGCGGCGGTCTGCTGCTGGATACGCCCGGCATGCGCGAGCTGGCCCTGGACGACGCCGCCGAGGGCCTCGAGGCGGCCTTCGACGATATCGAGGCCCTGGCCGCCAACTGCCGCTTCTCCGATTGCGGCCATGGCGGCGAGCCCGGTTGCGCTGTCCGCGCCGCGCTCGACGCCGGCGAGCTGGACGAGGGCCGCTGGCGCGGGTTCCAGAAGCTCGCCCGCGAGATCGCCCACCAGGCCGCGCGCGAGGACCCGGTGCTGCGCGAGCAGAACCGCCGCCGCTGGGTCGCCATCCACAAGGCCAACCGCGCGAGGTACAAATTCAGGGAACGGGAGTGAGGCCCGCTAGGGCAAACCCCGTTCAGACGGAATCGGGCTGAGTAGGGACGATTTGTTCCAGCACATTCGACGCTTGGGTGGATTCGCCTACACGCCCCCAAACTTTACCGTCATCGCCGGGCGGAAGTCCCGGCGACCCATGATCACGTGAAACGGTGTGACGGCGCGCGAGCGTCGTCACTCGCCGGGCCGGCGGCCGCGCTCAATGGAGCTGCTCCAGCAGGTCGTCCCAATTCGGATTGTCGCGCTCGATCAGGTTGAGCTTCCATTCGCGCTTGTACTTCTTGCGCGACTTCTCGCGCTGGATGGCGCCGACGATCGTCTCATGCTGTTCGTACCAGACCAGGCGCTTCAGGCCGTAGGTCGCGGTGAACCCCGCGATCTCTCCGTCCCGATGCTGAACGGCGCGGTTGATGAGATCGGAGGTCACGCCGATGTAGAGCGTGCCGTGCTTCCGATTGCTCATCATGTAGACGCATATCAGCGGTCGCCGAGGCATGGCCGGACCATCCGCTCCGCTTGAGCCCTCGGCAAGCGCATTGGCCGCGCTCGCGCTCGGCCACACGTCGGATCGCGTTCATGGGTAGCCGGGACTTACGCCCGGCTATGACGGCCGGGGGGTGTGGGAGCGCGATCCACCTCAACCGTCGACAGCGCTAGATTCAGAAGCGCGGAAACGGATTCAACGCCTGCATCCGTTCCGTGCAATCGGATCAGGCCCTAAAGCGTGCGCTTGATCTCTTCGACCGTGAAGCACTCGATCTGGTCGCCGGCCTGGATGTCCTGGAAGCCGGCGAAAGCCATGCCGCACTCCTGGCCGGCCTGGACCTCTGTGACCTCGTCCTTGAACCGCTTGAGCGTCTGCAGCGTGCCTAGCTCGAGCACGACCACGTCGTCGCGGATGATGCGCACGCGCGCGCCGCGCCGCACCACGCCTTCGCGCACGCGGCAGCCGGCGATGCGGCCGACCTTGGAGATGTCGAACGCCTGCAGCACCTCGGCCGAACCGAGGAACGTCTCGCGCTGCACCGGCGCCAGCATGCCGGAGAGCACGCCTTTGATGTCGTCGATGAGGTCGTAGATGACCGCGTAGTAGCGGATCTCCACCCCTTCGCGCTCGGCCAGCTCGCGCGCCTGCTTGGAGGCGCGCACGTTGAAGCCGAGAATCGACGCGCCCGCTCCCTTGGCCAGCATGACATCGCTCTCGTTGATGCCGCCGGCGCCCGAAAGGATGATCCGAGCGCGGACTTCGTCGGTGGCCAGGCGATCGAGCGCGCCGACAATGGCCTCGGCCGAGCCCTGCACGTCCGCCTTGATCACCAGCGGCAGCTCGGAAACTTTCTTGTCCGCCAGCTTGGCCATCATGTCGGCCAGCGTGCCGCCCGCGCCTACGGGCGAAAGCGAACGCTCGCGCTTGAGGCGGACGCGATAGTCGGTCAGTTCCCGGGCGCGCGCCTCGGTCTCGACCACGGCGAACGGCTCGCCGGGATCGGGCGCCCCGTCCAGCCCGAGGATCTCCACCGGCGACGATGGCCCGGCATCCTCGACCTGCTCGTCGCGCTCGTTGAGCAGAGCCCGGACCCGGCCGAACTGCGCCCCGGCGACGACGATGTCGCCACGATGCAGCGTGCCGCGCTTGACCAGCACCGTGGCCACCGCGCCGCGCCCGCGATCGAGCTTGGCCTCGATGACCACGCCCTCGGCCGTGCGGTCTGGGTTGGCCTTGAGCTCCATGACCTCGGCCTGCACCAGGATCGCCTGCAACAACTCGTCGAGGCCGGTCCTCTTGAGCGCCGAGACCTCGACCGATTGGGTGTCGCCGCCCAGGCTCTCCACCACCACCTCGTGCTGGAGCAGTTCGTTGATCACCCGGTTCGGATCGGCGCCCGGCTTGTCGACCTTGTTGATGGCCACGATCATCGGCGCGCCGGCGGCCCTGGCGTGCTGGATGGCCTCGACGGTCTGCGGCATGACGCCGTCGTCCGCCGCCACCACCAGGATGACGATGTCGGTGATGTTGGCGCCCCGCGCGCGCATGGCGCTGAAGGCCGCGTGACCCGGCGTGTCCAGGAACGTGACCCGCTCGCCGTCGGCGAGGCGAACCTGATAGGCGCCGATGTGCTGGGTGATGCCGCCGTGCTCGCCGCCGGCGACGTCCGTCGAGCGCAGCGCGTCCAGCAGCGAGGTCTTGCCGTGATCGACGTGGCCCATGACCGTGACCACCGGCGGCCTTGCAAGCAGATGATCGTCGATGTCCTCGTCGGCCAGGAAGCCGGTCTCCACGTCGCTTTCCGAGACGCGGCGGACGGTGAGGCCGAATTCGGTCGCCACCAGTTCGGCGGTGTCGGATTCGATGACGTCCGTGGCCTTGAGCATCAGGCCTTCGCGGGCCAGGAACTTGATGATCTCCACCCCGCGCACGGCCATGCGGCCGGCCAGCTCCTGAACGGTGATGACGTCGGGAATGATCACCTCGCGCGCGCTCTTGGCCGCTTCCTGCGCCCCGCCGCGGCGTTTCTCCCGTTCCCGCTCACGCGCGCGACGGACAGACGCCAGGGAGCGCATCCGCTCGATCGCCCCTTCGTCGTCGCCGGCGACGGCCTGAATGGTCAGGCGGCCCTCGCGCCGCTTGGGCTCGCCCCTGGTGCGCGAGACCGCCTTGCTGGCCCCGGGGCGGGCCTTCTTGCCGTCCTCCTCGTCGAAATCCGGCCGGCGGTCGAGATTGAGACTGCCGGGGCGCGGGGCCTGGCGGCTGGCGCGCTGGAACTCCGGCTCGGCCGGCGCGGCCATGGGCCTTGGGCCGGCGGCGCGAGCGCCACCGGGACGGGCGCCGTCCCTGGGCGGACGTGGCGCGGTCGCCGAGTAGCGGACCGTCTCGCCGGGGCGCGAAGGCCTGTCGCGCTGGGCCCCGCCCTCGCGCGCGCGATCGGGCGTCGCGCCATCGCGCGGTCCGCGCGCCGCATAGCCG
>JBOHLC010000077.1:0-2356 GCA_050729395.1 Caulobacteraceae bacterium
GGCAATAGGCGGTCTGCAGGACCGCCGAGAGGGCCAGGAACGGCCAGCTCGACATCGCCGGGTGGGGCAGGAAGAGCACGGCCATGGCGCCCACAGCCGCCGACATCATGCTCATGACCGTGATCGAGTTGAGCCGGTCGCCCCGGGCGCGCAGGACCGCGTTCCAGCTCGCGTGCAAGACCGCCGCGGCCAGGACGGCGGCGACGGCCAGCGGGGTCACCGCCTAGGCCTCCCTATCGCTCATTTCACCGCTTGAGCCGCCGCGATCGCCGCGTCGAGCGCCGACAACGGCTGATATCCGGCATCGAGCGCCTTGCCGTTGACGACGAAGGTGGGGGTCGCGTCGACATTGCCGTTCTTGGCGTTGTTGGCCACGCGCACCGAGAGCGCATTGAGGGCGGCCTCATTGCGGATGCAGGCGTCAAACTGGGTTTCGTTGAAACCGAATTTCTTGGCGATGCCGGTCAGCACCCCGTGGGGATCGTCGAACAGTCCCGGCTGAGACTTGAACACCGCGTCGACCACGGCGAAATACCTGTCCTTGCCGGCGCAGCGGGCGAGCAGGAAGCCGGACGCGGCGATGGCCTGCTCATTGGTGTCTCCGACCAGCATCTCGCGCAGGATGTAGTGGATCTTGCCGGTGTCGACATACTTGGCCTTGAAGGCCGGCCACACCTCCTTGTACCAGCGCCCGCATACCGGGCAGGCGACCGAGGCGTATTCCACGACGGTGACCTTGGCCGCCGGATTGCCAAGGCTCATATCGGCCGGCGCCGGCCCGCCGTGCGCCGTCGCGCTCGTGCCGCCGCCGTTGCAGGCCGCGAGCGCCGGCGTCAGCAATCCGGCAAGCGCGAGGCGCCTCGTCATGATCGGCATGGCCCAAGTGTCCCTGAAGCTTCGTTTAAGGCTCCTCGTCGCCGAGATGCGCGTTTCGATCAACCGTTTTGAGCGCGGACGGGGATTTGACATCCGCTTGCGAGGGCGCGACGAGGCGGCGCAAAGTCATGTTCCACTGGAAAATCCTTTCATGCATCGTCTGTTCAGGGGCGCGGTCATGGCCGCGCTGATCGGCGCCGCGCCGGCGGCGGCCGTGGCCGCGAGCGCCGGCCCGTTCGACGCGCCCAGTCCGCTGCTCCTGCACGCGCCCAGGTTCGACAAGATCAAGGACGGCGACTTCCAGCCGGCCTTCGAAGTGGCCATGGCGCGCGAGCGGGCGGAAATCGAGGCCATCGCCGATAATCCGGCGGCGCCCACTTTCGACAACACATTCCTGGCCATGGAGCGTTCGGGACGGATGCTCAACCGGGTGGTCAGCGTGTTCTTCGCCCTGACCGGCGCCAACACCGACGAGGCGCTGGAAAAGGTCGAGGCCGAGGAAGCGCCCAAGCTGTCCGCCCTGCGAGACGAGACCTATCTTAATCCCAAGCTCTTCGCGCGGGTGAAGGCGCTCTACGATGAACGCGAGAGGCTGGGCCTCGACGCGGAATCCGTGCAGCTGATCAAGATCACCTACGACGATTTCGTCCACGCCGGGGCCAAGCTGTCGGCCAAGGACCGGGCCGAGCTGACGGACATCAATTCTCGCCTGGCGAGCCTGCAGACCGCCTTCCAGCAGAAACTGCTAGCCGCGACCAAGGCCGGCGCCCTGGTGGTGGACAATCCGGCGGCGCTCGCGGGGCTGAGTCCGGCTGAACTGGCCGCCGCCGCCCAGGCGGCCAAGGCGCGCGGCCTGGATGGAAAATGGGTCATCCCGCTGCAAAACACGACTCAGCAGCCCGACCTGCGGTCCCTCGCCGAGCGGGCGACGCGCAAGACGTTGTTCGACCACTCCTGGACGCGCGCCGAGAAGGGCGACGCCAACGACACGCGCTCGACGATCCTCGAGATCGTCAGACTACGCGCGCGCAAGGCGGCGCTGATCGGCTACCCGGATTTCGCCGCCTACAAGCTCGAGGACCAGATGGCCAAGACCCCGGCGGCGGTCGAGGCGTTCGTGCGCCAGCTGGTCGGGCCGGCGCGCGCCAGGGCCGCCGTGGAGGCGGCCGAGATCCAGGCGCAGATCGACAAGGACGGCGGCGGTTTCACCCTCGCGCCGTGGGACTGGGAGCGTTATTCGGAAGAAGTGCGCAAAGCCAAGTACGATCTCGACGAGAACGAGATCAAACCGTATTTCGAACTCTACAATGTGCTCGAGAATGGCGTCTTCTACGCGGCCAACCAGCTTTATGGCGTGACCTTCAAGGAACGCCACGACCTGCCTGTCTACCAGCCGGACGTGAAAGTGTTCGAGGTCTTCGACCAGGACGGCAAGACGCTTGGACTCATCTATTTCGATTACTTCAAGCGCGACAACAAA
>JBOHLC010000078.1:0-2633 GCA_050729395.1 Caulobacteraceae bacterium
GTCAGGATCTTGACCAGTGACACCTCGTCCAGGTCGTCCAGGGTGGCGATCACCGGCAGCCGGCCGATGAACTCCGGGATCAGGCCGAAGCGCTGCAGATCGTCCGGCTCGACCTGGCGCAACACCTCGCCGGTGCGCCTATCGTCCGGGTCGGCCACCTTGGCCGAGAAGCCGATCGAGGTGCCCTTGCCGCGGCTGGAGATGATCTTCTCCAGCCCCGAGAAGGCGCCGCCGCAGATGAACAGCATGTTGGTCGTGTCGACCTGCAGGAACTCCTGCTGCGGATGCTTGCGCCCGCCCTGCGGAGGCACCGAGGCGATGGTGCCCTCCATGATCTTCAGGAGCGCCTGCTGCACGCCCTCGCCGGACACGTCCCTGGTGATCGAGGGGTTGTCCGACTTGCGGCTGATCTTGTCGACCTCGTCGATGTAGACGATGCCGCGCTGCGCCCGCTCGACGTTGTAGTCGGCCGACTGCAGCAGCTTGAGGATGATGTTCTCCACGTCCTCGCCGACATAGCCGGCCTCGGTCAGGGTCGTGGCGTCGGCCATGGTGAACGGCACGTCGATGATTCGCGCCAGCGTCTGGGCCAGCAGGGTCTTGCCGACGCCCGTGGGGCCCACCAGCAAAATGTTCGACTTCGCCAGCTCGACGTCGTTGTTCTTCTGCGCGTGGTTCAGGCGCTTGTAGTGGTTGTGCACGGCCACCGACAGCACCTTCTTGGCGTGCTCCTGGCCGATCACGTAATCGTTGAGGACTTCCCGGATCTCGCGCGGCGTCGGCACGCCATCCTTCGATTTGACGAAGGTGATCTTCGTCTCCTCGCGGATGATATCCATGCACAGTTCGACGCATTCATCACAGATGAACACGGTCGGGCCCGCGATAAGCTTGCGGACCTCATGCTGACTCTTGCCGCAGAAAGAGCAATAAAGAGTACTCTTGCTGTCTCCGCTCGCGGCTTTGGTCATCGTCGCGTCTCACTCTCCGGGCGGCGGTCCGGCTATGGATCCTGACGTAGCGCCGCGCAAAACCGATATGCGAACGCGCCATGGCCCGCCGCAAGGGGTCTGTCACCCTTGACATTCCCCGATCCGAACGCGGATCACAAGCCCGCGATGGTTACCATGCGGTAACGGGGGGCTTAAATTTGCGTCGGGGGCGGACCCGTTCGGGGCCAGTCGAGAGGCCGTCGCCCGCGCCGGGCGAGGCGGCGCCCGGGCCATTTCGCCCTCTGGTGGCCTTCGATTTTGACGGCACTTTGACCTGGCGCGACAGCTTCCTCGCCTTCCTCGCCTGGCGCTTTGGCCCGCGACGTTATGCCCTGGGCATGGCCCGCCTGGGACCCCCCGCGCTGGCTTATGTCCAGCATAAGGATCGCGGCCGTTTGAAGGGCGCGCTGGTGCGCGAATTCCTCACCGGCCAGGGGCGCGACGACCTGACCGCCGCGGCCGACCGCTTCGCCGCCGGGCGGGCGCGCCGCCTGCTCCGCCCCGACGCCATGCGCTGCTGGCGCCTGTGGCAAAAACAGAACGCGCGGCTGATTATCGTCACCGCCTCGCCGGAGATCCTCGTCGCCCCCTTCGGCCGGGGCCTCGGGGCCGAGTGCGTCATCGGCACGCGCCTGGTGTTCACTGAAGCTGGCGTGGCCACGGGCGCGCTCGACGGGCCCAACTGCCGGGGCGAAGAGAAGGCCCGCCGCCTGAAGGCCGCGTTCGGCGAGGATGTGCGCCTGGAGGCCGCCTACGGTGACAGCGACGGCGATACGGCCATGCTCGCCCTGGCCGACGATCCGGGCATGAAGGTGTTCGGGGAAAAGCCGTGAGGCACGCGCCGGGCGCTGATTTGGACCGGCTGGCCGTCCCCCTCACCCGGACGCGCCCTTAAGGCGCGTCTCGACCTCTCCCCACGGGAGAGGTGAGTTACCCCGCCATCGCCCCGGCGGCCTCGGAGGCGGCGCGGCTCTCATAGATGTGGTCGACGATGCCCCAGGCCTTGGCCTCCTCGGCGTCCATGAAATGGTCGCGGTCGAGGGTCCGGTCGACCTCCTCGTAAGTCCGCCCGGTATGCTTGGCGTAAAGCTCGTTCAGCCGCCGCTTGGTCTTGAGGATATCCTCGGCGTGGCGCTCGATGTCCGAGGCCTTGCCCTGGAAGCCGCCGGACGGCTGGTGGACCATGATCCGCGCGTTGGGCAGCGCCACGCGCATGCCGGGCTCGCCGGCCATCAGCAGGAACGAGCCCATGGACGCGGCCATGCCCATGCACGTCGTCGCCACCGGGCAGCGCACATATTGCATGGTGTCGTAGATCGCCAGGCCGGAGGTGACGATGCCGCCTGGCGAGTTGATGTACATGTCGATCTGCTTCTTGGGGAATTCCGATTCCAGATAGAGCAGCTGGGCGCAGATCAGCGCCGACACGCCGTCGTCCACCGGACCGTTCAGGAACACCACCCGTTCGCGCAGCAGGCGCGAGAAGATGTCGAACGCGCGCTCGCCCCGGCTCGACTGCTCGACCACCATCGGCACGAGATTGAGGGAGTGGCTCGGGGTGTCGGTGATCATCTGGGGGTCCTTGGCTCGGCCGCTGATATCGCCCCGCCCGCCCAGCGT
This sequence comes from Caulobacteraceae bacterium, assembly GCA_050729395.1. Lineage (GTDB taxonomy): Bacteria > Pseudomonadota > Alphaproteobacteria > Caulobacterales > Caulobacteraceae > Acaudatibacter. The sequence goes on from JBOHLC010000078.1 coordinate 2,613, forward strand.
TGCAAGGGCGCCCTCCCCTCG
>JBOHLC010000079.1:0-4148 GCA_050729395.1 Caulobacteraceae bacterium
GGGAGAGCTTCATTCGATACGAGAGTGGGAACCCGGCGTTTTCGCGAGTAACTCCAAGCGGCGGCCTACAGCCTTGCACCTTTGCCGCGCCTTCAGGCGAGGGAGTACAATCGCAAGCCGCACTAAGCGAATCGTACAATCTCCCAGATCCGGATATCGCGCGAGGAACCTACTTTGAAGTTAATCCACCGGCTGGAACCCCGGTCATTGGCCCAGGACCAGTTTCCGGGGGTACCGGGAGTGAAGTCGAATTTCCTTTTGGGGTAGGGCCGGGTAGCGTGGGGCCACCAATCCCTACCCTCCCTGAGGTTAAAATGTTGGCACTCTCCAAAAAGTGGGAACCGATCCTGGCGTCTCAACCGGAAACTGGTATGGGATACCAAGTTGCGACGGTGAGCCTGATTGATGGGCGGAAATATAGTAAGGTCACGATTGTGGGTGGGTATATTACCAAGATAGGAGATTCAACTGCGGTTCCATTTGAGGAGTCGGATATTAAGAATATTTCCGTTGAAAAAAGAAGATAGACAAGGGGTCCGACCCAAGCGGGTGGCCCGACAATCCGCCGCCCCCCCCAATGCAACGAGGGACCGTTTGAGGAACCGCCATGGGGCGCAACTGATTTGTGCCGTTCCGGTAAGGTCCAGCTTGCGGCTGTGAACTCAAAGATCAACGGAACCGCGCGAGTATTCGCTCCGAGGGTCAACGAGCCATCCTTGGTGGCCCGCTTCCTCGCCGCGCTTGCGCTGCTGCTACTGACACTTGCAGTCCCTGCCCGCGCGGACGTGGGCCGCCTCTCCGGCGTTTCTATCGCTGGCCCGTCGTCCGGCCAGTGGACGGGCTTTTCCTTCACGACAAACGCCCAGAACTTCATCACCGGCCAGGTGCAGACGAGCGACGCGGCCATCGCCTATCCGCCAGGCTCGCTGACCCAGACCGCCAGCTACAACGGCCTCAACCAGCTCACCAACCTGAGCGGCCAGGCGCTGACCTTCGACGCCGACGGCAATCTCACCTCGGACGGAACGCGGACCTATAGCTGGGACGCGGAGAACCGGCTGGTGGGGATCGCCTACCCGGGCCAACCGGGCAAGGCGATAACCTTCGCCTACGACGGCTTGGGCCGGCGGGTGCAGATATCGAGCACGCCGGCCGGCGGCGGGACAGCGATGGTCACCGGCTACGTCTGGTGCGGCGCACGCCTGTGTCAGGCGAGGAACGCGGTCGGCGCGGTGACCAAGGGCTACGCCGAGGGCGAGTATGCGCCCGGCTCGCCGAGCGTCAGCGCCTACTACGCCCCCGACCAGGTGGGCTCGGTCCGGCGCGCGTTCACCGCCGAGAGCGCCCCTTCCTACGACAACGACCCTTACGGCAATGCCCTGCAAGGAACCGCGCCGGTCACCGACTTCGTCTACGCGGGACTCTTCTACAACGCCGACAGCGGGCTCCTACTGGCGACCAACCGGGTCTACAGCCCGGCCATCGGCCGCTGGCTTTCCCGCGACCCAGCCGGAGAGAGCGCCGATCCGCAAGGAAACCTTTACGCCTATGTCGGCGGGAATCCGGTGAGCGGGGCCGATCCAAGCGGGTTGTGGCAGATTACGATCCAGGCGGGAGCCGGCGTCGGGGGAATTTTCACTTTCGGGAACAACGGAGGAAACGGCGCCCTCAACGGTCAATGGAACTATGGTGGCTACATAGGCGCCGGGGAAGGACTAAGCGCCACTATCGATCCCTCAAATCGGGGATGTCAGCAACCAGGCGTCAATTACGGATTGCAAGGCGCAGGTGAGATCGGGGTTGGGCCGGAAGTCGAGGCGGAAGCTCACGCGTTCGGCCGGCAGCCCTGGTGGAATATTAACCTCGGCTTTCCCGGCACGGCTCTAGGAGCTTCGATCGGCTCGGAGGGAGCTCCGGTTCCGATATTGGGCTTTGGGGAATCGGCAGTGGCTGGAGTCGGGGGCACAGCATACCTCTCCGGGAGTTCGCCGTGAGTCGATTGTGGAAATTCTGGCGTCTAGCCGTTGTTTTGATCGGTATCCCGGTCGTTTTGGTTCACAGCAAGCGTGAAGTAAATATTGATTGGTTCGTCTCTATTTTTGTGTCAGTAATATTTGGGTTGGTGTTATTTGGATGGCTTACAGCAATTCGAAATAGGACTTCAGTTGAACTATCGCGCCCATATGATTGGAACTTACCCTTCCTGCCCATGAGAAAATATCCAATTCGATTCTGGCTACTTACTTCGCAGTCTCTCGTCGTATCTGGTCTCGTCGGATTATTAATCGGGCGCCACATCTCGGAGGCGAATGGTCAAATTGGCGAGCTCTGCCTATCCATGGGCGTCTCGATCGCGTCCTCGTTGTTAGTTTGGGTCGCGATATTCAGTCGTCGTTTATAGAGTTGCATTATTTCTGCATGGAGAGACTTGGGTATATTTCGATGAAGGTGGCTTAGGGCAAGTTCAATGTTCGCTCGCCTTCAAGCCTTCGGCGGCGAGTATGGGGTCGGCCGGCAAACCGCCCACCGCCGCGGTTGGGACGGGGATCCCAGTGACGCCGCAGTAAATCCGGAGCCGTGACCGTGTGAACGCTGATAGTAGCCCGGTGCCATGAGCGCGCCGATCGCGGGCGTCGGCGCCGTCTCCGGCGTCGCCGGCACGTCGGTTTCTCTCATCTCGCGCCCCGTCGCGTGCGACTCCCCTGCCACATGAAACGGCAGGCCGCTCTTTCACGGAGGATTAGATTGGTGACACTTGCCATCGCGCCCAAGCTCAATGCGCGAAACCAATGGCCACGAATGCAATCGCGCCAATCGCCCCGAGACCGAAAAACCATCTCAAGCCCTGGCGACAGCGCCGCCAACGCCGACTGGCGGTCAGCGAAGTCTCCACTCGGGCCTTAAACTCACCCAGGGATTGTCTCCACGGCTGCAATTTCAATTGAGGTCTGGTTTCCGCCACTGCCCTCAAGAGCCCGATGACCTGAAAAGCCACGAACAGCCAGGCGAAAATCGCTATCACCGAAAAGGCGAAGAAGGGAGCTTGCGCGGCGATTCCGACCCAATTCATAAGTCCGCTCACTTGTCCCCCTCATTCCCCCGGCAGGGTCTCCAGGAAACGCACCGGCTCGCCCAGGCCCTCGGCGACCACCTCGTCGTCGCGCATGACGATCCGGCCGCGGATGATCGTCGCCATCGGCCAGCCCTTAGCCTCGAACCCATCGAAGGCGGTCCAGCCGGCGCGGTTGACCTGGTCCTCGTTCCTGATCGTCCGCCGGGCATTCAGATCGACGATGGTCAGGTCGGCGTCGTAGCCCACCGCCAGCCGCCCCTTGCCGGCGATGTTGAATACGCGATTTGCGCCGTGGGAGGTCAGGTCGACGAACCGCTCCAGAGTCAGCCGGCCCTCGGCCACGTGGGTCAGCATGACCGCGACCAGGGTTTGCACGCCGGGCATGCCCGAGGGCGAGTCCGGATAGGACCTGGCCTTTTCCTCGAGCGTATGGGGCGAGTGGTCGGTGCCGATGACGTCGGCGATGCCAAGTTCAATGCCGCGCCAGAGGCCGCGCCGGTGGCGCTCGTCGCGGATGGGCGGGTTCATCTGGGCCAGGCTCTTCAGCCGCTCGTAGCACTCGGGCGCGGCCATGGTCAGATGCTGCGGGGTGATCTCGCAGGTGACGATGTCCCTGTGCAGGGCGAACAGCTCGATCTCATCGGCGGTGGTGGTGTGCAGGATGTGGATGCGCTTGCCCGCGGCGCGGGCGAGGGCGATCAGCCGCCTGGACGAGCGCAGCGCCGTTTCGACGTCGCGCACGTCCGGATGGCTGGTCCAGTCGCCCGGACGGGCCAGGGGTTTGCGCTCCACCAGCCGGTTCTCATCCTCGGAATGGAAGGCGGCGCGGCGGCGAATGGCGGCCAGCACCGCTTTCAGCCCTTCGTCGTCGGCGATCAGCAGCGAGCCGGTGGACGAGCCGACGAACACCTTGACTCCGCAGCAGCCGGGCAAGCGCTCCAACTCGCCAAGGTCGCGGGCGTTTTCGTGCGTGCCGCCGACATAGAAGGCGTGGTCGCAATGCATGCGGCCCCTGGCGCGGGCCAGCTTGTCCTCGATCGCGGCGGCGTCGGTGGTGGTCGGCCGGGTATTGGGC
>JBOHLC010000080.1:0-1220 GCA_050729395.1 Caulobacteraceae bacterium
TCTCCTATCTGTACAGCGACCGAACCTACCTCAAGCGGACCTGCCACAAGGTCTCCGCCTCGCCGAACGCGTTTTGATGACTTCTCCCCTTGCGGGAGAAGGTGGCCCGCGCGGCGGGTCGGATGAGGGGTTGCAGGACCCATCCGATAAGGTTTTGAAATCATACGGCAACCCGACGTCGACCCCTCATCCGTCGGCTTCGCCGACACCTTCTCCCGCAAGGGGAGAAGGAACGCGCCCAATCCCCCCGCCAGATATGTGTCGTTTTTGACACGTTTGTCGCCAATCGGCCGCTGCGCGCTCACGCCCTATTGCCCAGGCCGACGGGTTCATAAAAAAATGGCCCGGCGAGAAGTTCACTCCGCCGGGCCAGTGAGGCCGCGAGAACGGGGGTGATGAGCCCGCGGCAGGTCTAATGTGATCGCCGCGGGCCATTGTTTCAATAGTCGTTCGCGCTTTTTCGCGCGCAAGATCGCTTGGCCGATCGACGGCGCGCGCCTAGGCCGCTGTCTGGCCGACGAAATCCAGCTTGCCGATGTCCGCGCCCGTGAAGCGCGACGCGAGCCTCACGACTCGCTCGCGGTGGTGGGCTGGGGCGGGGCGAAGCTGACGTCCGGGTCGACCGGCGGGAAGAAGATCTCCTCGTAGGTGTCGAAGTCGCGGCCGGCGACGCGCGCCAGGCGCTCGATCAGGGCGGGAAATTTGGTCAGGGTTTCGGCCATGAACTCGACCCCGCGCTCGCGTGCGTCCGGATGGGCCTGATCGACATCATCCATCGCGGCGATGATGCCATCGAGCGGCATGGAGATGCGCACCATCAGGCTATGCAGGTCCACGCGCAGCTTGGCGTCGCGCAGATCGAGCAGCAGCTCGCGGTTGCGCTCGTAGATGTCCAGCTCGCGCCGGGCCGAAAGCAACATGCGCCGGGTCACCGGGCCGAAGCGCTCTCCGACGCTCATGGAGCGCAGCGAGCCTTGCAGGATGGCGTACATCGTCGAGATGGCCTCGCCGACGAGGAGGGCGGCCGCGCGCTCGCGCTTGACCTCGCGCACGCGGCTCTCCCACATGTTGGCCACCACCCCGCTCACCGTGGCCACGACCGCGCCCAGGGTCACCGCCGCCAGCGTCTCGGCGTGCACGCCTTCGGCCAGTTCGCGCAGATCGAGCGGCAAGCGCGTTTCCTCCCATCTCCCCCCATTTATGGTGGGAGTACGGCGAAG
>JBOHLC010000081.1:0-5559 GCA_050729395.1 Caulobacteraceae bacterium
GGGCGTCACCGTGCCCACGCGCGGGTTGGGCATCAGTCCGCGCGGCCCGAGGATTTTTCCAAGCCGGCCGACCAGGGCCATCATGTCGGGCGTGGCGATCACGCGGTCGAACTCCAGGAACCCGCCCTGGATCCGCTCGACCAGATCTTCGGCCCCGACAATGTCGGCGCCCGCCGTCTTGGCCTCCTCGGCTTTGGCGTCCTTGGCGATGACGGCCACGCGCACCTCGCGCCCGGTGCCGGAAGGCAAGGCCACCACGCCGCGCACCTGCTGGTCGGAATGGCGCGGATCGACGCCCAGATTGACCGCGATCTCGACGCTCTCGTCGAACTTGGCAGTGGCGTTGGCCTTGACCAGCTTGACCGCGTCCTGCAGTCCGTGAACGACCGCGCGGTCGCCGGTGCGGGCCTTTTCTCTTTTCGTCTGCTGAGTCATCGGGCTCAAGCCTCCACAACCTTGAGGCCCATGGCGCGCGCCGAGCCTTCTATGATCCGCGCGGCTGCGTCGATGTCGTTGGCGTTGAGATCCTTCATCTTCGCCTCGGCGATCTTCTTGAGTTGGGTGCGGGTGACGCTGCCCACGCTCTCGCGTCCCGTCTTGCCGGAGCCCGACTTGATGCCGGCCGCTTCCTTCAGGAAGTGGGTCGCGGGCGGCGTCTTCGTGACGAAGCTGAAGCTCTTGTCCTGGTAGACGGTGATGACCGTCGGCAGGGGCGTACCCCTGGCGACGCCTTCGGTGCGGGCGTTGAACTCCTTGCAGAAGCCCATGATGTTGACTCCGCGCTGACCGAGCGCGGGTCCGATTGGCGGCGAAGGCGTCGCCGCCCCGGCCGCCACCTGCAGCTTGATGTAGCCCAGTATCTTCTTGGCCATGATCTCCTCTTCCGCGCCATCTCGGGCGCCTGTGAGCCGTGGTGCGGAGTGGCGCCCCTCCCACGGATTTGAGCCCGCCCCGGAAAGGCGCGGGCGTCGCTGATCCCGCTAGCTGGCCTTTTCCACCTGCTAGTATTCGAGTTCGACCGGTGTCGCGCGACCGAAGATGGAGACGGTGACGCGCAAGCGCGCCCGCTCCTCGTCGACCTGCTCGACCGAGCCGTTGAAGCTGGCGAAGGGACCGTCGATGACCCGCACCGTCTCGCCCACATCGAAGGTGATCGTCGGCTTGGGCCGCTCCACGCCTTCCTCGATGGCGCCGATGATACGCGCAACCTCGCGCTCGGAAACCGGCATCGGCCGCTGGCCGGAGCCCAGGAAACCGGTCACCTTCGGGGTGTTCTTGACCAGGTGATAGGCCTCATCGGAGAGGTCCATCTTGACCAGGACATAGCCTGGAAAGAACTTGCGCTCCGCGTTGATCTTGCGGCCGCGGCGGATCTCGATCACGTCCTCTGTCGGCACCAGGATCTCGGAGAAGGAATCGTCCAGGCCCTGGGTGTGCGCCTGCTCGCGAATGCTCTCGGCCACCTTCTTCTCGAAGTTCGAATAGGCGTGGACGATATACCACTTGTGATGGGGGTTGGTCGCCTGCGCTCCTTGGCTGGTCATCAGGCTACTCCGCGTTGGCCAGATTGAGGAGCGCGGTCACGGCCGCGTGCAGCAAAGCATCGACCCCGAAGAAGAAAAAAGCGGTCAGTATGACCATGATCGCGACCATGACCGAGGTGATCCAGGTCTCCTTCCAGCTCGTCCAGGTGACCTTGCGCGCCTCCGCCCTGACCTCGCGCAGGAACTGAACGGGATTGAACGGCCGCTTCGGTTCAACGGGCGCGACCGGCCGCACCGGCGCGATCGAGGTCGGCTGGTCTCGGCGGGCGCCGAAGGGCGCCATGCCTGTGGTTTTCGCCATATCGGCCTTTCGACTCTTCATTCCGCGTCGGCGCCGCGCGCCGCGATCCTCTGACATTCAACTCATATAGTGGCAGGAGTGGAGGGACTCGAACCCACGACCCTCGGTTTTGGAGACCGATGCTCTACCAGCTGAGCTACACTCCTAATTGCTCCGCGATCGCCGCAAAGGCCAAGCGCCGGAGAGCGCGAGGCTCGCCGGCGCGTCGGTCCCGTGGCGCTCCGCCGGAGGGAGCGTCGTGTATCAGCCGGCCCCTCGCCGGGCAAGCGAGCCGCGGCCCTTTCCCTCAGGCGACGATCTTGGTGACTACCCCCGAGCCGACCGTGCGTCCGCCCTCGCGGATGGCGAAGCGCAGACGCTCTTCCATGGCGATGGGCGTGATCAGTTCGACATCGAGCTCGGCGTTGTCGCCTGGCATGATCATCTCCACGCCTTCCTTCAGCTTGATGACGCCGGTCACGTCCGTCGTGCGGAAGTAGAACTGCGGCCGGTAGTTGCTGAAGAACGGCGTGTGACGACCACCCTCCTCCTTGGTGAGGATGTAGGTCTCGGCTGTGAACTTGGTATGCGGCGTGATCGAGCCAGGCTTGCACAGCACCTGGCCGCGTTCGACCTCCTCCCGCTTGGTGCCGCGCAGCAGCACGCCGACGTTGTCACCAGCCTGGCCCTGGTCGAGCAGCTTGCGGAACATTTCCACGCCGGTGCAGATGGTCTTCTGCGTCGGGCGCAGGCCGACGATCTCGACTTCCTCGCCCACCTTGATCACGCCCCGATCGACACGGCCGGTGACCACTGTGCCGCGGCCGGAGATGGAAAAGACGTCTTCCACCGCCATCATGAACGGCTGGTCCACCGGACGCTCCGGCTGGGGAATATACTCGTCCACCGCCGCCATCAGCGCTTGGACCGACTCCTCGCCGATCTTTGGATCCTTGCCTTCCAGCGCCGCCAGGGCCGAGCCCTTGACGATCGGCACGTCATCGCCCGGGAACTCGTAGCTGGACAGCAGCTCGCGCACCTCCATCTCGACCAGCTCGAGCAGCTCCTCATCGTCGACCATGTCGACCTTGTTCAGATAGACCACCAACGCCGGCACGCCGACCTGGCGGGCGAGCAGGATGTGCTCGCGGGTCTGGGGCATCGGACCATCCGCGGCGGAGACCACAAGGATGGCGCCGTCCATCTGCGCCGCGCCGGTGATCATGTTCTTCACATAGTCGGCGTGGCCGGGGCAGTCGACGTGGGCATAGTGCCGGTTCTTCGTCTCGTACTCCACGTGCGCGGTATTGATGGTGATGCCGCGCGCCTTCTCTTCCGGCGCGGCGTCGATCGAGTCGTAGGACCTCAGCGTCGCCCCGCCGCTCTTGGCCAGCACGGACGTAATCGCCGCCGTCAGCGTCGTCTTGCCGTGGTCCACGTGCCCGATGGTGCCGATGTTGCAGTGCGGCTTGTTGCGTTCGAACTTTGCCTTGGCCATTTCTTAAAGCTCCAGCCCAGGATGGGCTTCCAGGTGTGAAGTTAGAGGGTTCGTCTTCAAGCGTACTTCTTGACCACCTCGTCGGCCACCGCCTGCGGCACGGCCTCGTAGTGATCGTAGTCCATGTGGAAGTTGGCGCGGCCCTGAGACATGGACCTCAGGGTGTTCACGTAACCGAACATATTGGCCAGTGGAACCATGGCGATGATCACCTGCGCGTTGCCGCGCTGGTCGGTGCCTTGGATCATGCCGCGCCTGGAATTGAGATCGCCGATGACATCCCCAACGTAATCTTCCGGCGTTGTCACTTCCACTTTCATGATTGGCTCGAGGAGCTTGGGCGACGCCTTTTCGCGAAGCTCGCGGAAGGCCGCGCGCGCCGCGATCTCGAATGCGAGGACGCTCGAGTCGACGTCGTGGGAATCGCCGTCGACCAGGGTCGCCTTGAAATCGATTACCGGGAAGCCGGCCAGGAGACCGCTCTCTTTGGCGCTCAGGAGGCCCTTTTCGACGCCCGGAATGAATTCACGGGGCACCGAACCGCCGACCACCTTGTTTTCGAACGAGTAGCCCGAGCCCGGCTCGGCCGGCTCGAAGATGACCCGGATGCGTGCGAACTGGCCCGAACCACCCGTCTGCTTCTTGTGCGTATAGTTAATCTCCGCCGTACGCCCCAGTGTCTCGCGGTAGGCCACCTGAGGCTGGCCGATGTTGGCCTCCACCTTATAGGTGCGCTTGAGGATATCGACCTTGATATCGAGGTGCAGTTCGCCCATCCCCTTGAGGATCGTCTGGCCGCTCTCCTGATCGGTGGAGACCCGGAAGGTCGGATCCTCGGCCGCCAGCTTCTGCAGGGCGACGCCCAGCTTTTCCTGGTCGGCCTTGGACTTCGGCTCGATGGCGATCTCGATCACCGGATCGGGGAAATCCATCTTCTCCAGCAGGATCGGCGATCTCACCGGGTCGCACAGTGTGTCGCCCGTGCGCGTGTCCTTGAGCCCGGCCAGAGCGACAATGTCGCCTGCGAAGGCCTCCTTGATGTCCTCTCGATTGTTCGAGTGCATCAGCAGCATGCGGCCGACGCGCTCCTTGCGCTCGCGCGAGGAGTTGAGCAGCGCCATGCCGCTTTCGAGCTTGCCGGAATAGATGCGGCAGAAGGTGAGCGAGCCGACGAACGGGTCATCCATGATCTTGAACGCAAGCACCGACAGCGGTTCGTCGTCGGATGCGCGGCGCACCACGGGCTCGCCGTTCTTGACGTCGATGCCAGGCGTCGGCGGGATGTCCACAGGCGAGGGCAGATATTCCACCACTGCATCAAGAAGTGGCTGTACTCCCTTGTTCTTGAACGCTGACCCACAAAGAACCGGATAGAAGGCGCCGGTCAGAACCGACTTGCGCAGACAGCGATTCAGCACCTCCACCGACGGGTCTTCGCCGTTGAGGTAGGATTCCATCGCGTCGTCGTCGAGCTCGACGGCGTTTTCGACCATGAAGTGGCGCGCCTCGTCGGCGGCTGCCTTGAGGTCCGCGGGAATCTCCTCGTCGTGGTAATTGGCGCCGAGGCCCTCGCTCTCCCAGATCACGGCCTTCATGCGCACGAGGTCGATGATCCCCTTGAACGTGGATTCCGAGCCGATCGGCAGCTGGATCGGCACGGCCTTCACGCCCAGCCGGTCGCGGATGGATTCGACGCACTTTTCGAAATCGGCGCCGATCTTGTCCATCTTGTTGACGAACACCACCCGTGGCACGTCGTAGCGATCGGCTTGGCGCCACACGGTCTCGGTCTGGGGCTCGACGCCCTGATTGCCGTCGAGCACGGCGACACAGCCGTCGAGCACGCGCAGCGAGCGCTCGACCTCGATGGTGAAGTCCACGTGCCCCGGAGTGTCGATGATGTTCAGTCGCTTGCCGTTCCACATGGCCGTGGTCGCGGCGGAGGTGATGGTGATGCCACGCTCCTGCTCCTGCTCCATCCAGTCCATGGTGGCTGCGCCATCATGCACCTCGCCGATCTTATGGCTCTTGCCGGTGTAGTAGAGGATGCGCTCGGTCGTCGTCGTCTTGCCCGCGTCGATGTGGGCCATGATTCCGAAGTTGCGATAGTCTTTGATGTCTGTGGTGCGAGGCATGGATGCGATCTTTGGCTAGCCGCTGACGCGGGCTCAACAAAAGGCGCGGGCGGTTTAGCTCACCCGCGCTCGGAAGGGTATCGGCGTCTGGAATTCCTACTC
>JBOHLC010000082.1:0-3435 GCA_050729395.1 Caulobacteraceae bacterium
GCTTTGCACCTTGTCGCCGTCGCGGCCGGCCAGCGGGCTGTCGTTGACCGAAACGGTGATGGCGATCGTCGGCGGATCGATCGGCTGGGCCGGCAAAGCCCCCTCGGCGCCCTCCCCGGCCAGAGTATCGGCCACGGTGGCCTTGGAAAGGCCGGCCACGGCGACGATGTCGCCGGCCAGTGCCTCCTCGATCGGCGCGCGCTTGAGGCCGCGGAAGGCCAGCAGCTTGCTCACCCGCCCGCGCTCGATCTCCACGCCATCGCGCGAGAGGGCGCGGATCGCCATGCCAGGGGTCAGGCGCCCGGCCTCGACGCGGCCGGTGAGCAGGCGGCCCAGGAACGGATCGGCCTCGATCAGCACTGCCAGCAGCCTGGCCGGCTCGTCGGCCCGGGCGGCGGCGGCCGGCGGCGGCACGTGCTCGACGATCCTGTCGAACAGGGGCGCGAGGCTCTTGCGCTCGTCGGCCAGGTCCGCCACGGCCCAGCCGTGCTTGCCGCTGGCGTAGAGGTGCGGGAAGTCAAGCTGGTCGTCGGTCGCGCCGATGGCGGCGAAGAGATCGAAGGCGTCGTTCAGCACCTTGTCCGGGTCGGCGTGCGGCCGATCGACCTTGTTCAGCACCACGATCGGCTTCAGCCCCAGTTTCAGCGCCTTGCCGAGGACGAACTTGGTCTGCGGCATGACCCCTTCCTCGGCGTCGACCAAAAGCAGGGCGCCGTCGACCATGCCCAGGATCCGCTCCACCTCGCCGCCGAAGTCCGCATGGCCGGGCGTGTCGATTATGTTGATACGCGTCTCGCCGGCCGCGCCATGCCACAGGACGCTGGTCGCCTTGGCCAGGATGGTGATGCCGCGCTCGCGCTCCTGATCGTTGGAGTCCATGGCCCGCTCGAGATGCGCCTCATTGGCCCGGAAGACGCCGGACTGGCTCAGCATCTGATCGACGAGGGTGGTCTTGCCATGATCGACGTGGGCGATGATGGCGATGTTGCGGAGCGACATTTGAAGGGGGCCGGGGGAAGTGGAGGCGCGCATATAGGCGAGAATGGGTCCCGAGGCCACACGCGAGGCCCTGTTTCTGGTGCGTTGCAACAATTGGCAGTCGGATGTGAAGGCGCGACAATGAGCCGCGCATCCGGCTAGGTATTTGTATTTTTTATGACAACGGCCGTTTCCGCGATTTCCTGGCCGAAAGGCGCGTTTTCGCGCTTGCCTTATTGTGCGCTGCACCGTAATCGTCAGCATATGAGGCGTCGCTGACGACTCTGCCCTTCCTGGGCGTTTCCTCCCTATGAACTGGCCGCGCCACCGTGCGCGGCCATTTTTTTTCGCTCAAGAGTCCGGCCCCCCCCCCACACCCGACATCCCGGACGGAGGTCCGCATCGCGGACCGGAGATCCGGGACCCAGAGGGTCAAGCCCGAAACCAGCAACTGTACATCACGCGGCTGCGCCGTCGGCGCACGGCGCCCCTGGGTCCCGGCTCTCCGCGCTGACGCGCTGCGGCCGGGATGACGCAATTTGGGAAAGTCGGCGCCGCCGTGCGCGGCCATTTTTTTGCGATCATATACCTTGCGAAAAGCGTCAGCGAAGGACGCCTCGACGAGCAAGCCAGATCGCGTAAACGATTATTGCAATTGGCCACCCAAAGCTCAGCACGGTAATCGGGACATGAACCGGATGGCCGGCATTACTGTCACTGATGATCGGCCACGCCGTTGCCACCGCGCCATCCAGAAATGCGATGAGCAAGAAGACAATCGACCAGCGAAATAGAAGAAACAGAAGAACCGCGCCGGCGAAATTGCATATTAAATTTAGCGCCAGCGTGGATTGATCGATGGTCGCTAACTCATAGAAGCGTGGGAGTTGCAGCCAACAATTGTAAGTGACTGACGCCAGCATATATCCAGACGAAATCCACACCCAGACCGGGCGTCTTTGAATTCTTGATTGGTCGTTCTTAGGCGTAGGCTTCTGCGCCGTAGCGACCTCCTCGAAAGTCACACCTTGGCCCAGTCGGTCTGGCTGAGCGTTCGGAACATGCGCTCGAGGTCGGCCTTGAGGCGCGCGAAGCCGGGGGTGGGGACGAGGCTCGCCTCGTCGACATAGAGGGCGCGGTTGACCTCGATCTGCAGGGCGTGGACGCCGCGCGCGGGCCGGCCGTAGTGCTCGGTGGTATAGCCGCCGGCATAGGGCGCGTTGCGCGCCACCGTGTAGCCGAGACCGGCCAGGGTGCGCTCGACCAGCCGGGCGATGGCTGGCGCGCAGGCCCCGCCGAAGCGGTCGCCCAGGACCACGTCGCACGCTCCGCCGGCCGCGTGCCGGGCCGCCGCGGAGGGCATGGAGTGCCAGTCCAGCAACAGGACGACGCCGTGCGCGGCCAGGGTCGCCTCGACGAGCTCGCGCAATGCCTCGTGATAGGGCGCGTGCACCGCCTCCACGCGGCCGCGCGCCTCGGCGAAGGTGAGCTTGCGGGCGTAGACCTCCTCGCCCTCCGAGACGATGCGGGCGATGGCCCCCAGCCCCGCCGCCACCCGGGCCGAGCGGCCGCGCGCATAAGGGGGCAGCTCATCGGAGAACATGGCCGGATCGAGCTCCCACGGCTCGCGGTTCACATCCAGATAGACGCGCGCGAGGCGGGCGGAGATGACGCTGACGCCGTGGGCGGTGGCCCCCTCGATCAGGCGGTCGACCCACACGTCCTCCGAGCGGCGGATGGCGTCGGCGTCCAGCCGCGAGGCCGACATCATGCCGGTGGGATAGACCCGGCCCGAATGCGGCGAGGCGAACACCAGGGGCGTGGTCGGGCCCGAGGGACTGGAGATCTCGAACGGGAAGGGCGTCTCGACGCCGACATCGTCGGGGTCGATCTCTTCCGTCCGGGCGAGAGCCTCCCAGGCGTTCATGGCCGACATATTCGCCAAGCCGGCGCGGCGGTCAAACCTTGCCTTGCCAATCTTGCCAGTCTGGGGCGCCGCCGATATACCCGCGCCTTCCCGGTCGGAGGCCCCCAGATGGGCGCGGGAGCGGACGCGTAGCTCAGCGGGAGAGCACTACGTTGACATCGTAGGGGTCGCTGGTTCAATCCCAGCCGCGTCCACCACGCAGTCTGTCGCTAACTGGCGACACTCCAAGGCATCGCAAAACCCTCCCCGATAACGGGACCTTAGCAGCCTAGCCGGAGCTGGAGACATGTCTCCACAGCGGACTTGGGTTCACTTTGGAACATCCCTTCGGGACGATCAAAGCCCAGATGGGCTCGACCCACTTCCTGATGAAGCGGCTGAAGAACGTCAGAACGGAGATCAGCCTCCACGTCCTGGCCTACAACCTGAAGCGGATGATGCAGATCCTGGGAGCCAAGCCGCTCATCGCCGCCATGCAGACCTGAGCGGCAGCGGCGTTTTTGGCGCCGAGCGATAGCCAACTACTCCAC
>JBOHLC010000083.1:0-1793 GCA_050729395.1 Caulobacteraceae bacterium
CTGGAGAGCCGGGACCCAGGGCCCCAAACTATGATCTCGCCGCCGCGGTGGCGCGGCTCCACGGTCGGCGCTCAAGGCCCTGGGTCCCGCCCCGGATTAAATCCGGGGCTGCACTCCGCTCCGCTCCGTTTCGCCCGGGATGACGCATTTTATGGAGTGCGCTTGGGGAGTGGGTAGGAGCGGGCCAGCCCAGCCGTCGAACGCGCGTTCCTTCTCGACAAAGCGGCGCCGCCTTTTCGGAACGCGCTCCGGCTTCGCTCGTTTAGTTGTCGCGGGGGCGCTTGATGTTGGGCGCATTGGAGCATCCCATGATCACCAGACTTCTCATCGCGAGCGTCGCGATCGGCGCCCTCGCCGCCGGCGGCGCTTCCGCCAAGGTGACACGTCACCACCATCGCCACCACGTGGCTTCACGTTCGAGCATGTACGCCGAACCAGCTCAGCCGATTCCCTACGCTGAACTCGGCCACTATCTGAAGGCCTCGTCGCGCGAACGCCACTCCATGGCCATGGCCGCCGCCAACACCGGCGCCGCGGCCAATACCGCCGCCAGCACGAGCGACACCACGGCCATGCCCGCTCAGGCCCCGGCCACCGAGCCCGCGCCCACCACCGGGATGACGCCGAACACCAGCACGACGCCGGACACCAGTTCCACACCGGACTCGAGGTCCATGACCACGCCTCTGCCGTCGGCCGCGGCCCCGCCGGAGAACAGTCAGACCCCGCCGGTGAACGGAACGGCCGTCAATCCGCCGGCCACGCCGGCCCCGTCGGCCACTACCCCGCCAAAGTAGAGCCTGATGACGTTGGACCGGAGAGATCCAGCGTCTGAATCAGGCTCTATACTTTGAATTTCGAGCAGGATTCAGATTTGAGATGATGTCATCTCAAATCATCCTGCTCTTGCTGGTCCCAATCGGCGCAGGGCGGCCCCGGCCGCCTCGGCGCCTGGTCCAATGACGAGGTGAACCGTGCGCGGCGCGGTTCGCGCCAGGCCGCGCGCTCCGGCGGCGAGCGCGGCCGTCTCGTCCACCGGCCCCTCGCCGGCTAGTGTCACCACCAAGCGACTGGCGTGCGTCTCGACGCGGGCGAGCGCCCCGCCAAGCGCCGCGAGCATGGCCTGAGCCGAGAAGCTGGGCGCGGCCGCCGTTTCCGGTCCGGCCTCCAGCGCTTCGTTGATTTCGCGCGCGATCTGATCGGCCGTGGCCCCGACCACCACCTGCAGGTCCCGATCCGACGGCCGCACCAGGCCGAGCGCGCCCAGCGCCCGCAGAGCCGGCTCGTCCACCGCGGCCTGATCGGCCACCACCAGGCGCAGCCGTGTCGTGCACGCCCCAACGCCGGTGAGGTTGCCTGCCCCGCCCAGCGCCTCGATGTAGCCTCGCGCGCGCCTGGCCGGCGCCCGGGCGACGGCGGCGATGACGGGCGTGTCCTCACGACCCGGTGTCTTCAGGTCGAAGCGGCGGATGAAAAGCCGGAACAGGCCATAGTAGAGGGCGAAATAGACCGCGCCCACCGGCAGCAGCAGCAGCGGCCGCGTCGCCTTGCCGAAATTGAGCAGATAGTCGAACAGGCCGGCGGAAAAGCCGAAACCGAGCTTTACGCCCAGCAGGTCCATGATCACCATCGAGGTTCCGGTCAGCAGCGCGTGCAGGAGGTAGAGCGCCGGGGCAAGGAACATGAAGCTGAACTCGATCGGTTCGGTGACCCCGGTCAGGAACACGGTCAACGCCAGCGACAGCAGCAGGCCGCCGGCCTCGGCCCGGCGGTCGGGTTTCGCCTCGTGGTAC
>JBOHLC010000084.1:0-1866 GCA_050729395.1 Caulobacteraceae bacterium
GTGATGCTGCGCGTCGCGGTGGATGGCGGCGGCTGCTCCGGGTTCCAGTACCGCTTCGATCTGGTCGGCGCGCCCGAGGACGACGACCTGACCATCGAGCGAGATGGGGCGAGCGCTGTGGTCGACGTCGTTTCGGTCGCCCTGCTCAAGGGCTCGGAGATCGATTTCGTCGACGAACTGGCCGCCGCCGAGTTCCGCGTGCGCAACCCCAACGCCAAGTCGAGCTGCGGCTGCGGCGTCAGCTTCTCGATCTGAGGCGCGGCTCCAGCGGTGCGCATCGCCACCTGGCACGTCAATTCGATCAACGCCCGGCTGGAGACGGTGCTGGCCTGGTTCGGGGAGGCCGCGCCGGACGTGGCCTGCCTGCAGGAGATCAAGTGCGTCGACGAGAAGTTCCCGGCCGAGGCCTTCGAGCGGCTGGGCTACAACGTCGCCGTGCACGGGCAGAAGTCGTACAATGGCGTCGCCATCGTCTCCAAGACGCCGATCGAGGACGTGCGCAAGGGACTGCCGGGAGATGACGGCGACGACCACGCCCGCTATCTCGAGGCGCTGATATCCGGTCCCGCGCCAGTGCGCGTGGCGGCCATCTATCTGCCCAACGGCAATCCGATCGGCACCGACAAGTTCGCCTACAAGCTGCGCTGGCTGGAGCGGCTGACCGCCCATGCCCGCTCGCTGCTCGACCTCGAGGAGCGACTGGTGCTGGCCGGGGACTACAACGTCATTCCCGAGCCTGACGACGCCGACAATCCGGCCGCCTGGGCCGGCGACGCCCTCTTCCAGCCCGAGAGCCGGGCGGCGTTCCGGCGGCTCAAGTGGCTCGGCCTGACCGACGCCTATATGTCGGCCGACGGCGCGGCCGGCGGATATACGTTCTGGGACTATCAGGCCGGCGCCTGGAACCGGAACCACGGCATCCGCATCGACCATCTGCTGCTCTCGCCCCAGGCGGCCGACAAGCTGGGCGAGGTTGTCATCCACCGCGCCGTCCGCGCCCGCGACAAGCCCTCCGACCACGTGCCGGTGGTGGCTGAGCTGAGGGAGTGATCGCGCAAGAGCTTCGGGCACAATCAAACGGACATCACGCCCAGCGAATTGCCTTGTGGTGATTGAGGTTCCGTGAGTACTGTCGAACGTTGCGGTTCGGGATTCGGGCGACTCACGCCACGATTCGATTGACGTCCGCACACCGGGGGACGGTCATGAGAGTCAGCGCACATTGCGCCGCCATCATCGGTCTTGCGCTGACAGGCGCCGCCGGCGGGGCCGCGGCAGACACGATGCCGCCGGCGAACTACTATGCTTACATCACGCTTGGACCGACGACGACCACCTTCGGGGGAATCACAAATAGCATGTGCAACCCCTCCACTGATGGATGCGCTACCAGCACCTTGATCGGCAGCTATGCCAATGGCGTGCTCGCCGAAAGCTTCAGCGGCTCTTCGACGGGGCTCTATCCGCCTGAGAACCAGGGCTTCGCGTCAGGTGACTTTTACTTCGAGGTTATTGGCCCCGCGGACACGGAAGTTCCTCTCGTCTTCACGGCCAGCGGTTCGACCTCCATAACTGGGCTGAACCCTGGGAGCGGAGAGGTCTATACAACCTACGGGATCGGCGACATTACCGGACCGACCTTCAGTTCATGCACTCTAGGAATCTACGCCCCTCCCGGTGGATGCGGCGCCTATTCCATGGTGAGTTCGTTTTCGGCGGTCTCCTCCTTCATGGCTCCCACTAACACGGTCGGATACGTCTTCGAGGGTTTGAGCATCGGCTCAGGCTACGAAGACGGGACCTTCTTTGCCGGCATCGACCCGATGATTTCGTTCGCTCCCAGTTTCGATTCGACCGGCTATACAT
>JBOHLC010000085.1:0-17113 GCA_050729395.1 Caulobacteraceae bacterium
GGCTTCATCTCAATCGTCGCCGCCGACCTGGCCCAGCACTTCGATGTCCTGCACGACGTCCGCCTGCGGGTGGGCGCGTTGCCGAAGTACCCGTCCAATGCCCTTAACTACAATCTGACCTGGTCCACCGACGGGGTGATCAACGAATACTGCGAGCCTTGCGAGGCCATCGTCGACGGCATGCCGCGCCAGACCCGGGCGCTGGAGGAGTGCGAGGCTTTTTCCATCGACGGCGTCGCCTACGAGGCGTTCAACACCTCCGGCGGCCTGGGCACCCTGTGCGAGACCTTCGAAGGTAAGGTGCGCAACCTCAACTATCGCACCATCCGCTATCCCGGCCACGCGGCGATCATGAAGGCGCTTCTGAATGACCTGCGCCTGCGCGACCGGCGCGATCTCTTGAAGGACATACTGGAAAACGCGGTGCCGGCGACCCTGCAGGACGTCGTCATCGTCTTCGTCACCGTCTCGGGCCTGAAGGACGGCCACCTGGTGCAGGAGACCTACGCCAACAAGATCTACGCCCGCGAAATGGCCGGCCGCATGGTCAGCGCCATCCAGATCACCACCGCCTCCGGCATCTGCGCGGTGCTCGACATGCTGGCCGACGGGGCCCTGCGCGCCTCCGGTTTCGTGCGCCAGGAGGAGATCGCGCTGACCGACTTCCTCGCCAACCGCTTTGGACGCGCCTACGCCACCGAAGAGACCTCGCCGCGCGCCCTGGATGCCGTGGCATGAGCCGGCCGACGCCCGCCGAGACCAGGGATCTGCTGGCCAGCCTTGGCGTGGCCGAGGCGCTCGTCTCCGGCGGCGCGCGCGCGGTGACCTCTCCCATCGACGCGGCGGTCATCGCCAACGTCCATGACGCCACTGCGGCGCAATGCGCCGGGACCATCGACGCCGCGCACGAGGCCTTCCTCGCCTGGCGCGAGGTTCCCGCGCCCCGGCGCGGCGAACTCGTCCGCCTGCTCGGCGAGGAGCTGCGCGCGGCCAAGAGCAAACTTGGCGCCCTGGTGACGATCGAGGCCGGCAAGACCCTCTCGGAGGGTCTGGGCGAAGTCCAGGAGATGATCGACATCTGCGACTACGCCGTCGGCCTGTCGCGCCAGCTGTTCGGCCTGACCCTGGCCACCGAACGCGCCGATCATCGAATGATGGAAACCTGGCAGCCGCTGGGCGTGGTGGGCGTGATCAGCGCATTCAACTTCCCCGTCGCGGTGTGGTCATGGAACGCGGCCCTGGCGCTGGTGTGCGGCAATGCGGTGGTGTGGAAGCCGTCGGAGAAGACCCCGCTGACCGCGCTAGCCGTGCAGGCGCTGTTCGAGCGCGCGGCGGTGAGGTTCGGCGACGCGCCTGTGGGGCTGTCGAGCGTCATCGTCGGCGGACGCGAGGTCGGCGAGGCTCTGGTCGGCAATGACGAGGTCCGGCTCGTCTCGGCGACCGGCTCGACGGCCATGGGCCGGGCGGTCGGTCCGCTGCTGGCCAGGCGCTTCGCCCGCGCGCTCCTGGAACTCGGCGGCAATAACGCGGCCATCGTCGGGCCCTCGGCCGATCTCGACCTCACCCTGCGCGCCGTCGCCTTCGCGGCCATGGGCACGGCCGGTCAGAGGTGCACCAGCCTGCGCCGGCTGATCGTCCACGACAGCGTCCATGATATCCTGCTGCCCCGGCTGAAGGCGGCCTACGCCGGCGTCACCATCGGCGATCCGCGCGCGGCCGACACCCTGGTCGGTCCGCTGATCGATCCGGCCGCATGGGCGGCCATGGAGCAAGCGCTGGCCGACGCAAAGGCCGAGGGCGGCGTGGTCCACGGCGGCGAGCGCGTCGCGGGGCCGGGGGAGGGGATCTATGTCCGTCCCGCCCTTGTCGTGATGCCTGGCCAGACTGATGTTGTGCTGCGCGAGACCTTCGCCCCGATCCTCTACGTCCTGCGCTACCGCGATCTGGCCGAAGCCATCGCGCTCAACAACGCCGCCCCGCAGGGCCTGTCCTCGTCCATCTTCACCCTCGACATGCGCGAGGCCGAGCGCTTCTGCTCCGCCTCCGGCTCGGACTGCGGCATCGCCAACGTCAACATCGGCCCCTCCGGAGCGGAGATCGGCGGCGCTTTCGGCGGCGAGAAGGAGACCGGCAGCGGACGCGAAGCCGGCTCGGACTCGTGGAAGGCCTACATGCGCCGAGCGACCAACACCGTGAACTACGGGACAAGCCTGCCCCTCGCCCAGGGCGTGAAGTTCGACATCTAGGAACCGGCGTCCGCCGTCTCCGTTTTCAGCGAGGGCAAACGGAGCAGGTCATGAACGCCGATCGGATCGTCGGGGCCGCCAGGCACGTCACGGGAGTGGTCAAGCAGATCGCCGGCAGACTCGCGCGCGACCGCGGACTCGAGGCCGCGGGCGCATCGGACAAGGCCGCCGGCCTCGCCCAGACGCGCCTCGGCAAGGCCGAGGATCTGGTGATCGACGCGATTCTCCGCCGTTAGGCGGAGTTTGGGGGGCGGACGGAAACAGGCAGGTCCTCGAAAAGGCTGGGCGCGTCGCCGATCGCGGCCCGCTCGATCGTGAGCAGCCGAGCCTTGCTTTCCAGACCGCCAGGGGCCGAAAACCCGCCGAAACCGCCGCCGGCCGCCAGGACCCTGTGGCAGGGAACGACGATCGGACAGGGATTGCGCGCCATGGCCGCGCCGACGGCGCGCGCTCCGTTCGGCTGGCCGACCCGCGCCGCCAGATCGCCGTAAGTCACGGTCGTTCCGGCCGGGATGGCCCGCGCCGCCTCCAGGATCGCCCGCTCCGCCGCGTCGACGCCCTCGAGGTCGAGCTCGACGCCGGTGAGATCGGCCCTCCCGTCGCGGAGCAGGCGCGTGATTCCCGCAATCGCCTCGGCGATCGCTAGCGGCGGGTCCATCTCGATCACGCCCGGCGCGCCGCGCAGCAGCCTCGCCCGCGTCGCCGCCTCGCTGGCTTCGGGAAAGCACACACGCCGTACCCCGCGGTCGGTCCAGGCGATCGCGCAGACGCCGATGGCGGTTGAGAAAAGGGCGTAGCCGGTCATGGCCTCACGATATGAGGTCGTCCACGGCCTCGATCCAGTGGCGCACCGGGACGGGCGAAACAGCGGCCAGATGCATCCAGCAGCCGATGTTGGCGGTGCAGATCGCCGCGGGCTCGCCGGCTGTCAGAGCACTGATGGTTTCCTCGCGCAGCCGCCCCGCCAGCTCCGGCTGGAACAGGGAGTAGCTGCCGGCGGAGCCGCAGCAGCCGCCCGGCGTGGCGACTGGCGACGGCTCATAGCCAAAAGACGCCAGGAGCGCGGCAACCTTGCCGCCGAGGCCGGGACCGTTCCGCAGGGTGCAGGGATCATGCACGGCGATGCGCGGTTCAGCGGGCTCGCGGGCGGGGGGCCGCGTGGAAGCGCCGATGATCTCGATGGGGTCCTTCAGGCAGGCGACAATGCGGCGGGCCTTTCCGGCATATTCAGCATCCTCGGCCATCAGGTGCGGCCAGTCGCGAATGAAGGCGGCGCAGCCGCTCGCCGTCACCACGATGGCTTCATGGCCGACGTCGAGAGCGGCGTTCCATGCGTCGATCTGGCGACGGACGGAGGCCCGCGCCTGGGCGCCGGCGCCAAGATGGAACGGGACCGCCCCGCAACAGCCCCGGCGTTCAGTGAGGGAAA
Organism: Caulobacteraceae bacterium; assembly: GCA_050729395.1. Lineage (GTDB taxonomy): Bacteria > Pseudomonadota > Alphaproteobacteria > Caulobacterales > Caulobacteraceae > Acaudatibacter. The sequence continues at coordinate 3,676 of JBOHLC010000085.1, forward strand.
TGCCCAGCCGGTCGAACACGCGAGCGGTCGCCGCGTTGAAGCCGGGCGCCGTCGCGCGCTGCACGCATCCGCCGAGGATCAGCATCCGCCGTGGGTGACGCGTTTTCGGCCAGCGTCCAGACGCCGACCGTGGCGGGATCTTCGTGGCCAAGCTCGGCGGCAGAACACGGCGCGCGGCCCGTCCGGCGGCGAAGAGCGCGGCCAGCGCCGCGGGATAGGCCGCCATCAGGCGCACCGCCCATCGTCCCAGGCGCGCGTCCGGCCCTCGCCTGACCTTGCCGCCGACGAACTCGCGGCCGATGTTCAGCAGAACGTGATAATCGACGCCCGAGGGGCAGGCGGCCTCGCAGGCGCGGCACTCCAGGCACCTGTCGAGATGGTGCTGGGTCACGGGACCGACTGGCTCACCCTCCAGCGCCTGTTTCATCAGATAGATGCGGCCACGCGGCCCATCGAGCTCATCGCCGGTCAGGGCGTAAGTCGGGCAGGCTGAGTTGCACATGCCACAGTGGACGCAGGCGCCAATGACGTCGGCCGCGATGGCTCCCGCCGTCGTACCCTTCAGTTCACCAACGATATCAGTCCGCATACGCCCTACAAGCTTTCGTACAGGCGGCCGCGATTGAACACGCCGGTCGGATCGAGCGCAGTCTTTAGACGCCGGTGCAGGGCCAGTAACGCCGGGGCAAGCGGCTCGAATGCATCCTCGCCATCGACCACGCCGTGAAACAGGGTCGCGTGACCGCCCGCCTCGCGCGCCGCCGCCCGCACCGCCTCCGCCGGCGCTCGGGTGACGAGCCAGCGTTGCGCGCCGGCCCAGTCCATCAGCCAGGCGCCGGCCAGTCCGTTTACTTCGCGGGTCCTGGGAATCGAGAGCCGCCAAATCCTGGGTGCGGTGAAGAACGGCAAGCGCATATGACGCAGATCCTCCCACATATCGAGCGGCGCGTCGTCTCCGCCAAGCGTCCGCCCGGCATGCGCCACCGCCCGTTCGGTCCCGGACAGTCGCACGAACAGGCGCTTGCCGTCATGGAACGCGCCGCTCACGGGGAGGGGCTGTCGCAGGATTCCGGTGAGGCGCGTCTTCGATTTCGGCCAGGCCTCGGCGAAACTCAGCGAGCGCTGCGCGCGGGGCCTCGGCGTCACCCGGAGCGAGATATCTAGTAGTACGCCCAGGCTCCCCATGGCGCCGGCCATCAGGCGGAAGGCATCGAAACCGGCGACGTTCTTGAATACCGTGCCGCCGAAGCGCAGCGCCTGGCCGCGCCCGTCCATCACCGTCACGCCCAGGATGTAGTCACGCACCGCGCCGACGAATGGGCGGCTGGGCCCGGAGAGGCCGGCCGCCACCATGCCCCCGATCGTGCCGCCCTTGCCGAAATCCGGCGGCTCGAAGGCCAGCATCTGGCCGTGCTGGGCGAGAAGCCCTTCGACGTCCTCGATCCGGGTTCCCGAGCGGGCGGTAATCACCAGCTCGCTCGGCTCATAGGCGATCACCCCAACATGCCCCGACATATCGAGCACGCGGCCCAGCGTCCGCCGGCCGAGAAACGCCTTGGAGTTTCCCCCCCTGATGTGCAGCGAATGATGCCGTCGCGCCGCCTCGCGCACCTGCGCGGACAGCGATCGCGGCGCCTCCTCAGAGGCGGTCGAGGTGGGCAAAGGGAAGGGCTCCGGCGTGCACGTGCATGGCGCCGAACTCCGCGCACCGGGCCAGCGTCGGGACCGCCTTGCCGGGATTTAAGAGGCCCCTGGGGTCGAAGGCGGCCTTGATGGCGGCGAAGGCTTCCAATTCGGCGGTGGTGAACTGGATGCACATCTGGTTGATCTTCTCGCGGCCCACCCCGTGCTCGCCGGTGATCGTGCCGCCGGCCTCGACGCATGCCTCTAGGATCGCTCCGCCCAGCGTCTCGGCCCGCTCGAGCTGACCCTTTCGTCGCGCGTCGTAGAGGATCAGCGGGTGCAGATTGCCGTCGCCGGCGTGGAACACATTCGCCACCGGCAGGCGGTGCTCAGCCGACAGGCGAGCGATCTCGTCGAGCACCTGAGGCAGCCTGGCGCGCGGAATGGTGCCGTCGATGCAATAGTAGTCCGGCGCCATGCGGCCCATGGCCGGAAAGGCCGCCTTGCGTCCGGCCCAGAATCTCTGGCGCTCGGCCTCGTCACGGGCGAGCCGGACATCGACCGCGCCGGCGCCGCGGCAGATCTCCGCCACCCGCTCCAGCTCACCGGCCACGTCCTCTTCCTCGCCGTCGAGCTCGCATAGCAGGATGGCCTTGGCGTCGGTCGGATAGCCGGCCGCGCAGTGCTTCTCCGCCGCGACGATGGCCAACTGGTCCATCATCTCCAGGCCTGCCGGAATGATGCCCGCCGCGATGATCGCCGCCACGGCCCGCCCGCCATCGTGAACCTCGGCGAAGGCCGCCAGCAGGGCGCGGGCGTGCAGCGGCGCCGGCAACAGCTTCACCGTCACCTCGGTGATCACGCCCAGCAACCCCTCCGAGCCGGTCATCAAGGCCAGGAAATCGAAACCGGGGCTGTCCAGCGTCTCGCCGCCGAGACGCAGGATCTCACCGTCCATGGTGACGACCTCGAGGGCGGCGATGTTGTTCACCGTCAGGCCGTATTTGAGGCAATGCACGCCGCCGGCGTTCTCGGCCACGTTGCCGCCGATGCTGCAGGCCGCCTGCGACGACGGATCGGGGGCGTAGAACAGGCCGAAGGGCTTGGCCGCCTCGCTCACCGCCAGGTTGCGCACGCCCGGCTGGACGGTGGCCGTGCGCGCGTCATGATCGATGGCGAGGATCCTGTCCAAGCGCGACAGGCTCAGCAGCACGCAGCCTGGAAAGGGCAGGGCGCCGCCGGAAAGTCCGGTCCCCGCGCCGCGGGCGACCACCGGCACGCCCATCGCGGCGCAGGCCAGGAGCACGCCGCGCACCTCGCTCGTCTGCCTGGGGAGGGCGACCAAGCCGGGCAAACCGCGGTAGGCGGCCAGGCCGTCGCACTCATAGACCCTCAGGGCTTCCGGCGCGGAGAGCAGGCCATCGGCCGGCAGGACCGCCTTGAGCCGGGCGATCAATAGGTCGCGGTCGTAGTCGGGAAAGCGCCCATCCAGACGGGAATCGAACTCGCCCAACATGGCGCAAAGGTATTAGACGCGCCCCCGCCAAAGGTCGATAGCGCGTAACCTGAGCGCCACACTTGCGCCATTATCAATGGTGTGCCAGTCGTAACCTCGGATCAACGAAACTTGGGTCTCAGGAGATGGCAATGCGGGGAATAAAGGGCTGGGTCATTGCCGGCTTGACGGCTCTCGCGGCGCCGGCGGCGCACGCGACGCTGCTGTACGAAAACTCGGGTGATACCTCAGCTTATGTCTACGACTTGGCGATCGGTCCGACTTACACAAATTACGCCTTCAACTCCACAACACTTGCGTTCGTCGGCTCATGGGAGGTCGACCAGGGACCAAGTTGGACAACCATTCCCGAAGCCTATTCCGGAGTGGATGCGGCCGCGCTCCTGTTCGGCGGCACGCCATCCGACTATGTGATTTCGACCGCCGATAATCTCACCGCAGACATCAACGATCTGGCTTGGGTCAGCACCTATGGCGGCGCCTGCGATGGCACATTCCCGTGCGGCACGCAGGTCGCCGACACATTTGTCCAAGGCACGGTCCCCGAGCCGGCCACTTGGGCGATGCTGACGTTAGGCGTGGCCGGTTTGGGTTGGTCGCTGCGGCGCCGGACCAAGATGGCGCACGCAGCCTAGAGCACGGTCGATTTGCGACTGAGAAATCGTCGCGCGATCAATGAAACTCCGGCGCGAAGCGGATGTTGTCCGCCTCGAGGCCCTTCAGCACCACTTCCAGTCCGCCGGACTTGATCATCCATTCCAGGCGGTGGTCGCGGTATTCGCGCTTGAACAGCCCACGGCGGACGAGATCGGCCACATCGACGCTCCCGCGGTCGAAAGCGCGCGCCTCGTCCACCGTCCGCCTAACCGACTCGCGGGCCACAACCCGTCGGAGCCAGCTCGCCAGCTTCGAGTCCTTCGCCGGCGGATCGCCCAGGGCGGCGGCAGCGGCGAGATAGGGAGCGACGCACACGTCGGCCCAGCCGAAGGCGTCACCGTTGAACCATGGCGCCTCGCCGAGGCCCCGCTCCAGCCAGGCGTGGAAGCCGGTCCGCTGACGCGCGGCGCTCGCGCTCAGCCTCTCGGCCAGCTCCCCTTCGGCCCGCTTGAACCAGCCCACTTCGCCCAAGCCCCAGTTGATCGCCTCATAGTGGGTGTCCATGATCTCTTCGATCATCCTCGCCCGCGCGCGCTCGGCCGAGCCATGGGGGCGGAGCGGCGGCGAGGGCCATTTGTCCTCGATGTATTCGAGAGTGATGGTCGAATCGAACACCGCCGCGTCCCCGTCGATGAGCGCCGGCACCTCGGCTCTCGGACTGACGGCCAGGAACTCGCCGGCGGCGCCGCCGGTCCCGAGGGCGCCGGGAAGGACGGCTTCAAAGGCGAGGTTCTTCTCGCGCAGGGCGATCCTGACCTTCTGTGCGTAAGGGCTGAGCGGATGGTCGTAGAGCCGGATCACGGCCGCTCATTTCCGAAGACGATCGTGCCGGCCGCGCCGAACATGCCGCCGATCCCTTGCGAGACCGACACCTTGGCCCCGGGAACCTGGGCCGGCGCGACGCCGCGCATCTGCCGCACGCTCTCTTGCAGGGCATACATGCCGTACATGCCCGAGTGCATGTAGGAGAGGCCGCCGCCGTTGGTGTTCAGTGGCAGCTTGCCGCCCGGCGCGGTGTTCCGCTCACGGATGAAAGCTGCCGCCTCGCCGGGTTTGCAGAATCCGAGATCCTCCAGTCCGTAGAGCGGCAGATGAGCAAAGGCGTCGTAGATCATCAGATGATCGACATCGGCGTGGGCGATGCCGGCTTCCTCGAACGCCTTCTTCGAGGACACGCGAAAGGCGCGCGAGCTGGTGAAGTCGGCCATCTGCGAGACCATGGGCGTCTCGACGCTCTCGCCGGTTCCCAGCACATAGACGGGCTTGGTCGGAAAGTCCCTGGCCCGCTCGGCGCTGGTGAGCACGAGCGCGCCGCCGCCGTCGGTGACCAGGCAGCACATCAGCTTGGTGAACGGCCACGCGATCATCTCGGAATTGAGCACGTCATCGACGGTGATCGGATCGCGAAAGCTGGCGCGCGGGTTGAACGCCGCCCATTCCCGCTGGATGACCGACACCCAGGCGAGGTCCTCGGCGCTCAAGCCATAGCTCTTCAGGTAGCGAAGCACCGGGATGGTGAACAGGGTCGGAGGTCCGACGGGTCCGAACGGGGCCTCGAACTGGCCCTGCAGGCTGGACCCGCCGCCACCGCCGAACCGTCCTCCCGCGCCGACGCGCGAGCGGCCGCTTTCGCCGTGGGTGATGAGCACCGTCTTGCAATAGCCTTCGTTGATCGCCGCCGCCGCGTGGCGCACGTGCAGCATGAACGAGCATCCGCCCACGGACGTCCCGTCGACCCAGGTCGGCACGATGCCCAGATAGTGGCACAGAGAGGTGGGGTTCTCGCCCGCCGTCGCCAGGCCGTCGATGTCGCTTGGCTTGAGGCCGCAGTCGGCGAGGGTGTTCAGGGCCGCGTCGGCGTGCAGGCCGATGACCGAGACGTCCGGGATCTTGCCCATGCGGGTGGTTTCGGCCGCCCCGACGACGGCGATGCTTCCTGGTTTCATGGCTCAGGCCTCCGCCGGCTTGAACAGCGGCAGGGCGACCTCGCCGAAGGTCTGGAAGGTGACCTCGAGCGGCATGTCGAGGACGAGCGCCTCGGGCGTTTGCGGACAGCCGACGATGTTGGTCATCATGCGCGGGCCCTCGGCCAAGGCGACCACGGCGATCGAATGAGGTTTGTCGCCCATGTCGCGGCGCGGACGCTCATTGATCACATAGCTCCACAGCACCGCCTTGCCGCTGGCCTTCACCACCTCGACCTCGCGCGAACCGCACACCGGACAGAACGGCCGCGGTGGAAAATAGGTCTCATGGCAGGCCCGGCAGCGTTGCAGGCGAAGTTCGCCCGCCTTGCAGCCATCCCAGAAATGCGCCGTCTCCGGCGTCGGTGTCGGCAGGACTCGATCCATGTTTCAGCTTTCTTTCTCGCGCGTTTGAATGTCGATATTCGATGGGTCGCGCGGAAGGCAAGGGCTGGAACGAGGGAGCGATGGCCGACGACGACTGGTGGCGGGGGGCCACGCTCTATCAGATCTATCCCCTGAGCTTTTGCGATAGTACCGGCGATGGGCTGGGCGATCTCGCCGGCGTCAGCGGGAAGCTCGATTACGTGGCCGCCCTCGGCGTGGACGGGATCTGGCTCTCTCCCTTCTTCACCTCGCCGATGAAGGACTTCGGCTACGACGTCGCCGATTATAAGGCGGTCGATCCGAGGTTCGGGACCCTGGCCGACTTCGACGCGCTGCTGGCGCGCGCCCACGCGCTCGGCCTGAAGGTGATCATCGACCAGGTCTGGTCACACACCTCCGATCGGCATCCCTGGTTCATCGAAAGCGCCGCCGGGCGCGAAGGGCCGAGGGCCGACTGGTATGTGTGGGCCGACGCCCGGCCGGACGGATCGCCGCCCAACAACTGGCAGGCCTCCTTCGGCGGCCCGTCGTGGACCTGGGGGCCTCGGCGCGGCCAGTACTACATGCACAATTTCCTGCCCGATCAGCCGGATCTCAACTACTGGCAGCCGGCCGTTCAGGAGGCGATCCTGGATGTCGCGGCCTTCTGGCTCGACCGCGGCGTCGACGGATTACGGCTCGACGTGGTCAACTACTTCTTCCACGACCCGTCTCTCGCCGACAATCCGGCCAACGAGCGCCCGCGCCCACCGCTCTCGCCGAGCCGAATGCAGCGCCATGAGCACGACCGCAGTCGGCCGGAGACACTGGCCTTCCTGGCCCGCCTGCGCGCGCTCATCGATGAGCGTCCTGGCCGCATGACCGTGGGCGAGGTCGTCGACAACCCGGCTCTGCCGCGCCAGATCGAATACATCGCGGGGGCCGACCGGTTGCACACGGCCTACAGCTTCCATTTCCTGTCGGCCGACCGCGCCGATCCGGAGCTGTTTCGCCGGGCCATCTCCGCCTGGGCCCAAGCCGACGGCTGGCCGTCCTGGTCGCTCGGCAACCATGATGTGGCTCGCTTCGCCAGCCGCCTGGCCGGCGACGATCCAGCACACGTCCGCGTGCTGATGGCGGCGCTGCTGGCCATGCCAGGGACGATCTTCCTCTATCAGGGCGAGGAGCTCGGCCTGCCGCAGGCCGAGGTGCCGTTCGAGCGCCTGGCCGATCCCTTCGCCATCGCCAGCTGGACCGGCGGGGCCGGACGTGACGGCGCGCGCACGCCCATGCCCTGGACCAGCGAAGGGCCGTCGGCCGGCTTCTCGGCCTCGGCCGAGACCTGGCTGCCGCCCGACCCGCGCCACCGAGCTCTCGCGGCGGACGCTCAGATGGCGGACGATGCGTCGATGCTCGCTTTCACCCGGCGGCTCATCTCCCTTCGCGCCCGCGAGCCGGCGCTGCGGCTGGGTGAGGCGCGCCTTGTCGAGGCACCGGCCGGCGTGCTGGCCTTCGAGCGCGTCCATGGCGAACAGCGGTTGATCTGCGTCTTCGAGCTGGCCGGGAGATCGGCGGATATCGCAGCCGTGGGCGGGCCCCTGCTGCGCTTCGGCGCGCGCTTCGAAGGCGGCCTCGTCCGCCTGCCTCCATTCGGCGGCGCGATCCTAGACTCGACATGAGCCTGGACCTACTGGCGAAGGCGGTCTCCAACTTTAGGCCGGCGACAGGAACCTTCGTTGTCGGCGTCACCGGCTCGGTGGCGTCCGGCAAAAGCACCCTGGCCGTGGCGCTGGCCGCGATGCTCGGGCCGCGCGTCGAGCTGGTCGCCACCGACGGGTTCCTCCTGCCCAACGCCGTCCTCGACAACCGCGGGCTGACAATGAAGAAGGGCTATCCGGAGAGCTATGACCTCGTCGCCCTGGCCGCTGCGCTCACAGGCGTTCGGGCAGGCCCCGCGATCTATCCAGCCTATTCGCACGTCACCTACGACATCGATCCGGCCGGCGCGCGGGCCCTCGATCGGCCCGATACTCTGATCATCGAGGGACTGGCCCTCGGCCTCGACCGCCCGCCGGCGCCGGGGCTCATCGATTGCCTGATCTATCTCGAGGCCGATGAAGCGTTCCTAGAGGCCTGGTTCGTGACGAGGTTCATGGGCTTCTGGGAGGCCGCGGCCGACGATCCCGCCTCGTTCTACGCCCGCTTCCGCACTCTCGACCGCGCAGGGGCTGAAAACCTCGCCCGCAGCGTCTGGGCGGCGATCAATCTGCCGAACCTGCGTGAACACATCGCTCCGGTGCGCGCCCACGCCGACCTCGTGGTGGTCAAGGGCGCCGATCACGCCATCGTCGACATCATCGGCTCGCCCTAAGGTCGGTGTCCGTCGAAAGACTGACCGGCCTAATCAGAGCCTTCGTCCCAGGAGCTTCTCGACTTCCCGACGCTCCCACTCTCCATTGAGGAACGGCAGTTTGGAGAACACCTGCAGACCGTGCGCGGCCACGCCGATGCCCCAGCCGCAGGCCGGCCACGCAACCCACCAGTAGTTCGGCGAGGTCAGGAGGTTGAGGATCGCCAGGCCGGATATGATGACGACGTAGGATGCGAGGTTGACGTAGAAGTCCTTGATCTTGCGCACGCGGGCGAAGGCGAGGGCCTCGTCATTGCGTGCGTCGATGGGTTGGTGGGCGTCCATGGGGGATTCCTTCAGACTTAGGAAATCAGTCTCGAAGACCGATGCGAGCGCCTTGAGGGATTCCGAGCTGGCCGTATGACCACGCTCCAGACGTTGGATCGTTCGCGTGCTCAGGCCGCTTAGCTCGGCCAGTTGCTCCTGCGACCATCCGTGCTGGAGTCTGAGTTTCTGGATCAGCATCTCAATTCCCTCGGGCGCGTGCCGGACACCTGCGCCTAGAATCGGCCGACTGGACACGTCACGGACGCGACACGCGCGCGCCACCAGCATGACAGCATAGCGCCATCGGTCGCTCCGCGGCGAGATTCGGAGCCCTAGCGTGGCCCCGCGCACTCGACTCTGCGCGCGATCCGGGCTGGTAGCCTAGCGCGCCAACTTCCTGATAGGCTCGCCGCGAGAGCGACATGGAGGACCCGGAGATGGCCACGCAGAGAGCGGTGCGCGCCCTGGCGCTGGTGGGGCCGACCGGGGCGGGCAAGACCACGCTGATGAGCGCCATGCTGACCGCCTCGGGCAGCCATGGCCTGGACAAGGTCGGCGATCTCACCCCCGAAGCCAAGGCGCGCGGTCACTCGGTCGAACTCAACTTCGCCGGTTTCGATTTCCTCGGCGACCACTATGTGGTGATCGATTGCCCAGGCTCGCTCGAGCTGGCCACGGAGGCCGACGCGGCCCTGGCGTCGGTCGACCTGGCCGTCATCGTCGCCGATCCCGATCCGGCCAAGGCCAGCCTCGTCCAGCCGATGGTGCGCCAGCTTGAGATGCTGGGCGTGCCGCGCGCCCTGTTCGTCAACCGCATGGACCAGGCCCGCGGGGCCATCGACGCCCTGCTCGCGGCCCTTGCCCCTGTCAGCTCCGTCCCTCTCGTCGCCCGCCAGCTGCCGATCGTCGAGGGCGAGCACGTCACCGGCTTCGTCGACCTGGCCCTGGAGCGCGCCCACGTCTGGCGCCCCGGCCAGCGCTCGCAGGTTGTCGAGCTGGCGCCCGAACTGGCCGAGGTGGAAGCCGACGCCCGCTTCCACATGCTCGAGCAGCTGGCCGATTTCGACGACACCCTGATGGAGCAGCTGCTCACCGACGTCGACCCCGCGCGCGACCTCGTCTTCGCCGACCTGGTGCGCGACATGAACGAGGGCCTGATCGTGCCGGTGTTCTTCGGCTCGGCCCTGGCCGGCTTCGGCATCGGCCGGCTGCTCAAGGCCCTGCGCCATGAGACCCCTGGTCCGGAACGGTCCGCCGCCCGGCTGGGCCTCGATCGGCCCGGCGCCTATGTGCTCAAGGTCTCCCACGCCGGCCAGGCCGGCAAGCTCGCCTTCGCCCGCGCGTTCGGCGCGCCGCTGGCCGATAACGCCGATCTGGTCTTGCCCGATGGCGAGAAGGCCAGGGCCGGCGGGATGTTCGCCATCCATGGCGCGACAACGAAGAAAATCGCGCAAGGCGCGGTCGGCGATATCGTCGCCATCGCCAAGGTGGAGGACGCCGCGGCCGGCCAGTCCCTGGCGGTCGGCGGCGCGCCGTTCAAGCCCGCCGGACCCGCCCGGCGCGAGCCGCTCTTCGCCCTGGCCATCGCCGCCGCCAACCGCAAGGACGACGTGCGCCTCTCCGGCTCGCTGGCCAAGCTGATCGAGGAGGACCCGGGTCTCACCTTCGCCAATGACGTGGAGAACCACCAAGTGCTGATCTCCGGCCAGGGCGAGGGCCATGTCCGCCTGGCCATCGAGCGGCTCAAGCGGCGCTATGGCGTCGAAGTCAACGTCGAGCCGCCGAAGACGCCTTATCGCGAGACGATCACCACCGGCGTCACGCAGCGTGGCCGGCACAAGAAGCAGAGCGGCGGCCATGGCCAGTTCGCCGACGTGACCATCGATGTGAAACCCCTGCCGCGCGGGTCGGGCTTTTCCTTCGTCAGCAAGATCACCGGCGGCGCGGTGCCACGGCAGTGGATCCCGGCCGTCGAGCAAGGGGTCAGGGACGGCATGGCCAAGGGACCGCTCGGCTTTCCCGTGGTCGATATCGAGGTTACCCTCACCGATGGCCAGTTCCACCCGGTCGACTCCTCGGAAATGGCCTTCCGCATCGCCGGCCGCATCACCGTCGAGGAGGCGCTCGGCAAATGCGGTCCGCGCCTTCTGGAGCCGATCGACAAACTCGGCATCTTCGTTCCCACCTCGGCCATGTCGGCGGTCAATTCGGCGCTTTCGGCCCGGCGCGGCCAGATCCTCGGCTTCGGCGCGCGCGAGGGCTGGCCCGGCTGGGAGCGGATCGAGGCCAATCTGCCGCACAGTGAACGCCATGACCTGATCGCCGAGGTCCGCTCGCTGAGCCAGGGACTCGGCAGCTTCGAGGCCGGCTTCGACCACATGGCCGAGCTGACCGGGCGCCTTGCCCAGGACATCTCCAAGTCCGCCCTCACCGACGCCTGAGCACGGCGCGCGACGACAAATCGGCCGTGAACCAACCTCGCGGCCTTCAGTTTAAGGCCGAGGAGGATTTCCCATCATGTTTAGCCTGCCCGACCTGCCGTACGCCTATGGCGCGCTCGCCCCGTCGATGTCCGAACGCACCCTGCATTTCCATCACGACAAGCACCACCGCGCTTATGTGAAAAAGCTCAACGAGTTGCTGGACAAGGCCGGCAAGTCGCCGACCAGCCTGGAGGAGGTGGTGATGGAGTCCGCCGTCCAGGGCAAAGAGGGCCAGACCCTGTTCAACAACGCCGCCCAGGCGTGGAACCACGCCTTCTTCTGGAACTGCATGTCGCCGAAGAAGGCCGAGCCCTCGGGCGAGTTGGCCGAGGCCATCCGCGCCGCCTTCGGCGACAAGGCGAAGCTGGGCGAGAAGTTCATCGACACCGGCGCCGCGCATTTCGGCTCCGGCTGGGTGTGGCTGATCTGCGACGAGGCGGGCAAACTCGAGGTCGCGGCCACCCACGACGCGCACGACATGGTCACCGAGAAAGGCAAGCTGCCGCTCCTGGTGTGCGATGTTTGGGAGCACGCCTACTATCTCGATTACCAGAACGACCGGAAGAAGTTCCTCACCACCTGGTTCGACGCCCTGCCCAACTGGGCCTTCGCCGCCGAACAGTTCGCCGCGGCCAGGAGGGGCGCGAGGGCCTGGCGCTACCCCGCGCCCATGGCTCACGCCGAGGCGGTTTGACGATCCGTCTGTTGTTGGCGGACGTCGACGGGGCGCTCGTCACCCAGGACAAGGTGCTCACCGGCGAGGCGCTCGAGGCGGCGCGGGCGCTTGGCCGGACCGGGATCATGCTGGCCATCACCAGCGGCCGGCCGCCGGCCGGAATGAAGATGCTCGTCGGGCCCCTCGGCATCGTCACGCCGGTGGCCGGTTTCAACGGCGGGGTGCTCACCGATCCTGAGTTCAATGTGCTGGAGACTCACGGCCTCGACGAGGCCACGGCCAGGCGGGCCGTCGAGCTGATCGAGGCCGACGGCCTCGACGCCTGGCTCTACACCGACACCGACTGGCTGATCCACGACCTGTCGGCCCCGCACGTCGCGCGCGAGGCCTGGACGGTGAAGTTCGACCCCAAGGTGGTCAAGGACTATGACGCCGCTTCGCTGAAACGCGCGATCAAGGTGGTCGGCGTGTCCGACGATCTGGAAAAGGTCGCCGCCTGCGAGAAGAAGGTCCAGGACGCCCTGGGCGAGGCGGCCAGCGCCCAGCGCTCCCAGCCCTACTACCTCGACGTCACCAGCGGCCTGGCCAACAAGGGCCAGGTGGTGCGCACACTGGCCCGTCGGCTGCGCGTTTCTCCCGAGGAGATCGCCACCATCGGCGATCAGATGAACGACACCTTGATGTTCGCCGTCTCGGGCTTTTCCATCGCCATGGGCAACGCCTCGGACGAGGTCAAGGCCAGGGCCCGCGCCGTCACCGACAGCAACGAGGACGAGGGCTTCGCCAAGGCGGTCGAGAAATTCATCCTGCCCCAGGCGCCAAAGGAGCCGGCGCCAGAAGACCCGGTGGTCGGGGCCAGCGCGAAGGGAGCAAGCCAATGACCGAGCGCGTGAAGGAGATCCTGGCCAACTACGAGGCGCAGCCGCCCGGCGTGGTCGCCAACCTGGCCCGCCTTCTGAACCACGGCACGCTCGCCGGCACCGGCAAGCTTGTCATCCTGCCGGTCGACCAGGGCTTCGAGCACGGACCGGCCAGGTCCTTCGCCGCCAATCCGCCGGCCTACGATCCGCTCTATCACTTCGAGCTGGCCATCGAGGCCGGCTGCAGCGCCTATGCCGCGCCTCTGGGCTTCATCGAATCCGGCGCGCGCCGGTTCGCCGGCGACCTGCCGCTGATCCTCAAGGTCAATGACGCCGATTCCCTGCGCGGCGATCCCGATCCGGCCCAGGCCCTCACCGGCACGGTGCATGACGCCCTGCGCCTTGGCTGCTGCGCCGTCGGCTTCACCGTCTATCCGGGCTCGGCCTTCGAGAACGAGATGTACGGCCAGCTGCGCGACATCGCCCTCGAGGCCAAGAGCCATGGTCTGGCCGTGGTCGTCTGGTCCTATCCGCGCGGCGCCGCCCTGGCCAAGGAGGACGAGACGGCCGTCGATGTCGTCGCCTACGCCGCCCAGATCGCCGCCCAGCTCGGGGC
>JBOHLC010000086.1:0-2173 GCA_050729395.1 Caulobacteraceae bacterium
TGTCGATGTGAAATCGGCGACTGCTTGCGGCGTGGTGGTGATGAACACGCCGCATGGCAACACCATCACCACCGCCGAGCACGCCATCGCCATGATGTTCGCGTTGGCGCGGTCGGCGACGATGGAGCCGATGTTGCCGGCCCCGATCAGGCCCAGGGTCTTGCCGTAGAGCTCGACGCCCATGAAGCGGTTCTTCTCCCACTTGCCGGCCTGGGTGGAGACGTCGGCGGCCGGCAGCTGGCGGGCCAGGGCGAACATCATGGCGATGGCGTGCTCGGCGGTGGTGATCGAATTGCCGAACGGGGTGTTCATGACCACGATACCGGCCGCCGTGGCCGCCGGAATGTCGACGTTGTCGACGCCGATGCCGGCGCGGCCGATGACCTTCAGGCGCTTGGCGGCCTTGATCACCTCCGTGTCGGCCTTGGTCGCCGAGCGCACGGCGAGGCCGTCGTAATCGCCGATGATCTCGAGGAGTTCGGCTTTGGAGAGGCCGACCTTGACGTCGGCCTCGACGCCGCGCTGGCGGAAGATGTCGACGGCGGCCGGAGACAGGGAATCGGCGATGAGGACGCGGGGAGTCATGGGATTTAAGGTTTCCATCAGGTCTCTTCCCCCCGCATCGGGGGGAAGTGGCGCGTAGCGCCGAAGGGGGGGCAGCGCCGGCGGGTCAGGCCGGCAGGAGTTCGGCGGCGGTCTCGGCGAAGGCCCAGTCGAGCCAGGGCGTCAGCGCCTCGAGATCGTCGCGCTCCACCGTCGCCCCGCACCACACGCGCAGGCCCGGCGGCGCGTCGCGATAGCCGCCGATGTCCAGCGCCACGCCTTCCTTCTCCAGCATCTGGGCCAGGCGCTTGGCGAATGCCGCCTGGCCATCCCCCGGCAGAGAGGCGACGGCTCGGTCGACGACCTTGAGGCACACCGAGGTGTTGGACCGGCAGGCCGGATCCTCGGCCAGGAAGCCGACCCACGCCGTCTTGGCCACCCACGCCTCGAGCACGGCGAGGTTGCCGTCGGCCCGCGCCTTCAGCTCGGCCAGGCCGCCGATCGAGGCGGCCCACTTCAAGGCGTCGAGATAGTCCTCCACGCACAGCATGGAGGGGGTGTTGATCGTCGCGCCCTCGAAGATTTCGCCGTTGAGCTTGCCGCCCTTGGTCATCCGGAAAAGCTTGGGCATGGGCCACGCCGGCGTGTGGCTCTCCAGCCTGGCCACCGCGCGCGGCGAGAGGATCAGCATGCCGTGCGCGGCCTCGCCGCCCAGGGCCTTCTGCCAGGAGAACGTGACCACATCGAGCTTGGCCCAATCGAGCGCCTGGGCGAAGCAGGCGCTGGTGGCGTCGCAAATGGTCAGGCCTTCGCGGTCCTTGGCGATGAAGTGGCCGTCCGGCACGCGCACGCCGGAGGTGGTGCCGTTCCAGGTGAAGACGAGATCGGCCTCGCCGCGCACCTTGGAGAGGTCCGGCAGCCGTCCGTACGGCGCGTCCAGCACCTCGGCCTCGAGCTTCAATTGCTTGACCACGTCGGTCACCCAGTCCTTGCCGAAGGATTCGAAGGCCAGCACCTGCACGGGCCTCGGCCCAAGCAGCGACCACAGGGCCATCTCCACGGCCCCGGTGTCCGAACCCGGCACGACGCCGATCAGATAGTCGGCCGGGACCTCGAGCACGGCGCGGGTCTGGTCGATGGCCGCCTTCAGGCGCGCCTTGCCCGGGCTCGAGCGGTGCGAGCGTCCGAGGATGGCGGATCTGAGATTTTCAGGGGACCAGCCTGGGCGCTTGGCGCACGGGCCGGACGAGAAGTTTGGCCGGGCCGGCCGCATGGCCGGCTTGGCGAAGTCGTTCATAGCGATGTCTCCCATCCTTGCAGATGGGCGGCGCCCCGTTGGGAGGGCGTGGCCCGCGCGCCAAAAGCCCGCGTTCGAGCCGCCACGCAAGAGAGATTCGCTGAGCGTCCCGTGATTTTTGCTGAGGCGCCTCAAATGGGCGTTCAGGCTCGGGCGGGTTTGCGCCACACGGTGATCACCACGACGAGAAAGGCGAGCATGCCCAGCAGCGCCAGGAGTGCGCCGATCACCACCCCCGGATTGATCTTGTTGTCGGTGGCCAGGAGGAACGCGAGCGAGGGGATCATCACCACCACTCCGGCGGTCGACAGAGCATAGTTGATCCAGCCGAGG
>JBOHLC010000087.1:0-5143 GCA_050729395.1 Caulobacteraceae bacterium
CGCGACCACGACGCCGCTCGGCTATGTCAGCAACGCGACCTTCGATCTCGACCGGCGCAAGCTCTTGGACATCGACCCCGACCCGACGCCGGGCTCGGGCACGCGCACGGCGACCGACACGACCTACGACGCCGATGGCCGGGCGATCGAGGTCGACAAGGGGACCACGAACTCGTCGGGCGGCAGCTTCGCGGCCCTTGAGACGACCCTCACCACCTTCGATCCGAACGGCAACAAGACCGAGGTCCAGGTGCTGAACGGCACGGTCGGCTCCTCGCCGCTCACCGTCGTCCAGACGAGCTACGATCCCTTGAACCGCCCGCTCGTAAGCGTCTTGTGATGGCCGCCTGCCGGGGTTGGGGCTAAGGGTTTAAGTGTCCGCTTATCTGCTAAGCGGACACTTAAGGCCATGGCCGAGGTCGCCAAGTTCGTGCTGACGGCGAGGAAGCGGCCGCGCCGGCGGTGGACGCTGGCCGAGAAGCTGGCGATCGTCCAGGCGGCGAAGACCAGCGGCGACCCGGTGAGCGTGGTGGCGCGGCGCCATGGGATGAACGCCAACCATCTGTTTGGCTGGTTGCAACAGGATCGAGACGGGACGCTGGAGCGCGAGGCGCTGTACGCCGCGCCGGGCGGCCCGCTGGCGTTCGTCGAGCTGGGGGTGGTCGGCCAGGACGTGGCGGCGGCGCGGCGGCCGGCCCTTCGTGGCCACGAGGGCCCCGGCGAAGGCCGGATCGAGATCGACCTTCCGGGTGGGACGCGGGTGCGGGTGGACGCGGCCGTGGATGGCGAGGCGTTGCGCCGCGTGCTTCTGGCCCTCAAGGCGGCGCTGTGATCGGGATCGCGCCGGGGACCAGGGTATGGCTGGCCTGCCAGCCGGTGAGCATGCGCAAGGGCTTCGACGGCCTGGCGGCGGAGGCGGCCAAGGTGATCAAGGCCGATCCCTACTCCGGGGCGGTGTTCCTGTTCCGGAGCAAGCGGGGGGATTATCTCAAGGCGCTCTACTGGGATGGCTCGGGGTTGTGTCTCTACGCCAAGCGGTTGGAGAGCGGCCGCTTCGTGTGGCCCCGGATCGTCGACGCCAGGCTCCGGCTCACGCCGGCGCAGCTGGCCCTGCTGATCGAGGGCATCGACTGGCGGCGGACGGTGGCGCCGGAGGCCCCGCTCCAGCCGGCGATCATGTGACCTGCCGGCCGAAGCCTCGGCGAAGGCGGACAAACGATTGATTCACCGAGAGTTTACTGGCCCCGACGGCGCCCTCTGCTTAGCTCGGTCATGTCGTCCGATCTTCCCGCCGATCCCGACGCGCTACGCGCCCTGGCGGCCTCGCTCCGGGCCGAGTTGAAGGCCCGGGACCTGATCATCGAGCAGTTGAAGGCCCAGTTGGCCGCTCTGCGGCGGGCTCGCTTCGGCCGCTCATCGGAGAAGCTGGAGCGGGAGATCGAACAGCTCGAGCTGGTGCTGGGCGATCTCGAGGAGGGCCAGGGCGCGCGGGCCGAGCGCGCCGGCCAGAGGCCTCCCCCGGAACCGCTCGAACGGCCCCGCCGCGCCCCACTGCCGCCACATCTTCCCCGCGAGACGGTCCGCCACGAGCCTGCGGCGGCCTGTCCAGCCTGCGGGGGAACCCGCTTTTCCTGCATTAGCCAGGACGAGCGCGAGGTGCTGGAATATGTGCCGGCCCACTTCAAGGTCGTCGTCCATGTCAGGCCCAAGTTCTCCTGCCGGACCTGCGAGACCATCCGCCAGGCGCCGATGCCGGCCCTGCCCATCGAGCGCGGCCTGGCCGGTCCCGGACTCCTCGCCCACGTGGCCGTCTCCAAGTACGCCGACCATCTGCCGCTCTATCGACAGAGCGAGATCTTCGAACGCGGCGGGGTCGATCTCGACCGCTCGACGCTCGCCGGCTGGATCGGCCAGCTCGGCGTCATCCTCGAGCCCCTGGCCGAGGCGATCGGCGCCCACGCCAGGGCCGGCGCGGCGATCCACGCCGACGACACGCCGGTCCCCGTGCTCGACCCTGGGCGCGGCAAGACCAAGACGGGGCGGCTGTGGGCCCTGGTCCGCGACGAACGGCCCTGGACGGGACCCGCTCCGCCGGCGGCCTATTACCTCTACTCGCCCGATCGGCGCGGCGAGCACGCCGAGAGGCTGCTCGCATCCTGCCGCGGCTTCCTGCACGCCGACGGCTACGCCGGGTTCAACACGCTCTACGCCCTACAACCCGAGAGCGGCGTCCCACGCCTGACCGAGGTGGCCTGCTGGGCCCATGCCCGGCGCAAGCTCTACGAGGTGCATCAGGCCACCGGATCGGCCGCCGCCCAGGAGGCCCTGGAGCGGATCGGCGAGCTGTTCGCCATCGAGGCCCAGATCAATGGCCGCCCGCCCGAGGTCCGCCTCGCCCAGCGCCAGGCGCGCACCGTTCCCCTGCTGGGCGAGCTCGAGGCCTTCCTCGACCGGACCCTCGCCGGCGTCAGCCGCAAGAGCTCGTTGGCCGGGGCCATCCGCTACGCCACCTCGCGCTGGCAAGCCCTGGCCCGCTTCACCACCGACGGCCGCCTGGAGATGACCAACAACGCCGCCGAGCGCGCCATCCGGCCCCTGGCGCTGGGCCGCAAGAACTACCTGTTCGCCGGCTCCGACGCCGGCGGCCGGCGCGCCGCCATCCTCTACACCCTGATCGGGACGGCCAAGCTGAACGGCCTCGATCCCCAGGCCTGGCTCACCGACGCCATCGCCCGCATCGCCGACCACCCCGCCAGCCGCATCGACGAGTTGCTGCCCTGGAACTGGGCCGCCGACGATCATCGCCGAGCCGCATAAGTGTCCGCTTGCGATTAAGCGGACACCTAACAAGCGACAGCTTAACCCGTGGTCATGCCCGGACGCTTACCAGGAGACGACCCTCACCACCTTCGATCCCAACGGCAATAAGACGCAGGTCCAGGTGCTCAACGGCACGGTGGGGTCCTCGCCGCTCACCGTGGTCGAGACGAGCTACGATCCCCTGAACCGGCCGATCTGCACAGCCGAGCGCAACAACGCCGCGGTCTTCGCCACCCTTCCGACCAACGCCTGCACTCAGGGCTTGGGAAGCGCGGCCGGACCGGACCACATAACGCAGTTCGCCTACGACCTCGCCGGTCAGAAGCTGAGCGAGACGCGCGGGGTGGGAACGCCGATCCAGGGCCTCTACGGCACGTGGACCTATGGCCTCGACGGTGAGGTGTTGACCACGCTGGACGCCAACAACAACCTCGCCACCAGCATCTGGGACGGGTTCAACCGGCTTTCCAAGCTGGAGTATTGAGCTGCTGCCGGTTTTGTCGACACCCATTTAAGCTACACCGGCCGTTGCTTCGAAGTGCCTTTCGCCGAGGGGCCGGCCAAATATGCCGGCGGTGGTTCAGATCCCGATACCCCGCCCCCGGCCCATATCGAACCCGATCGCCATGGCGAGCGAGCGG
The DNA here is from genome assembly GCA_050729395.1 of Caulobacteraceae bacterium. Taxonomy (GTDB): domain Bacteria; phylum Pseudomonadota; class Alphaproteobacteria; order Caulobacterales; family Caulobacteraceae; genus Acaudatibacter. The sequence continues at coordinate 3,462 of JBOHLC010000087.1, forward strand.
CCGATACTGCGGCCGGTCTCGAAGGTGATGCCGAGTTGCTGCTTGCGGCCGGCCAGGATGGACTCCAGCTGCGGATCGCGCTCCAGACTCTTGGCCATTGCGCCCATCTGGTCCCGGATGCGGCGCATCCCGCTCATGTCGCCCTGGCGGTAGGCTTCGTTGCTCTTGCGCTCGAGCCCTTGCCAGGTCTCGACGAATCGGTCGGCGCGAAGTGCGGGGTTTACTCGCAGCTCCGCTTCCATCTGCATGGCGCGGATCGCCCGGGTCGTGCGGCCGCCGGCCGCCTCGTGGGCCAGCGGAGGATCGGCCTTGTAGGCCCGTTCGATGTCACGCGAGGCGTGAGGATCGAAGGCGTCCAACTCCCGTCGAGCCTGCTGCAGTTTCGGGGTCTGGTCCGCCAGGAGCGGGACGCCCTCCTCCTGGGCCCGGAAGATCGCCGAGACGGCCCGGGCGTGGCGTCGGATCGCCTGCTCGCGCGCGCCGGCAAGATCGGTTCCCGGCGCATGATCCGCGCGCGCCGCGTCCCGATCGATGCCCCGTCGCTCGGCGAAGGTCTGGTAGTCGCGGGCCATGTCCTTGGCCCGCTCGCGCGAGAGGGCGCGGACCAGGGCTTCGGGGGACGTGAAGTCATCTCGGCCGTAGTGCAGCTCGACCCGGTCGCGGTGGCGGGACAGAGCCACGTAGGCGCCGTGCCGGTCGAGGCCGGGCGTCGCCAGCACATGGCTCTGATCGACCGTGACGCCCTGGGCCTTGTGGATGGTGGCGGCGTAGCCGTGGTCGACGTGGGCATAGTCCTTGACTTCGAAGGCGACAGTGCGGCCATCGTCCAGGCGCGCCGCGATGCGACCGGCGTCGATCTCGGACACCCATCCCAATGTTCCGTTCTTCACCCCCAGACCGCGCTCGTTGCGCAGGAACATGATCCGGTCGCCAGGCGCGAACAACCGCTCGCCACGCTCGGCTTTGATGGCAACCTCGCGTCCCAACTCGCCCGCGTCCCTGAGCCGCGCCCGCGCCAGGTCATTGAGCGCGCGCGCCTCGGCGTTGGTGTGGGCGAGGATAATGCGGCTCTTGTCCGGTTCGGCGAGACGCGCGCGATCCCAGCGATCCACCAGCTCGCTCCGTGCATCCTCGCGCGAGGGCGCGGCGTGCACATGGCCGTGGGCGTCATATGCGCCGAGCGCCTCCCCGGTGCGGCCGGTGGCCAGGGCGCGGGTCGCCTCGCGCTGCCAGTCCTCCCGCTGCCGGCGCACCTTGGTGATCTCGTACGCGCCCACCTGCTCGGCGATGGCGCGGAACGCCGCTCCCGCCTCGATCGCCTGCAGCTGCTCCGGGTCGCCGACGAGGACCACCTTGGCCCCGGCGTCCCTGGCGCGAGAGATCACCCGCTCCATCTGGCGCGAGCCGATCATGCCGGCCTCGTCGATCACCAGCACGTCGCGGCTCGTGAGCAGGTCCCGGCCCTGGCCCCAGCGATGCTCGAGGCTGGCCAGGGTGCTGGAGGCGATCCCCGAGCCGGCCTCGAGGCTCTCGGCCGCGATGCCCGACAAGGCCGCGCCGCGCACCCCGTAGCCCTCCGCCTCCCACGCCTCGCGTGCGACCCCCAGCATGGCCGACTTGCCGCTGCCGGCATAGCCGACCACCACGGCCAGCTTCCTCGTTCCGGCCACATGCGCCAAGGC
>JBOHLC010000088.1:0-1931 GCA_050729395.1 Caulobacteraceae bacterium
GGCGTAGTCCTCGCTGGTATATAGCGACAGGGCCCAGAAGTGGGGCGGGGTCCACACGAAGATGATGGCCACCAGCAGCCAGGCCTGAAGCGGGGCCGCGCCGCTGGCCGCCGCCCAGCCGACCAGCGGGGGCAGGGCGCCGGCGAAGCCGCCGATGACGATGTTCTGCGGCGTGCGCCGCTTGAGCCAGCGGGTGTAGACCACCGCGTAGAAGAAGATGGTGAAGGCCAGCAGACCGGCGGCCAGGATGTTCGTGGCCAGGGCCATGATCCCGACCGAGAACAGCGACAGCACCACGCCCAGGCCCATGGCGTCGGACGCCTGAACCCGGCCGGCCGGCACCGGGCGGGCGCGCGTGCGCCGCATCAGGGCGTCGATGTCGGCGTCGAAGCCCATGTTGAGCGCTGCCGCGCCGCCGGCGCCGAGCGCGATGCACAGTATGGCCATGGCGGCCAGGATCGGGTTCATTGGCGCGCGCGCGCAGACCAGGCCCGTCACCGCCGTCAGAACGACCAGCGACATGACCCTGGGCTTCATCAGGGTGATGAAGTCGCGCCAGGTCGCGGCCGCGGCCGGGAGGTGGGCGGCGCCCCCCTCGAGCGCGCGCGGTGTGGGGCCCATCAGTGATGCTCGGCGTGGAAGACCGGCAGTTCGTTGAACTGGTGGAACGGCGGCGGCGAGGACAGGGTCCATTCGAGAGTCGTCGCCCCCGCGCCCCAGGGATTGGCCCTGGCCGGGCGGCGACGCACGGCCGCCTCGATCAGCACCGCGAACCACACGAACAGGCCCACCAGGGTGATGGCGTAGCCGATCGACGACAGATTGTTCCAGAAGGTGAAGGCCACCGGATAGTCGACCGAGCGCCGGGGCATCCCTTGCATCCCCAGGAAGTGCTGCGGGAAGAAGACCAGGTTGACGCCCACGAACATGATCCAGAAGTGGGCGCAGCCCAGGAACTCGTTGTACTTCACGCCCCACATCTTCTCGAACCAGTAGTAGAAGCCGCCGAAGATGGCGAACACCGCGCCCAGGCTCAGCACATAGTGGAAGTGGGCCACCACGTAGTAGGAATCGTGCAGGGCGTAGTCGATCCCCGGATTGGCCAGGACCACGCCCGTGACGCCGCCCACGGTGAACAGGAAGATGAAGCCGATCGCCCACAGCATGGGCGTCTTGAAGTCGATCGAACCGCCCCACATGGTCGCGATCCAGGAGAACACCTTCACGCCCGTGGGCACGGCGATGACCCTGGTCGCGGCGGCGAAATAGGCCTGCAAGTCGACCGGCATGCCGGTGGTGAACATGTGGTGGGCCCAGACGATGAAGCCCAGGAAGCCGATGGCCACCATGGCGTAGGCCATGGCCAGATAGCCGAACACCGGCTTGCGCGAGAAGGTCGAGACGATGTGGCTGATCATGCCGAAGCCGGGGATGATCAGGATGTAGACCTCCGGATGGCCGAAGAACCAGAACAGGTGCTGGAACATCACCGGATCGCCGCCGCCGGCCGCGTCGAAGAAGTGGGTGCCGAAGTTGCGGTCGGTCAGCAGCATGGTGATCGCCCCGGCCAGCACCGGCAGCGCCAGCAGCAGCAGGAAGGTGGTCACCAGGATCGACCAGACGAAGAGCGGCATCCGGTGCAGCGTCATGCCCGGCGCGCGCATGTTGAAGATGGTGGTGATGAAGTTGATCGCGCCCAGGATCGACGAGGCGCCCGCCAGGTGGATCGAGAAGATCACGAAGTCGAAGGCGGGGCCCGGGGTGCCCGAGGTCGAGAGCGGCGCGTACATGGTCCAGCCGGTGCCGGCGCCGTAGCCTGGACCGCCGTCGACGAAGAGCGACGTCAGCATCAGGCAGAACGACGCCACCAGCAGCCAGAACGACATGTTGTTCATGCGCGGGAAGGCCATGTCCGGCGCGCCGATCATGAT
>JBOHLC010000089.1:0-5770 GCA_050729395.1 Caulobacteraceae bacterium
GACCATAACCGCTACCAGCACCACGATTGTAAGCGGCGTCACCGTCTCGAGCGGCGGCGTCATCGGCTATGACGCCCCAACGGTGATGAGCGGCGGGACCTTGACGGTTTCCTCCGGCGTGGTTGGCTCGGACGTCACCGTCTCTTCGGGCGGCGTGTTGAACGGCTCAGGCATTTTGGCCGGCGACGATACGGTCGCCGGCATTGTCAGCGGCCTCACGGTCGGCGCCCTCATCGGCGTCCCGGCCGCGCCGGTTTCTGGCTTCCTGGAAGTGCAGTCGGGCGGCCTGGCTAGCGGCGTCGCCATTCAGGACGGTGAAATCGTCGTCGATTCTGGTGGCACGGCCAGCGCGATCGTGCTTTCGGCCTCGTCGAGCGGGACGGTGCTCGCCGACATCAGCGGCGTGGCCGTTGGCACGGTGGTGAGTTCCGGCGCGACCGAGCAGGTCGAATCGGGCGGCCTTGTCAGTGGGGGCGCCATCGACAGCGGCGGCCTCGCCATCCTCTCCTCCGGGGCGACGGCAAGCGGCCTGACGGTCAGCATTGGCGGCACGGTTGAGCTCGCCTTCAACGTCAGCGGGGCCGCCAGCGCGCCCGCCAATTCGACGGTGAGTACGACTACAACGGTGAGTGGCGTGACGGTCTCCGGCGGCGGGATCATCGACTACGAGATCACCGTCCAAAGTGGGGGGGCTCTTTCGATCTCCTCGGGTGTTGCGATTTCTGGGTTGACGGTTTCGTCCGGCGGAACGGCAACCGTCTCATCGGGCGCCGTTGTCTCCGGCGCCACGGTGTCCAGTGGCGGATTCGTCGACGGCCCAGGAACCCTGGAAGGCTATGGCGGCATCGCCGGGGAGGCGAGCGGCCTTGTCGTCGGCGCGCCTGGTGATCTTGAGGTCCTGTCCGGCGGTTCGGCGAGCGGGGTCGTGGCCCAAGGCGGCCAATTGCAGATAGACAGCGGCGCCGCCGCGAGCGGTGATGTAGTCAGCAGCGGGGCGGCGGAGACCGTGGCGTCGGGCGGCGTCGTAACAGGATCGGTGATCAAGAGTGGGGGGGCCGAGATCCTCTCGGCAGGCGCCACCGCCAGCGCGGTCACGGTTTCGAGCGGCGGCATATTGGATGTCGGCGCCACGATCAGCGGCGCCAGCACCCTTCCGCCGGTGACAACCGTCACCAGCGCGACGACCCTTAGCGGCGTCACCGTCTCCAGCGGCGGGGTCATCGAGTACGGCGGCGTGATCGTCCTCAGTGGCGGCACGCTGACGGTCTCCTCCGGCACAGTCATTTCCGGAGTCACGGTCTCTTCCGGGGGAACGGTGACCGGGACCGGCGCCATCGAAGGCGTGAGTGTCGTGGGCGGCCTCATCAGCGGGGTGTCCCTGGGGACGCTCGCCGAAGCCTCGGCCGGCGGCGGGGCCGATTCCCTGGAGATCCAGTCGGGCGGAACCGCCAGCGCGGTGACCGCCTTTGACGGGACGGTGCAGATCGACTCGGGCGGTCTCGCCAAGGCGCTCGTGCTCTCCTCGACCTCCGGAAACACAACGTTCGCCGAGATTTACGGCACGGCGACTTCGACCACCATTAGCTCCGGCGCCGAGCAGGATGTTCAATCCGGCGGAGTGGACAGCGCAAGCACGGTCGGAAGTGGCGGGGTAGAAACCGTCGCCTCGGGCGGCCTCATTTCGGGCGTCACCGTCCAAAGCGGGGGCGTCGAGGCCATGGCTTCGGGCGCCATGGCAAGCGGTGTCGAAGTCAGCAGTGGCGGGACAGTCGATTTCACCGCGGTGTTCAGCGGAGCGGTGAGCCTGCCCGCGAACTCGGCGGTCACCAGTACAACGACAGTCAGCGGGATAACGGTCTCCAGCGGCGGCATGATCGGCTATGAGAATGTCACGGTCCTAAGCGGGGCCACGCTGACGCTCTCCTCGGGCGCTTCGGTCTCCGGCGTGACCATTTCGTCGGGCGGTGTCTTGACGGGCGCCGGGTCGATCGAGGGCGACAGCTATGTCGCCGGCGCGGTCAGCAGCATTTCCGCGGGTTCGGCCGGCTACCTGGAAATCCAATCAGGTGGGACCGCGAGCGGCGTCACCGTGTCGGGCGGCGCGCTCGTGGTCGACGCTGGCGGCCTCGCCAAGGCGACGGTTGTAAACGCGTCGGGCGAGGATATTGTCTATGGGACCACGAGCGGCACCGTCGTCCAGTCTGGCTCGACGGATATGGTCGCCTCCGGCGGCGTGGTCAGCAACGCGGTCATAAGCAGCGGCGGCGTCCAAACGGTCGAATCCGGTGGCACGGCCACCGGAACCACAGTCAGAAGCGGCGGGGCCGAGGCCGTCTGGTCTGGCGCGATTGAGAGCAGCGTGACCGTGAGCAGCGGCGGCATGTTGGAACTGGCGGGGCTCGTGGTGAGCAGCGGCGTGACCTCATCGTCCACGCGCGTGCCGGGCACAACGGTCGTGAGTGGTGTGACCGTCCAGAGCGGCGGATCAATCGATCTTCTCGACGCCACGATCCTCAGCGGCGGCGTCGAACTGGTCGAATCCGGCGGCGTCGCGAGCGGCGACACAATCAGCAGCGGCGGGGCCGTGACCGTCTCATCGGGCGGCGTGACACTCGGCGACTCGATCGCAAGCGGCGGCTCCGAGACGATTCTCTCGGGTGGGATAGTAAGCGGAGCGACGCTAAGCAACGGCGGGAGCCTGATCGTCTCAGCCCTAGGAATCGATATTCTCACCGCCGGTGCAACCCAGACGGGCACCGCTGTAAGGAGCGCCGGCACGATGCGCATCTCTTCGGCGGGAATTGCGGCTGACACCGTGATCTTCGCAGGTGGGAACGTGTACGTCGCCCCCGGCGGGGTGGTGAGTGGAGCGACGATAAGCAGCGGCGGAAGCCTTTGGGCTTCTTCGGGCGGCATAGTCAGCAGCGCCACTGTACTGAGTGGCGGAGCCGACGTTCTGAGCGTCGGAGCCACCGAGAGCAGCGTGACCGTGAGCAGCGGAGGGATTCTGGAGCTTGCCGGCCTCACCTTGAGCAGCGGCGTCACTTCGTCCGCATTCATTGCAACCGCAACAACGATCATCAGTGGAGTGGCGGTTCAAAGCGGCGGGTCAATTGAGTTGGTGTCCACCAGGGTTAGCTCTGGTGGGACCTTGGACGTGCTCTCGGGAGGCGCGACCAATACAGCCGTGCTCAGCGGCGGCGGTGCGATAACGATCTCGTCCAGCGGCATTGCAAACTTCACGTCGGTAGGCAGCGGTGGCACGCTGACAATCTTATCCGGGAGCGTCGAAGACGGGCTAGCGGTCTCGGCCGGTGGCATCGTAATCGATAGCGGCGAGATCTTACTTGCGGGACAAGGTCCGACAACGTTCGCCGGAACCTTGTCGGGTGGGGGCACTCTGATCGAGCGTACTGGGGCGAAGTTGACTATGAGCGGCTCAGCCGCCAGCTTTTCAGGTCAGATCGTAATTAGCGCCGGGGAGGTCGAACTCGCAACCGCCGACGCTCTTGGAAGCGGAACAGTGACGTTTGCAGTGGCGACGGGGAAAGGAACGCTGCAGATCGCCGCAGCCGACGCGCCTGCCGCCGGCGGGACATTCGCCAACACCTTGGTCAATTTCGATTCGACCGCTGACTACGTAGATCTTCCGAGTATTCCCTTCGTAACAGGCGCGAGCGCGACCGTTAGTGGCTCAGTGCTGACCCTGACCGACGGGGGATCGAGTTATCACTTCAACCTGAGCGGCACGATCGGCGGGAGTTATCCAGTTTCGGAGGACAACGGCGGCGGCACGCTCATAGATCCCCACACAGCGCTGCTCGCCCAGGCCATGGCCGCGTTCGGTGCCGATTCCGGCCCCTCGACCAGCAATCTGATGTCGATCGGGAAGACCGCCGACCATGACCTCTTCGCGACCTTCAGGACCTCCGGCGCCCACGTGGAGGCCGCTTGACCGCCACCACCGGCGCCATGAGCCGCAATATCCAGTTGGGAGTTCCGTTTGGGGCGCCCACTGAAATTCCATTTGGATAGGGTGGGCCATGCAGCTGACGACTCAAGTCGAGGAACAAAGCCAGGTAGAGCAGCCGTCTTCGGCCTCCGCGGCCGAGGTCGCATCGAGTGCTTCCGAACCGCCAACATCCACCAACGCGGCCGATTCCGGCGCATCGTCCGCGACGACGAGCGCGACCCCAAAGCCGGCTTATCCGCCGCCGGCTGCAGCCCCCACTCAAAAGGCGAGCGGGGGCATCAAATTCGATTTTAATCTCGGCGCGCGCGTAGTCTTGCCGAAGCGCACCGAAGGCGAATGGCGCGTGTGCCTGCGCGATCTCGAGACCGGCAACATTCTCTTCGAGAGCAAGAACCAGGGCGCCTTCGTCGCCAGTTCCAAACGCTTCTTCGTCCGCTTTCGCCTGGAAGTGTTCGACGGCGAGACGTCCGTCCTCGAGCATGACTACGACTGCCGCGGCAAGAACGTCCTGATTCAATTCCCCGTCGGCACGCTTGGCGACACCCTGGCCTGGTTTCCCTACGCGGCCAAGTTTCAGGAAAAGCATGGCTGCAAGCTCACCTGCGCCATGTCCGAACTGATCATTCCCTTGCTGAAGGACGGATACCCCAGCATCTCCTTTGTCACCCACGAGGAGATCGTCGAACGCAAGCTCGCGGGCAGCTTCTACGCGACCTACTCCATGGGGCTTTTCTTCGACGACAAGGACTGCATCTGGCAACCAACGGTTTTTCGCCTCGTGGGCCTTCATCGCACCGCCGGCTACATTCTGGGGGTCGATCCATCCGAAACGCCCCCTCTGATCTCTGTCTCTGAGCAGGGGCGCCCCGTCGCCGAGCCCTACGTGTGCATCGCCGTGCAGAGCTCCAGCGGCTGCAAGATGTGGAACAATCCCACCGGCTGGCGCGAAGTGGTGGCCCATCTCAAGGACCTGGGCTATCGCGTGATCTGCATCGACCAGAAGCCCGTTCATGGCTCGGGCCTGCTCTACACCCACATCCCCCATGGGGCGGAGGACGAAACTGGGGACCGGCCGCTCACCGAGCGGGCCAGATGGCTTACACATGCCGACGCCTTCGTTGGCCTTTCCAGTGGTCTCGCCTGGTTGGCCTGGGCGGCCGGCGCGCCGGTTGTGCTCGTCTCCGGTTTCACCCATCCGATCAACGAGTTTTCGACACCGTTTCGGGTGATCAATTGGCACACCTGCAACAGCTGCTGGAACGACCCGGCGGTGCGCTTCAAGCACGACAACTTCATGTGGTGTCCACGGCACGAGAACACGGCGCGCCATTTCGAGTGCACGCGGCTGATCACCGGCGCGCATGTCAACGCCCAGATCGACCTGGCGCTGCAGACAGCTGCAAACCCGCCCACCTTCATGACGCTCACGAGCGCCGCCAACGGCTGATCATGAGGAGGGGGGTTGCGTTGGGCTTGGTCTTGGCATGCGCGAGCGGTCCCTGCCTCGCCGACACGCTGTTCGACGCCATCGCCATGGCCTACGAGAGCAATCCCACCTTGAGGGCGCAGCGCGCCCACGTGCGCGCCGACGACGAGGGCTATGTCCAGGCCAGGGCCGGCTATGGACCACAGGTGAGCCTCACCAGCCAATTCGGCTATCAGGACGCGCGCGTCCAGCAGCCGGCGAGCATCTTCTTCCCGCCCTCGACGGCCTATTACAACGCGGGAACCGGATCGGCCGACCTGTCGCTGACCCAGCCGCTCTATACCGGCGGGGCGGTGAAGGCTCAGGTCGCC
>JBOHLC010000090.1:0-3537 GCA_050729395.1 Caulobacteraceae bacterium
TCGACCACGCCGCCATCTTCCTGATGATCGCCGGATCCTACACCCCCTTCACCACCCAGAGCCTGACCGGTGTCTGGGCCTGGGGCATGACCGGCGCCGTGTGGGGCCTCGCCCTGGCCGGCGCGGCGGCCAAACTGTTCCTGCCCGGCCTGGCGCGCGGCTTCTGGGTCGCGCTCTACCTCGGCCTCGGCTGGGCGGCGGTGGTGGCGCTCAAGCCGCTGCTGGGCGCGGTCTCGCTGGCCGCGCTGATCCTCCTGGCCGCCGGCGGCTTGATCTATTCCCTGGGTGTGATCGTCTATGTCCGCCGCACGCTGAAGTTTCGCCGGGCGATCTGGCACGGCTTCGTCGTCGTCGCGGCGGCGGTTCAGTATGCCGCGGTATTGCTGGGAGTGGTGCTGCCCGCGCGCGGCTGAGCCGGCGCGACGTTCAGCGGATGGATGTCGCTCAGAGCCCGGCTTACGCCGGCATATTCATCCCGGTTCGGCGTGGCCCGCGGCCCGACGACCCCGCGCCGAGTGGGGTGCGCCGGGTGAACCAATGGCGCGACGGCAAGGAGCGCCGCCGCGCCACCGACCAGCAAGGCGAGGTCGAGAACCTTCATCGCCCCCTGTCGTCACCAGGGCAGGTCGAGGTTGGTCTGGTTGGCCCAATGGATGCGCGAGGCGACGTTGTCCAGCCGCGCTTCCAGGTCACTGGTCTGGCTGGCCGTGAGCTGGCCGTCCTGGCGGTCGCGCATGGCGTTTTCATCTTGACGGATATGGTGCAACGCCGCGCGAACCCGATCGTACTCACTATGGTCGAGCGCGCCATTGTCGCGCGAGCGGTCGATTCTCTGGCTCAGCCAGTCCTCCCGTTGGCCCAAGGTCATGTCGCGGTGCATCGGGGCGACGACCGGCTGCAGGGTCTGGGCGCTGGTCGTGGCCAGCGGGGCGCCGGCAAGAAGAGCGACCCCGCCGCCGACCAGCAGGGCGAGATTGAGGATTTTCATAACGTATCTCCGTTTGGTCCCTCCGGTGATAAAACGCGTGGCCTGGCGATGGGATGCGCGCGGATCGGCGATCAGCGGGGGGCGAGCGGCCAGACAAGGGCAATCAGCGGCGCGCCGACAAGGATCACCATCGCCGAGAGGGGCGCGCCCAGCCGGGCGTAGTCGCCGAAACGATAGCCGCCCGGACCCATGACGAGCGTGTTGCACTGATGACCGATAGGCGTGAGGAAATCGCAACCGGCGCCGGTCGCCACCGCCATGAGGAAGGCGTCGGGGCCGAGATGCAGGCGGCTGGCCAGGGCGACGGCGACCGGGCCCAGCATCAGCACCGTCGGCGCGTTGTGCAGGAATGGCGCGCAGGCCATGGCGGCGACCATCAAGGCCGCGAGAATAAGCAAGGGCGCCAGCCCGTGCAGGATCGCGGCCAGGCCGCCGGCGATGACGCCGGCGCCGCCGGTGGACTGGACGGCTTCGCTCAATGGGGTCAGCGCTCCGATCAGGACGAGGACCTGGGCGTCGAGCGAAGCATAGGCCTCGCGCATCGGGATCGCCCCGCTGGCCACCATCGCCACCGCCGCCAGGAAGAAGACGATCGCCACGGGCGCGACCTTGAATCCGACGAGGATCATGGCGACCGTCAGGATCAGGATGGGCGCGAAGCGCCGCCTCGCGCCGCTGACCTGCACCGCGCGCTCGACCAATGGCAGGGCGCCAAGGGAGCGCAGGGCGCCCGGCAGCGCCTTCTCGCCGGCCTGGAGCACGATCACGTCGCCGGCTCGCAGCTTCAGTCCGCGCAGCCGCTCGGAGATGCGCGCTCCGCTCCGGCCGACCGCCAGCAGATTGACGCCGAACTCCCGTTGCAGATTGAGACGGGCCGCCGAGCGGCCGACAAGGACCGAGCTTGTCTGAACCACCGCCTCGATCGAGCGCATCTCCTCGCGCGCCTCATCCTTGTCGACTTCCTTGTCGGCGCGGGCGTGGCGCAGGGGCGTGCGGCTGAAAACGGCGTTCAAGCTCTCCTGGGCGCCCTCGAGAACCAGCGTGTCTCCAGGTTTCAAGCCTCGGCTCGTCCGGGGGTTCTGATGGCGGTCGTCGCCGCGCACGAGGGCCGTCGCCCTCACCCCATCCTCGGCGAGCTTCAGATCGCCGAGGGTGGCCAGAGCCTCGGGCCATTCCGAGGGAAGCTTGGCTTCGGTGACATAGGAAACGGCCAGGGACTGGGCCATGTCGCCGCCGCCTTCCCGGCGGGGAAGCAGCCGCCAGGCGAAGCTGACCACGATCAGGCCCAACGCCGTCAACCCCAGCCCAACGGGGGCGAAATCGAACATCTGGAACGGCTTGCCCAGTGTGTTCTCGCGCACCTGGCTGACGATGACGTTGGTCGAGGTCCCGACCAGCGTCGCCAGGCCGCCGAGCAAGGACATGAACGCCATCGGCATCAGCAGGGCGGAGCTGGACGTGCCCGTGGAACGCGAGAGGCGGATCGCGACGGGCATCAGGATGGCCAGGGCGCCCACGTTCTTGGTGGTCATTGATAGAAGGGCGGTCGCTCCGGCCATCGCCGGAACCTGAGCGCGCGTCGTCTTCAGCCGCGACAGCAAGGGTTGGAGGAGCTGTCCGACGACCCCCGAGCGGCCGACAGCCGCGCTGATCACCAAGGCGCTGGCGATGATCACCACGACATCGCTGGTGAAGCCCCCGAATGCTCGCTTGGCTGGGACAACTCCCGCCGCCACGCCGAGGCCGAGCGCGAACAGGGCCACGACATCGTAGCGGAACCGGCCCCAGGCGAAGAAGACGATCGCGCCTCCCAGGATGCAGAAGGTAAGCGTCTGCGGCAGAGTCATGCGCCCTCCGGCCACGCTTGACCTTAAGGCTCTAGAAGGCGCGACCGACGACGAGGGTTCCTGTGGCGCGCCTCAGTCGCTGAGCGCGTCCTTGGCGAATTCGAGGTCGAGCAGCTTCAGCCGCTTGATCTCGTCGCGCAGGCGCGCGGCTTCCTCGAACTCCAGATTGGCCGCCGCGGCGCGCATGCGGCCCTCGAGGTCGCGCAGGGTGGCCTGGAAGTTGCTGCCGAGGAACGGCCTGGAATCCTCGGCCACGCCGGCGTCCACCGTGACCCGGTCGCCGCGCTCGTAAGGGCTGGCCAGCAGATCCTTGATCTGGCTCTTGATGCTCTCCGGCGTGATGCCGTGGTCGGCGTTCCAGACGGCCTGCTTGTCGCGCCGGCGGCTGGTCTCGGCCATGGCCCGCTCCATCGAGCCGGTAATGGTGTCGGCATAGAGGATCACCTTGCCGTCGACGTTGCGCGCGGCCCGCCCGATGGTCTGGATGAGCGAGGTCTCCGAGCGCAGGAAGCCCTCCTTGTCGGCGTCGAGAATGGCCACCAGGCCGCATTCGGGGATGTCGAGGCCCTCGCGCAGCAGGTTGATGCCGACCAGCACGTCGAAGGCGCCCAGGCGCAGACCGCCAAGCCTGTGGCCAGCATCGTCTTGCCGGTGCCGGAATCGCCGATGAAGATCACGCTCTCGCGGTCATCGATCCACGAC
>JBOHLC010000091.1:0-1157 GCA_050729395.1 Caulobacteraceae bacterium
GGCGATGTGTTCCTGCTGTGCTGCGACGGCCTGCATGGCGTCGTCTCCGATGCAGAGATCGGCGAGGCGCTCGCCGACCTCAGGCCAGCGCCTGCCTGTGACCGGCTGCTCCAGGCCGCGCTCGACCGCGGCGCGCCCGACAATGTCACGCTGATCGCGGTGGCCTGCGATCAGGTTACCCAGCAGACGCTGGCCCCGCCGAGCGGCTGACAATCGTGGCGCCCGACGAAGACCCTCCGAGCGATCCGCGAACGGTGTTCATGCCGTCGCAGCCCCCACCGAGGGAGCGCACGCGGCCGCCGACGGCGTTGCCCGAACCGCCGTCAACTCCGCCGCCGGCGGCGGCGCGCTCCGGCCAGGTCGAGATCGGCGCGGTTCTCAACGGCATCTATGAGGTCAAGCGCCTGATCGCGCGCGGCGGCATGGGCGAGGTGTACGAAGGGGTCAATGTCAACGACGACCACGACCGCGTGGCCATCAAGGTCATGCTGCCCGCGCTCGCCGCCGACCCCAACGTCCAGGCCATGTTCCGCAAGGAGGCGCGCACCCTCACCCGCCTGTCGCACCCGGCCGTGGTGCAGTACCGCGTCCTGGCCCAGGAACCGACGCTAGGGGTGTTCTACATTGTCACCGAGTTTCTCGACGGCGAATCCCTTTCCGATCTGATCGGACGTCTGACGCCCGACGCCGACGAACTGGCCGCCTTCACTCGCCGGATGGCCGAAGGTCTGAAGGCGGCGCACGACCTGGGGGCCGTGCACCGCGACATGTCGCCCGACAATGTGCTCCTGCCGCAAGGCAAGCTGGACCGGGCCAAGATCATCGACTTCGGCATCGCCAAGGATCTCGACCCGTCCAAGGCGACGATCGTCGGCGACGGCTTCGCCGGCAAGCTGGGCTACGTCGCCCCCGAGCAGTTCGGCGATTTCGGCCGCGATATCGGGCCGTGGACCGACGTCTACAGTCTCGGCCTGGTGGTCCTGACCCTCGCCGCCGGGCGCAACCTCGACATGGGCGCGACCCTGGTCGACGCCGTCGACAAGCGCCGCGCGGGACCGGACCTGGCGCCCGCGCCAGCCTCGCTTCGTCCGATCCTGGCCAGGATGCTGGCCGCCGACCCGGCCCAGCGTGCGCGGTCGATGGACGAGGTGCTGGCC
>JBOHLC010000092.1:0-7944 GCA_050729395.1 Caulobacteraceae bacterium
CGCCGCCCGCCGCGCGCGCGCCGAAGGAAGGCGGGACGGCGATCTCCAGTCAGGCGACCGCGATCGCCGGCGCCGAGCCGCGTCCGCCAGGCTCGGTGATCACCTCGCAAGAAGTCCGGATGTCGGAGAACTCGCCGCGCACTTCGCTGGCGTGCGCGGCCGAGGCGACCACGATCGGCGGCGCGGCGGACTCGATCCGCGCCACCCGCAAGGCGGTCTCCTGCAGCAGAGTGTTCGAGCCGGTCAGCGCCAGGAAGGCCTTGGGTCGCGCCGGCGTCGATTCCGGCCACAGGCGCGAGCCCACTCCGCCGCAAAGGATGACCGGGTAAACGGCATGCTTGGCCATGGCTGGCGCTTAGCGGATTTGACCGCGCGGCCCAAGCTCCGTGATAACAGCGGCCAGGCTCAGCGCGGAGCACGTCCCCTGTTCGTCTCGGATAGTCCCGTCGGCCTGGTCGCCGACATCGGCGGCACCAACTCGCGGTTCGCCCTGGCCGGACTCGACGCCGGCGGGGCCATCGAAACAGCCTTTCGCCAGGACATGCTGAACGCCGAGCACGGCGGCGTCGGACCGTGCGTGCGTGCCTATCTCGATCAGCTGGGGGCCGCGCCGGCGCCGACCATGGCCGCCTTCGGAGTCGCCTCGCCGATCTCTGGCGACCAGGTGCGCCTGACCAACCGCGACTGGTCGTTCAGCGTCTCGGCCATGAAGGCGGAGTTCGGCTGGACGAGGTTCGAGGTGGTCAACGACTTCGTCGCCATCGGCCACGCCATCGGCGGGCTCGCCGCGCGGCATTGGCGTCCGCTCACCGGACCGGCCTGGCCCGAGCGCCTGCCGGCGAAGGTCTCCCTCGTCGGCCCTGGCACCGGCTTTGGCGTCGGCGCGGTCCTGCGCGGGGCAAGCGAAACCCTGGTCGTTCCCACCGAGGGCGGTCATGCCAGCTTCGCGCCGATCGACGCGCTGGAACTCAGGATCCTCGAAGTCATGCTGACCCGGTTCCCGCGGGTCTCCAACGAGCGCATCCTGTCAGGCCCGGGCCTGGAGCACCTCTATCGGGCGCTGGCTGAGGTGCGCGGAACGCCGGCCGATCCGCCGCCAGCGCCGGATATCCTGGAAGGCGCCATCAGCGGTCGCGACCACATCGCCCGCGACACGGTGCAGCGTTTCTGCCTCATTCTCGGCGGAGCCATGGGCGACGTGGCCCTGGTGCAGGGGGCGCAGGCCGTGGCCATTGGCGGCGGCATCGTTCCCCGGCTGATCGAATTTCTTGACACCTCCCTGGTGCGCGCCAGGTTCGAGGCCAAGGGCCGCGCCCAGCCGGTGCTGGCGGCCGTGCCGATCGCGCTCATCACCCATCCGGAGCCCGGGCTACTCGGCGCGGCGCGCCTGCTGTTCGGCTGACGGCGGCCGCTAAGCGCCAATATCGCGCCAGGCGCGCGTGTCGGTTCGGGGCCACGCCGTGGCCTCGTAGACACCGCGGGCGACCGCCCTGGCGAGGCAATCGGCGGCCAGCGCGCCCAGGACCGTAAGGCTGAGAGCTCTCGGCTCGGCCAGCGCCTGGTGACCGGTCGCCAGGGCGAAAACCACATCGCCGTCGAACGGGGCGTGCACGGGCCGGATGGCGCGCGCCAGCCCATCCTGGGCCATGACCGCCATGCGCCGGGCCTCCGCCGGCGTCAGGATGGCGTCGGTGGCGACGACCGCCAGAGTGGTGCTGGTCCTGATCGAGGCGGCGCGCTTGGCCAGCCCCCAGTCCCCCGGCGCGACCCGTTGCGGACTTGGCGGCACGCCGCCGAATTCGCCGTCGATCTCGAAAGGCGCGGCCCAGAACGCGCGGCCACCTGGAACAATGACTGAGCCGAAGCTGTTGACCGCGGCCAGGGCGCCGACCGTGAAGCCCTCGGCGACGATCGAGGCCGAGCCGATGCCCCCTTTCAGCTGGCCGGCCATGGCCCCGGCGCCGGCGCCGGCTGTCCCGAGGGCGAATTCGAAGCCGGCGGATTTCACCGCATCCAGGCCGAGCGCGCGATAGGGCGGGTCCTGACCCCAGCGTTTGTCGCCGCCGTTGGCGAGGTCGTAGAGGATCGCCGCGGGTACGACCGGCGCGGGCGGCGCGCCAGGCGCGAGGGCGAACCCACGTCCCCGGGCGCCGAGCCACGCGGCGACGGCGTCGGCCGCGGCCAGACCGTAGACCGAGCCGCCGGCGAGCACCACCGCGTCCACGGCCTCGACCAGGGTGTCAGGCGCCAGGGCGTCGGTCTCGCGCGTCCCGGGCCCGCCGCCGCGCGCATCCACGGCGGCGATGGCGCGATCGTCCGGCAGGATCACGGTGACGCCCGAGCGCGCCCGCGCGTCCTGCGCCTGGCCGACCGTCAGGCCCGGCACGTCGGTGATCAGGTTGCGGGCTCCAGGCGCGGTCATGGCGCGAGCGAGGTGGCACGAGGTCCGGCCGAATGTCCATCATTCCTCGGCGCGGCGACGGCTATCTCGAAGGTGGGGCCGACCCGCGCCGCGAGGGCGTGTCGAAGGGCTGCCGATAGGGTAAGAAAGCCGTGAAGCTTGGCAGTGACAATCAGGCGCGTGGCGAAAACTCTCCTGGCGCCCTAAATTAGCTCCGTACCGGTAGGAAGCCGCCCGAAATGAACCTGCGTAATCTCGCCATCTGGGGCGTCATCGTCGTCGTCCTGATCGCGGTCTACAGCGTCATGACCAATGGCGCGCACAACGGCGGCAGCCAGCCCATCGCCTACTCCGGGCTGCTGCAGAAGGTGGACAGCGGCGACGTCAAGAGCGCGGTAATCCGCGGCCAGAACATCGAGTTGACCGATCGCGGCGGGAAGGTCTTCACGGCGACGGGGCCCGCCGACACGTCCGATCTCGAGCATCGCCTGGAAGCGAAAAACGCGAAATTCGAGTTCGAGCAGCCGGGGGCCGGTCTGTTGCCGACCCTGCTGATAAACCTGCTGCCGATCCTGCTCATCGTCGCGGTGTGGATCTTCTTCATGCGTCAGATGCAGGGGGGCGCCCGGGGCGCCATGGGCTTTGGCAAGTCCAAGGCGCGGCTGCTGACGGAGAACAAGAACCGCGTCACCTTCGAGGATGTCGCCGGGGTGGATGAGGCCAAGGACGATCTCACCGAGATCGTCGATTTCCTCAAGGATCCCGCCAAGTTCCAGCGCCTGGGCGGCAAGATCCCCAAGGGCGCGCTGATGATCGGCCCGCCGGGCACCGGCAAGACGCTGCTCGGCCGCGCCGTCGCCGGCGAGGCGGGCGTGCCGTTCTTCTACATTTCCGGCTCGGACTTCGTGGAGATGTTCGTCGGCGTCGGCGCGAGCCGGGTGCGCGACATGTTCGAGCAGGCCAAGAAGAACGCCCCGTGCATCATCTTCATCGACGAGATCGACGCCGTCGGCCGTCACCGCGGCGCGGGCCTCGGCGGCGGCAATGACGAGCGTGAGCAGACCCTCAACCAGCTGCTCGTCGAGATGGACGGCTTCGATCCCAACGAGAGCATCATCGTCATCGCCTCGACCAACCGGCCGGACGTGCTCGACCCGGCGCTGCTGCGTCCCGGGCGCTTCGACCGCCAGGTCGTGGTGCCCAATCCGGACGTGGGCGGCCGCGAGCAGATCCTGCGCGTGCACATGCGCAACATTCCGCTCGCCCCCGACGTCAACGTGAAGGTGATCGCCAGGGGCACGCCGGGCTTTTCCGGCGCCGACCTCGCCAACCTCGTCAATGAGGCGGCGCTGATGGCCGCGCGGCGCAACCGCCGCATGGTCCTCCAGCGCGACTTCGAGGAGGCCAAGGACAAGGTGATGATGGGCGCCGAGCGCAAGTCCATGGTCATGAGCGACGAGGAAAAGCGCCTCACCGCCTATCATGAGGGGGGCCACGCCCTGATGACGCTCTCCGTTCCGGCCGCCGATCCGCTGCACAAGGCGACGATCATCCCACGCGGCCTGGCGCTGGGCATGGTGATGCAGCTGCCCGAGGGCGACCGCTACTCGATGACCTATGAACAGATGACATCGCGCCTGGCGATCATGATGGGTGGGCGCGCGGCCGAGGAACTTATCTTCGGCAAGGACAAGATCACCTCCGGCGCGTCGAGCGACATCTCCGCCGCGACGTCCCTGGCGCGCAACATGGTAACCCGCTGGGGTTTCTCCGAAGAGCTGGGCACCGTCTCCTATGGCGACAACCAGGAGGAGGTGTTCCTTGGCCACTCGGTTGCGCGCACCCAGAACATCTCCGAGGACACCGCCCGCAAGATCGATTTCGAGGTCCGCCGCCTGGTCCAGGGCGCCCACGACGAGGCGCGCCGCATTCTGACCGAGCGGCTCGACGATCTGCACACCTTGGCCAAGGCCCTGCTGGAGTACGAGACGCTGGCGGGTGATGAGATCGTCAATGTGCTCAAGGGCGTGAAGCCCAATCGCGACGAGCCGCAGGCGCACAAGCCGGAGCGTCCGCGCGTCTCGGTGCCGCTCGCTCCGCGTCCCGATCCTGGGTTGGCCCCGGGCTGAACGAGGCAATTCAACCCCCACCGTCCGCGCCGCCCCTTGTCATGGGGATCATCAACCTCGCGCCGGACAGCTTTTCCGACGGCGGCCGGATCGTCTCGCCCGCGGCGGCGGCCGAGCGCGCGGCGCGGCTGCGCCAGGATGGCGCGGATTGGCTCGACGTGGGCGGCGAGTCGACCCGACCAGGCGCGGCGCCCATCCCCGAAGCTGAGGAGCTGGCGCGCGTGATCCCGGCCATCGAGGCCGTCGCCGCCCACTGCGCGACGCCGATCTCCGTCGACACAATGAAGCCGGCTGTCGCCCGGGTTGCGATGGCCGCCGGCGCCAGCATGTGGAACGACGTCTCGGGACTGCGCGCGCCGGCTGCCCTCGAGACGGCGGCGGACCTCGGCTGCCAGGTCGTGATCATGCACATGCAGGGTGAGCCGGCGACCATGCAGGAGGCGCCGCGCTATGGCGACGTGGTGGCCGAGGTCAGCGAATTCCTGGTCGAGCGGGCGCGTGCCGCCGAGGCCGCCGGTGTCGATCGCGACAACATCTGGGTCGATCCCGGCTTCGGCTTCGGCAAGACCCTGGCGCACAACCTGGCCATTCTGAGATCGCTCCATACGTTCGCCGGCCTGGGCTACAGGCTGTGCGTCGGCGCGAGCCGCAAGGGCATGATCCGCGCGCTCGATCCCAGCGCGACCGATCCGACGGACCGGCTGGGCGGCTCGCTGGCCATCGCCCTGGCCGCCGCTCGGGCCGGCGCGCAAATGATCCGCGTTCACGACGTGCGCGAGACGGTCCAGGCCCTCAAGGTCGACTGGGCGATTCATGGCTGAGCGAGCGGGCCGCGTCCTGATCATCGCCGGATCGGACAGCGGAGGCGGCGCCGGCCTCCAGGCAGACATCAAGACCGTGACCGCGCTGGATGGTTACGCGGCCAGCGCGATCACCGCCATCACCGTCCAGAACACCCTGGGCGTCTTCGCCGTCCATCCGATCCCGTCGGAGGTCGTCGAGGCACAGGCCCGCGCCGTGCTCGATGACATCGGCGCCGACGCCGTCAAGATCGGCATGCTTGGCGAGGCGGCGCTGGCCGTCGCGCGCCTCCTCGACGAGCGGCCGCGGATTCCGCTCGTGCTCGATCCGGTGATGGCGGCCAAGGATGGCGTGGCGTTGGCCGACGCCCGAACGATCGAAATCATGCGCAAGCATCTTCTGCCGAGGGCCGCGCTGCTCACGCCCAACGCGCCGGAAGCCTCGATCCTCACCGGCTTGGTCATCGGCACCACCGACGATCTGCGCCGGGCCGGCGAAGCCCTCCTCGCCGCCGGCTGCGGCGCCGTGCTGATGAAGGGCGGCCATGTGCCCGGCCAGACGGTGATCGACGTGCTGATGAGCTCAACCGGAGAGACCACCTTCGAGGGGCCGCGCATCGCCACGCGGCACACGCACGGCACCGGATGCACCCTGGCCTCGGCCTGCGCGACCGGCATCGCCAAGGGCCTGACGCTGACGGACGCCGTGGCCCGGGCCTGGGCCTACACCGCCGAGGCCATTCGCCGCGCGCCGGGCCTCGGCGCCGGCGCCGGACCGCTGGACCACGCCTGGCCGCTGAGGAACCGATGAGCGATCTCGAGGCGCGGCTGGTCACCATTCTCGAGGAGACTCCGGGCCTGATGCGCATCATGCGCGGCGCGCGCGGCCTGGCCCTGCCCGACTGGATGATCTTCTCCGGGGCCATCTACCAGCCGGTGTGGAACCGGCTCACCGGCCGTCCGCTGGAACATGGCCTCAAGGACTACGACCTCGCCTATTTCGACGCCTCCGACCTCAGCTACGAGGCCGAGGACGCGGTCATCCGCCGCGTCGCCGCGGCGTTCGAGCCACCGCTCAGGGATATGGTCGAGGCGCGCAATCAGGCCCGGGTGCACCTGTGGTTCGAGGACCACTTCGGCGAGGCCTACGGACCGCTGGCCAAAAGCGCCGAGGCGTTGGCGCGCTTCACCGCGCCCGCCTTCGCCGTCGGCGCGCGCCTGGAGACAGACGGTCGGCTGACCGTCTTCGCGCCCTTCGGCCTGGACGACCTGTTCGCGCTGCGGCTCCGGCCCAATCCCATCCGACCCTCGGCCGCCTTTGGGCGCACGGCCGAGACCGCCCGCCGCCGCTGGCCGGAAGTCAGCATCCAGACCTAGGGCGCCGGGACCTCGCCCCCTATATCCGGGCCTCGCCCTGGAGATTCTTTCGATGCGCCAGTGGATGATCGACGCCTTCGCCGACCAGCCTTTCCGCGGCAATCCCGCCTGCGTGGTCGCGCCCCTCGACGCCTGGCCGGCCGATGGATGGATGCAGTTGCTGGCGGCGGAGAACAACCAGGCCGAGACGGCCTTTCTGCTGGCGACGGCCGATCCGCAACGTTTCGGCCTGCGCTGGTTTACCCCGGCGATCGAGGTCCCGCTGTGTGGGCACGCGACCTTGGCCTGCGCCCATGTGCTGCTGAACGAGATCGGCATCGGTCTGGAAAGCGTGAATTTCGCCACCCGCTCAGGCGTCCTCGCCGTGAAGCGATTCGAGACCGGCTATGAGATGGATTTCCCGGCCGATCCGCCAAAGCGGGTCGACACGCCGCCGGAGCTGGCCAAGGCCCTGCGCGCGGCCCCGGCCGAGGTGTGGGCGGGGCAGTATCTGATCGCCGTTTTCAATGACGAGGCGGCGGTGCGCGGATTGAATCCCGACATTGCCGCGCTGGCCCCGATCTCGGCCGGCGCCACCGGCGGACGGGGCAATATCGGCGTCGCGGCCAAGGCGGCGAGCGGCGCGGCCCACGATGTCGTCAGCCGGTTCTTCGCCCCCGGCTCAGGCGTCGACGAGGATCCCACCACCGGATCGCTGCACTGCATTCTCTCGCCGCTGTTCGCGGGCAAGCTTGGGCGCGCGAAGCTCAGGTTCCACCAGGCCTATCCGGGGCGCGGCGGCGATCTGGAGTGCGAACTGGCCGGCGCCCGGGTGCTGCTCCGCGGCTCGGCGGTGACCGTGCTCGAAGGCGAACTCAGGCTGTCGATGCCCTAAGGCGCGTAATTTCGTTCCCTTCGTGGAACGTACGGCCTATATGGAAAGTCACACCCGCCCGGCCGCAAGGCCGGGCGCCGCCGTTTCTAGGGACTGCCAGATGACCGATATTCTGATGCCCAAGGCGACCGCCGTGTGGCTGGTCGACAACTCCTCCATGACCTTCGAACAGATCGCCGATTTCTGCGGCCTTCACCCGCTCGAGGTGAAAGGCATCGCCGACGGCGAAGTGGCGCGCGACATCCGCGGCGCCGATCCGATTTCCAACGGTCAGCTCACCCGCGAGGAGCTCGATCTCGCCCAGGCCAACCCTGCCTATCGGATGAAGGCCCAGAAGAGCCGCCACGCCGACATGCTCAAGCC
>JBOHLC010000093.1:0-10093 GCA_050729395.1 Caulobacteraceae bacterium
GGGCTGGGCGGGGCGGCGGCCGTCCGCGCCATGAGCGGCCATCTGGCGCGCCTCAGGCGCATCGCCGTCGCCCGCCACGCCGGCGGCTCGCTCACCGAGGCGGTCAAGGGCGCACAGGTGTTCTGGAAGGCCGAGCGGGAAATGACCCGCCAGGCCCGCGCCTGGACGCTGGCCGACCTCGACGAGGCTCAGCCCGACGTCCTGGCGGCCGACATCGCCTGCAAGCAGACCGGATCGCCGGACGAGCTGATCGCCGAGCGCCTGGCCCTCAGCCTCGCCGGCCGCGCGCGCCGCCTGGGCCTTTAGAGCGGCCGATCACGTCCGAAAGTCGCCAGCGCCGGGCCTGGGGTCGTGGCAGTCTCGCCTCGGATAGGGAGACAGAGCCCATGGCTTCGATTCGCAAGGAAATCCGTCTGGCGACCGACCCGGCGGCGGTGTGGGACGTGGTGCGCGACATCGGCGCGGTGCACACGCGCTTCGCGCCGGGCTTCGTCGTCGATGTGGTCATGGAGGAGGGGGCGCGCGTCGTCACCTTTGGCAACGGCCTCATCGCGCGCGAGGTCATCGTCGATGTGGACGAGGCCGGTCGGCGGCTGGTCTATTCCGTGCGCGGCGAGCGGCTCAGCCACCACAACGCCTCCTTTCAGGTGTTCGCCGAAGGCGCTGGCAGCCGACTTGTGTGGATCGCCGATCTGCTGCCAGCGAGCGCCGCCGGGAGTGTCGAAGCGATGATGACGCAAGGCATCGAAGCCGCGCGCGCCGCTCTGGAGCGTCTCAACCCCCCGGAGGTTGCGCGCCCGGATTGACCGGCGTCGCCGGCGACTTGGCGGCGTCCTGGGCCTTGGCCGCGTTCAGCCAGTAGCTCGCGGCCGCCGGATCCTTGGGCAATCCTCGGCCGTCGCGATACATCCCCGCCAGGGCCACCTGGGCGTCACGCACCCCCTGATCCGCCGCCCGCCGGTACCAGACGGCGGCCCGCGCCTCGTCCTTTGCCGTGCCGCGTCCCTCATCGTAGATGGACGCCAGCGTCAGCTGAGCCATGGCGTCGCCGCCTTGGGCCAGCTTGAGCAGGCCAGGCAAGGCCCTGGCCGCGATCTGGTCCTGCGTCAGGGCGACGCCGTGATCGTAGGCCCCGCGATTGTAATAGTAGACGCCGCGCAGCTGCGTACGGGCATCGCCGCCGACTTGCGCCGCCGCCTTGTCGAGCCAGGCGAGTCCCTGCTTGTCGTCCTGCGGCACGCCCTGGCCGCGCGCATAGCACAGCGCCAGCAGCAATTGCGCGTTGGCGTCGCCCTTGTCGGCCGACTGCCGCAGCCAGGCCGTGCCGGTCGCATCGTTCCGCGCCACGCCCTGGCCGTCCAGATAGAGCGTGGCCAGCTCATATTCGGCGGCCGCGTTTCCGCCCGAGGCCAGGGGCCCGAGCAGACGCAGAGCGGCGGCGTAATCCTTCTTGGCGATTGCCGCCTTTCCCTCCTCGAGCGGGCCGGCAAGGGCTTGGCTGGCTATCGACAGCAGGGCCGCGGCGATCAGCGCCGCGCCAAATCCGAACTTCACCTCGCGCCTCCGTCGGCCCCTCCGGCGGCTGCATAGCATATGCCGCCGCGAAGAAATCGTTTGAATACGCAACTGAGCGGTTGCATATAGCCGCCGATCGACGCCGACCCCATCTTCAGGGCGCTCGCCGATCCGGCCAGGCGCGTTCTGCTCGATCGCCTGCGGGAACGCGGCGGCCAGACGCTCGGCGAGCTGTGCCAGGGCCACGCAATGACGCGCCAGGCGGTGACCAAACATCTCGATATTCTCGAGGCCGCCAACCTCGTGGTCAGCGAACGGCGCGGCCGCGAGCGGCTGCACCATCTTAACCCGGTCCCTATCCAGGAGATCGCCGACCGCTGGATCGGCAAGTTCCAGCAGGCGCCGCTGCGCGCCCTCGCCAACCTCAAGCAAGCCTTGGAGAAGGATCCCCATGACCCATGACCGTTTCTTCTACGTCACCTACATCCGCGCGCGCCAGGAGAAGGTGTGGCGCGCGCTGATCGAGCCGGAGTTCACCAGGCAATACTGGAACGAGACCTATCAGGAGAGCGACTGGAAGGTCGGCGCGGATTGGAAGCTGATGATCCCCGACGGACGGGTCGGCGACTCTGGCAAGGTGTTGGAGTTCGATCCACCGCGCCGCCTGTCGCTCAGCTGGCAGAACCAGTTCGTGCCCGACCTGAAGGAGGAAGGCCACTCGCGCTGCACCGTCGAGCTGGTGACACAGGGCGAGGTGGTGCGGCTCACCGTCACCCATGAGATCGACATCGAGGGCTCGAAGCTGATCGCCGGTGTCTCCCAGGGCTGGCCCATGATCCTCGCCAGCCTCAAGAGCCTGCTCGAAACCGGCGCGCCCTTCGAAGCCAGCCGCAGGTGGCCGGAAGGACATTAGGTCGGGGTCAGCTTCCGGCGGCGATGGTCCTCGTCACGCGACCGTTGGCGTCCAGGAAGGATATCCTCGCCGTGCCGCTCGGCGCGACGCCGAGCACCAGCCGCTTCCTCCCCGCCGCGTCGCGCAGAACCACCTCCAAGACACCACTCGCGGTCCGGCCGATGAAGGCGCGCTGCGCGACCCCGATGTGAGCCTTGGCGATTTCCGCCGCACGCGCCGCGCCGGTCAGGGCGCCGGCGCGCTCGCCGGCCGCCCAGTCGATCGTCTGGTCCGGACGGTCGTTGAACGCCAGCCCGGCCGACCGGTCCGGGCCATCCTCGGACGCCTCGAGCTGCACCACCTGATCCTGCTCATAGCGGTCGAAGCTGAGGTGGCCATGACTGTGGCGCGCGCCGGAGGCGTCCCGCCCGCCGTCGAAGATCAGACCGCCGTTCTCGGTTCCCTCATCGTTGTAGAAAATGATGCCGGCCGAGCGCCGATCGGGATGGGGGCGCTCACGGCCCCGCACGATGATGCCCGGCGCGTCCGCGGCGTTGGAGATCACCATGCGCAAGGTCCCGTCCGGTTCGCGCACATTGATGCGCTGGACGTCGATCGCGACAGGCGCCTTGGCCGGCGAAACCGCGCCCATGGTCAGCACCGCTCCGCCCAGGACGAGCACGCCCATGAAGGCGCCGAGCGCCTGACTGAGGTTGAGCTGCATTTTAGCCCCTTGACGATATTAGCTACCCTCGCCCCTTCGGCGCAGGACGCATCAATCGCGCGCACAGATCGTCGAGCTGCTCGAGGCTCTGATAGGCGATGCGCATCTCCCCGGCGCCGCCGGAGTCGTGGATGTCGACCTTCAGGCCGAGCACCTCGCCAAGATCGTTTTCCAACGCCGCGGTGTCCGCGCTCTTGCGCTTGACCTTGCCCGTCCTGGCGGGCGCATCGGGCGTGGCGCGCGCGCGGCGGGCCAGGGCCTCGGCCTGGCGCACATTGAGGCCGCCGCGAATGATCCGCTCGGCCAGGATTTCGGCGTCCGCCAGATCGAGCAGGGCGCGGGCATGTCCCGCGCTCAGCCGGCCGGCCTCGAGGTGGTCCTGCACCCGCTCAGGCAGGCGCATCAGGCGCAGCGTGTTGGCCACATGGCTGCGGCTCTTGCCGACGATGCCGGCGATCGTCTCATGGCTGCGGTTGAAGCGTTTGATCATTACCGCGTAGCCGCGCGCCTCTTCCAGGGCGTTGAGATCGGCGCGCTGGATGTTCTCGATCAGCGCCAGCTCGATCACTTCGAGGTCTTCCAGCTCGCGCACCAGAGCCGGTATGGCGTGCAGGCTGGCGAGCTGGGCGGCGCGCCAGCGGCGCTCGCCGGTGACGATCTGATATTCGCCAGGCGCCTCGGCCACCGGCCGGACCAGGATCGGCTGGATGACGCCGCGCTCGCGGATGGAATCGGCCAGTTCCTGCAACTCTTCGGCGTTGAAATGACGTCTCGGCTGATCCGGATTGCGCCGAATGAGCTCGATCGGCAGCTCTTGCACGCCGGCCGCGCGCCTGGCGTCCTGGGTGGTCGCGGCCTGCGCCTCCTCAAGCAGGGCCGAAAGCCCCCGTCCCAGTCCCCGCCGGCTTTCAGCCATTGATTTTCCTCACCTTTTCGCCGCGCTCGCGCGTCAGCAGCTCCCGCGCCAAGTCCAGGTAGGCCTGGCTTCCGGCGCACTCGAGATCATAGAGCAACACGGGCTTGCCGAATCCCGGCGCCTCCGACACCCGCACATTGCGCGGGATCATCGTCGCGTAGACCTTCTCCCCGAGATACTCGCGCACGTCCCGGGCGACCTGCTTGGAAAGGGTGTTGCGCCGGTCGTACATGGTCAGCACCACGCCGTGGATCGTCAGCCCCGTGTTGTGCGCGCTTTTGACCAGGTCGATCGTGTGCATGAGCTGCGACAGGCCCTCGAGGGCGAAGAACTCGCACTGCAGCGGCACCAGCACCGCGTCGGCCGCGGCCATGGCGTTGAGGGTCAGCAGATTGAGCGACGGCGGACAGTCGATCAGGGCGTAGGTGTAGCGTCCCTCGGCCCGCACCGGGTTCAGGGCGTCGCGCAGGCGGTAGGCGCGGCGGGGCTTGGCCCCCAACTCCAGTTCGACGCCGGACAGATCCGGCTCCGAGGGCAGCAGATCCAGGCCCGGCACCGCGGTCTCGACGATGGCCGAGGCCAGCGGCGTCTCGTCCATGATCACGTCATAGGCGGTGAGCTTGCGCGCCGACGCCGGCACGCCGAGGCCGGTCGAGGCGTTGCCTTGCGGGTCGGCGTCGATCAGCAGCACCTTCTCGCCCACGGCCGCCAGGGCAGTGCCCAGATTGATCGCCGTCGTGGTCTTGCCTACGCCGCCCTTCTGGTTAGAAATAGCTAATATTTTCAATAGGTTACGTGGCACGCGCGAGCTCCGTGATCTCGAGGATGCGCCCGCGCGGATCGCTCAGGCTCGGGTGGACCACTACGTCGAATCGCCATGATTTGCGCGCCTCGGCAAGCTCGCTGTCAACCTCCGCGCCCTTCAGGAACAGGCCTTTTTTGCCTCGCAGGAGCGACGGCCTGGCGAAGCCCAACAGGCGGGTGAGGGGCGCGCAGGCGCGGGCGGTGACGACGTCCACGTCGAGCGGCAGGTTTTCCGCCCTGGCGTTGTGCACGCTCGCTGGAAGGGCGAGTTCGCTCACCACCGTCTCCAGGAACCGGCCGCGTTTGGCCATGCTCTCCACGAGGTGGATGTGGGCGCCGGGTTCATCCTTGAGCAGGATGGCCAGCACGATCCCCGGAAAGCCCGCGCCGGAGCCGAGGTCGGCCCACGTCCGCGCCGATGGAGCGAGGGTAAGTAGCTGGGCGCTGTCGAGGAAATGGCGGCGCCAGAAGTCGGCCAGGGTGCTCGCGCCGACCAGATTCGTCGTCCGGTTGGCCGCCACGAGCATGCGCCGGAAGCGCTCGACCTCGGCCAGGCGACTTTCGCTCACCGCGAGCGCGCCCTCCGGCGGCCCCTCAGGCCGCGCGGCGGCGTCGGACATGGGCCAGCAGGGCGGTGAGCGCGCCCGGCGTCACGCCCTCGATGCGCGAAGCCTGACCAAGCGTCGCGGGCCTGACCGCCGCGAGCTTCTCACGCGCCTCGTTGGAAAGGCCGCCCAAGGCGCTGTAGTCGATGTCCGCCGGCAGGGCGAGGTTCTCGTCGCGGCGGAACAAGGCGATGTCCGCCTCCTGCCGTTCGAGGTAGCCCAGATAAGCGCCTTCGATCTCGATCTGCTCACGCGCCGCGGCGGGCCACACTCGGATCCGCGGCCACAGGTCGGCGAGCACCTCCAGATTGACGTCCCTAAGCGATAGTAGCTGCAGCAGATTTCGCCTCTGGCCGTCGGCGGTGACGTGCAGTCCGGCCTTGCGCGCTTCGGCCGGCGTGAGCGTCAAGCTTTCCGCCTCGGTCCGCGCCGTGGCGACGGCCGACGCCTTGACCGCGAAGGCCTGCGCCCGCGCCGTCCCCACGCAGCCCAGCGCCTGGCCGCGCGCGGTGAGCCTATGGTCGGCGTTGTCCGCCCTAAGGCGCAGTCGGAATTCCGCCCGGCTGGTGAACATGCGATAGGGCTCGGTGACGCCGGCGGTGACCAGATCGTCGATCATCACACCGATGTAGGCCTCGTCGCGGCCGAGGACGGCGCCGTCCATGCCGGCGGACGCCCGCGCCGCGTTCAGCCCGGCCATCAGGCCCTGCGCGGCCGCCTCCTCATAGCCGGTGGTGCCGTTGATCTGGCCGGCGAGATAGAGACCGGGCAGCCGTTTCGTTTCCAGCGTCGGCTTGAGTTCGCGCGGATCGACGTAGTCATACTCTATGGCGTAGCCGTGCCGGATCACGCGCGCATTCTCCAGCCCCGGTATCGTGCGCAGGAAGGCATCCTGCGTCGCCGCGCTGACCGACGTCGAGATTCCGTTGGGATAGACCGTGGGATCGTCCAGGCCTTCGGGCTCCAGAAATATCTGATGCCCATCGCGATCGCCGAACCGGACCACCTTGTCTTCGATCGACGGGCAGTAGCGAGGACCGCGCCCGGAGAGGCGTCCGCCATATACAGCGGATTCCGCCAGGCGTTCGGCGATTATCCGGTGTGTTGCCGCCGTCGTCGCCGTGATCCCGCACTCCACCTGTTGCCGCTCGATCCCCCCGGTGAGAAACGAGAACGGCGTCGGCGGCTTGTCTCCCGCCTGCATCTCCAGCCCGGCCCACGCGATGGTGCGCCCATCGAGGCGTGGCGGCGTGCCCGTCTTGAGCCGGCCCATGGCAAGGCCCAGGCCGTAAAGCCGATCCGCTAGGCCGATGGCAGGTGCGTCGCCGATCCGGCCCGCTTCCTGGCGCTCGTCGCCCCGATGGATCACGCCCTTGAGGAACGTGCCGGTGGTGAGGACGACCGCGCCCGAGCGCCAGGCCTCACCGTGGCTATCGACCACGCCCACGACCCGCCCGTCGGCGACGATCAGGTCCTCGATCGCCGCGGCCAGCAGATCCAGGCTGGCCAGTCCTTCCAGTTCGCGCCGCATTGCCTCCCGATAGAGCTTGCGGTCGATCTGCGCCCGCGGGCCCCGCACGGCGGGGCCGCGCGAGCGGTTGAGCAGGCGGAACTGGATACCGGCGGCATCGGCCATCCGGCCCATCAATCCGTCCAGCGCGTCCACCTCGCGCACCAGATGGCCCTTGCCGAGGCCGCCGATGGCCGGGTTGCACGACATCTCGCCGATGGTCTCGAGCTTGTGCGTGGCCAGCAGGGTGCGCGCGCCGAAGCGCGCCGCCGCCGCCGCCGCCTCGCAGCCGGCGTGGCCGCCACCGATCACGATCACATCGTAGGTCCGGGACATAAGGGGCGCTGCATACTCCAGGCCAGCCGCCCGGTCGACCCGTCGACGCTGCGTTTCACGTGAAACAGGCGCCGGCGTCAGCAAGGGGGGTTGTTTCACGTGAAACAGCGTCACTTGCCGATGCAGAACGTGGCGAACACCCGCTCGAGGATATCTTCCGCATCGATCCGACCGCTGACCCGTGCCAGGGACCTGGCCGCCAGCCGGGCGTCCTCGGCCGCCAGCTCTGGGGTCTCCAGACCGGCGAGGGCGCGGCCCAAGTGGCCTCTCGCTTCGCGCAACAGGACCCCGTGCCGGACGCGAGTCGCCGCCGGAAACTCGGCGCCAGTCAGGTCGCGCCGTATACGGAGGGAAATGGCCGATTCGATCGCCGCCGCGCTCTGGCGCAACAGGGAAACGGGCAACACCTCGGCCCCGATCTCCGCCGCCGCGGCGCGCGCCGACTCCTCGTCGTCGCCGGCAACGAGATCCGACTTATTCAGTATACAGACGTCGCCGCCTTCAACCAGATCAAGCGCCTCGCGCCAGGCGCCGTCGCCCGTCGACCGGTCCACCACCCACAGCCGCAGATCGGCGTCTCGCGCCCAGGCCCGCGCCCGGCGCACGCCCTCCACTTCCACCGGCTCGGCGGTGTCGCGGATGCCGGCCGTGTCGGCCAGCAGCGCCTTGTACCCTTCCACCACCAGCGGGACCTCAATGATGTCGCGTGTCGCGCCCGGAATGTGGGTCACTATGGCCGCCTCGCGATTCGCCAACTTATTGATAAGACTGCTTTTTCCGGAGTTTGGCGCGCCGATCACGGCGATCCGGTAGCCCTCGCGCACCCGCCGTCCGCGCGCCTGATCCGCCAGCGCGGCGTCCAGTTCCACGGCCAGCCCCTCCAGCGCGGCGCGAGCCTCGCCGGCGACATTGGCCGGCACCTCCTCGTCCGGAAAATCGACCGCCGCCTCGAGCCTGGCCAGGGCCTCGATCAGGGCCTCCCGCCAGGCCTCGTAGCGCGCGCCCAGCCGGCCCTCGAGCTGGCCCAGGGCCTGACGCGCCTGGGCCGAGGTCTCGGCGTCCACCAGATCGGCCACGGCCTCGGCTTGGTCGAGATCGAGCTTGCCATTCTCGAACGCCCGGCGGGTGAACTCCCCCGGCTCGGCCAGCCGCGGGCCCAGGCCGAGCAGCGCCTCCGTCACCGCGTCGACGACGCCCGGGCCGCCGTGCAGGTGCAGCTCGGCGCAGTCCTCGCCCGTGTAGGTATGCGGCGCGGCGAAGAACAAGGTGAGGGCCCTGTCCAGGATTTCGCCGTCGGCGCCGCGCAGGCGCCTGACCCGCGCCCGCCTGGCCCTCGGCGCGGAACCGGTCAGCGCCTTCAGCACCCCGCGCGCGTCCGGGCCCGAAACGCGGATGATGGCCACCGCCGCTCGCCCCGGCGCCGTGGCCAGGGCGAAGATGGTGTCGCTCACCACGCTTCGCTCACCTCTGGGCGGCCGCCCCCGCCGCCGCGGTCATCAGCTTCATGAACTGCTCCGAGGCCTGGCCGCCGAAGGCGAGCCAGTTCTTCATCAGCTCCTCCGGCGCGGCGATGGCCAGGTTGGCATCCATGCGCTTCTTCATTTCCTTCACCAGGTGATCGTTGAGCGCCCTGACGTCGGGCAGGCCGAGGAAGGCCCGCGCCTCCTGCGGCGTACAGTCGACTTCAAGCTTCATCTTCATGACGGGCGGCCTCCATTGCTCGCACGACAATGTTATGGGCCAAGGCTGACCTCGCGCGCTAGAGCGCTTGGCGCGGGCAAGGAGGAGACGGCGTCATGGGCGAGATGATCAGCATTCCAAGGGCCGGCGGCTCGTTCGGCGCCTATATGGCCCGGCCCGAGGCGGAAAAAGCGCCCGGCCTGGTGGTCATCCAGGAGATCTTCGGGGTCAATCAGGTGATGCGCGACCTGACCGACAGGTTCGCCCGCGCCGGCTTCCTGGCCGTGTGTCCGGATCTCTTCTGGCGCATCGAGCCGGGGATCGACATCACCGACAAGAGCGAGGCCGAAATGACGCGGGCGTTCGAGCTGTTCAACGCCTTCGATGTCGACAAGGGGGTCAAGGACATCGGCGCGACGATCGCCCGCGTGCGCAGGGACAAGGGCTGTTCCGGACCGGTGGGGTCCGTGGGCTTTTGTCTGGGCGGCCTGCTGGCTTTCCTCACCGCCACGCGCACCGATATCGACGCTGCGGTCGGCTATTACGGCGTGGGCATCGAACAGCGCTTGCGCGAGGCCGACGCCCTGGTCACCCCGCTGCTGCTGCACATCGCCGAGGAAGACCGGTTCGTGCCCAAGGCGGCCCAGTCCATGATCATCGAGGCGTTGAAGAACCGCTCGCTGGTTGAGCTGTTCACCTATCCCGGCTGCGACCATGCCTTCGCCCGGCCGGGCGGCGAGCACTACGACGAGGAGGCGGCCACCCGCGCCGAGACCCGCACCCTGGCCTTCCTGCGCGCGCGACTGGCGCGGTAGGTCGGCTAGAAACCTCTAATCATTTGAAACAACCAGCCTATTACGTATTCATCGACTGGTAGAAGTCGGAGTTGTTCTTCGAGTTGCGCAGCTTGTCGAGCAGGAACTCGATGGCGTCCTGCGGCCCCATGGGGCTGAGAATCCGGCGCAGCACAAACGTCTTCTGCAACTGGTCTCGGGGCGTGATCAGCTCTTCCTTTCGGGTGCCGGATTTGAGCACGTCGATGGCCGGATAGATGCGCTTGTCCGCCACCTTTCGATCCAGCACGATTTCGGAATTGCCGGTGCCCTTGAAC
>JBOHLC010000094.1:0-5560 GCA_050729395.1 Caulobacteraceae bacterium
CCCTGGCGGCCTGCGGCGCGGACTCCGGCTGCGGCACGGGCGTCGGCGCGGGGGCCGGCGCCGCCGGCGGCTTGGTGATCGGGTATTTCGGCTTTATCGGCGGCGGCGGGGTGTAGCCGGGCGTCACCGGATACTGCGGGGTGGCGCATCCGGCCAGCGCCGCGCTCGCCAGGCCTGCCAGAAGAAGTCGCTTCATCGCCGATCCTTTGGAGTGGCCTAAGGGAGCGTGCGGAAAATCGGTCAATCGTCTCATTCAGTCGCCAAACTACGGTTGTCCCCGCCTTACCTGTCGGGTGTCGTCAGAGTTCGCGCGCCACGCCCTCGAGCAGGGGCACGAAGCGCACTTCGCAGAGGATGTCCATGGCGAAGCCGCCGGCGCCATCGCCGGCGTAACGGCATAGCTTTTGCACGGGGCCCTTGCCCACCGGCGCCACGAGCACCCCGGACGGTTTCAGCTGCTCGAGCAGCACCGTGGGCTCCTCCTGCGCCGCCGCCGTGACGAGAATGCGGTCAAATGGCGCCTGCTCGGGCCAGCCGAGCGCGCCGTCGCCGAACTTGGTGATGATGTTGGTCAGCTGCAGCGCCTGGAAACGCGCCTCCGCCTCGCGCAGCAGGGTGCGGTAGCGCTCGATGGTGTAGACCAGGCGCGAGAGGCGCGCGAGCACCGCCGTCTGATAGCCCGAGCCGGTGCCGATCTCGAGCACGCGGGCGCGCGGCTCCAGGGTCAGGGCCTGGGTCATCAGGCCGACGATGAACGGCTGGCTGATGGTCTGGCCGCAGGCGATGGGCAGGGCCGAATCCTCCCACGAGCGGTCCTTGAACAGCTCCGGGGTAAAGAGATCGCGCGGTGTCCGCTCCATGGCCGCCAGCACCGCCGGATCGGTGACCCCTTGCGTCCGCAGGGCGAGCACCAGGCGCGCCACGCGCGTGTCGCGGTCGGCTGGCTCCTTGTGCTTTCGGCTCATGCCCTGGCCTTCAGCTTGGGGATGGCCCCGCCGACCGCGCCGGCCAGCGCGCGCACGGTCGGCATGTGCGTGAGGTCGATGTGCAGGGGGGTCACCGAGATGCGGCCCTCGTCGGCGGCGCGCAGGTCCGTGCCGTCCGCGGGCGCCTGGGCCGCCGTCCTGTAGCCGAGCCAGTAGTAGTCGCGACCGCGCAGGTCGGTGCGTCGTTCCGCATAGCGGGTAAGCACATCGCGAAAGCCCTGCCGGGTCACCTCCACCTCGCGCACCTCCCTCGCCGGACCGGCCGGGAAGTTGATGTTCAGAATCACCTCGTTTGGCCAGCCCAATTCGACCAGTTTCGCCACAAGTCCCGCGCCGAAGGTTTCCGCCGCCTCGAAGGGGGCGACATTGTCGGCCGGACCGTAGGACATCCTTTGCGACAGAGCGATGGCCGGAACGCCCAGGGACATGGCCTCGATGGCCCCGGCGACCGTGCCCGACATGGTCACGTCCTCGGCCGCGTTCAGCCCGCGGTTGACGCCGGAGAGAACCAGATCGGGCCTGGCGTCCCCCATCAGCTGCTGGACGGCGAGCATGACGCAGTCGGTTGGCGTCCCCAGCACCGCGAACCGGCGCGGCTCGATGCGACGCACCCGCAGAGGCTCGGAGAGGGTCAGGGCGCGGGAGGCCCCGGATTGCTCGAACTCCGGCGCGCACACCCAGACCTCGTCCGACAGGTCGCCGGCGATCTTCTCCAACACCGCCAGGCCTTCGGCGTGGATGCCGTCGTCGTTGGTGACCAGGATGCGCATCAGGCCTCGCCGCCGATGTGGGCGAGACCTCGCATGTAGGGATGCAGCGCCTGCGGAATGGCGATCCTGCCACCCTCGTCCTGATAGGTCTCCATCACGGCCACCAGGGCGCGGCCGACGGCCAGGCCGGAGCCGTTGAGCGTGTGGACAAAGCGCGCGCCCTTCTCGCCGGCGCGGCGGAATCTGGCGTCCATTCGTCGGGCCTGAAAGTCGCCGCAATTGGAGCAGGAGCTGATCTCGCGGAACGTCTTCTGCGACGGCAGCCACACCTCCAGGTCATAGGTCTTGCGCACCGAAAAGCCCATGTCGCCGGCGCACAGGGAGACCACCCGATAGGGCAGCTCCAGGCGCTTGAGCACCGCCTCGGCGCAACCCGTCATCCGCTCGTGCTCGGCTTCGGACTCCTCGGGGGTGGTGATCGAGACGAGCTCAACCTTGTCGAACTGATGCTGGCGGATCATGCCGCGCGTATCCTTGCCGGACGCGCCGGCCTCGGAGCGGAAGCACGGCGTCAGGGCGGCCAGCCGCATGGGCAACTCGCCCTCGTCGAGGATGCGCTCGCGCGCCAGATTGGCCAACGGGACTTCCGCCGTCGGGATCAGCCAGCGGCCGTCCGTGGTGGTGAACAGATCCTCGGCGAACTTGGGCAGCTGGCCGGAGCCGAACATCGCCTCCTCGCGCACCAGCAGGGGCGGCGCGACCTCGGTGTAGCCATGGCCCTCGACCTGAATGTCGAGCATGAACTGGCCGATCGCCCGCTCCAGCCTGGCGAGCTGCCCGCTCAGCACCACGAACCTGGCGCCGGACATGCGCGCCGCCACCTCGAAGTCCATCATGCCGAGCGCCGCGCCGAGCTCGACGTGATCCTTCGGCGAAGCCATGGCGAACGGCTCGCCCCAGCGGCGGATCTCGACATTGGCGCTCTCGTCGGCGCCTGGGGGCACGTCGGCCGCCGGCAGGTTGGGCAGAGAGGCCAGCAGGTCGTGGAGTTCGCTCGCGATCCGCACTTCCTTCTCCGTGCGCACGGACATGGCGAGTTTGAGCTTCTCGACTTCGTCCTTCAGCGCGTCGGCCTCGGCGGTGTTCTTGGCCGCCATGGCCTGGCCGATCAGGCGCGAGGCTTCGTTGCGGCGAGACTGCGCCGCCTGCAGCTTGGTCTGACAGCCGCGCAGGGTCTCATCGAGGGCCAGGATCGCGGGCGTCTGGGGCGCGAGGCCGCGCCTGGCCCAGCCATCGTCATAGGCCTTGGGATCGTCGCGGATCGCGCGGATGTCGTGCATGAAGGACAGGATCGAGCAGGGGTGAAGGGCTTCCCTTAGGGCGCGTCGGCGGACGCGCCAAGGGTCAAGGTCCAGACGCGGCGACCTTTCGCTTGCCTACGGCGCGCGCCTCGCTAGGGTCGCGCCGGCCGCCATGTCCGACATTTTCATCTCCTATGCTCGCTCGACCGCGAAGAGCGCCCAGCGGATCGCCGAGGCCCTGCGGGGGATGGGCTACGGCGTGTGGCGCGACGACGAACTGCCGGCTCACCGCGCCTACGGCGAGGTGATCGAGGAGCGACTGAAGGCGGCCAAGGCGGTGGTCGTCATCTGGTCGGCCGAGGCAGTGAAATCGGAGTGGGTCCGGGCCGAGGCCGACGCGGCGCGGGCCACGAAGACCCTGGTCCAGCTCAGTCTCGACGGCGTCGTTCCGCCCCTGCCGTTCAATCAAATCCAATGCGCGGACATGAGTGGCTGGGCCGGCGAGGATGACGCCCCTGGCTGGCTCAAGGTTCTGGCCAGCATCGCCGATCTGGCCGGCCAGGCGCGACATGCGGCGCCCGCGCGCGCGGCGCCGACGACGCCGCGCAAGCTTTCCATTTGCGTCTTGCCGTTCGCCAACATGAGTGGTGACGCCGAGCAGGAGTATTTCAGCGACGGCATCAGCGAAGACATCATCACCGATCTGTCCAAGGTCTCGGCCCTTTCGGTGACCGCGCGCAACACGGCGTTCACCTTCAAGGGCAAGAGCATCGAGGTAACCCAGATCGCCCGCCAGCTGAATGTGGGCCACGTGCTGGAAGGCAGCGTACGCAAGGCCGGCGCCCGGGTGCGGATCACCGCGCAGCTGATCGACGGCGCGATCGGCGACCACGTCTGGGCGGAGCGTTATGACCGCGATCTCACTGACATCTTCGCCCTGCAGGACGAGATCTCGGAGGCCATCGTCAAGGCGCTGAAACTCAAGCTCCTGCCGGAAGAGAAGCAGGCCATCGAGCGTCGGGGAACTGAAAACGTCGAGGCCTACGACCTCTACCTCATGGCTCGCCAGCACTGGATCGCCGGCAATTGGGGCACCCCACAGCACGAAGAGACCGTCGTTCGTCTTTGCCGGGGCGCCGTGGAGATCGATCCCGCCTATGCGCGCGCGTGGGCCCTGATGGGTCTGGCGCAGATGCGTCTGTACTTCCTGCACGGGCGCCAGGACGTCGATAGCCAACCCGCGATCGAGAAGGCGCTGGCGCTCGATCCCGATCTCGCCGAGGCGCACGCTCTTCGAGCCAGGCGCCTCGGTTTCGAAGGTCGGCATGATGAAGCAGCCGAGGCGATCGCGTTCGCGCTTCGTCGCGACCCGGATTCATATGAGGTGAATTCGGCCGCCGCGGAACTCAGTTTCAGACAGCAGCATCTCGAGGACGCCGCGCGTTTCTTCGAGAACGCCGTGGCGCAGATGGAAACCGACTTCGGCTCCCCGGCAATGCTCGTCACTTGCTACACCGCGCTCGGCGACATGGAGGCGGCGCGGCGAGCGGCGCGGGTTGGTCTCGCTCGCGCCGAAGCCGTTCTCGCGCTTGACCGCAGCAATGGCTCCGCGCTGGCCTACGGGGCTGGCGCCTTGGCCACCCTTGGCGAGGCCGAGCGCGCGCGAGACTGGATCCGCCGGGCCCTCCTGATTGACCCTGACAATATGAACATGCGCTACAATCTCGCCTGCACCCTGTGCACCGAGCTCGGCGACATCGACCGCGCCATCGAAGTGATCGGCCCCTATTTCGCCAACTGCAGCCGCACCTGGCTCACACACGGAAAGATCGACCCTGACCTCGATCCCATTCGTGACGATCCGCGCTTCAAGGCCATGCTCGCCCACGCCGAAGCGCGCCTGGCGGCGGAAAGCGGCGCGGAAGTCCATGTCTGACATCTTCATCTCCTATGCCCGTTCGACCGCGAAGAGCGCCCAGCGGATCGCCGAGGCCCTACGGGGCATGGGTTACGGTGTGTGGCGCGACGACGAACTGCCGGCGCATCGAGCCTATGCGGATGTAATCCGCGAGCGCCTTTCGGCGGCCAAGGCGGTCCTTGTTCTGTGGTCGGCGGATGCGGCCAGTTCGGAATGGGTGCGTTCGGAGGCCGAGCGGGCGCGGGCGGACCGCAAGCTGGTCCAGCTGAGCCTCGACGGGGCCGAACTGCCGATGCCCTTCGACCAGATACAATGCGCGGACATGGCCGGCTGGACCGGCGATCTCGAAGCGCCCGGCTGGCGCAAAGTGGCCGACAGCATCGCCGCCCTCGCCGGCGCCGGTGGCCGTTCGACCGGCGGGGATTCCTCGCGCCAACGCCCTACGCCGCAACGCGCCATCTGCGTGCTGCCCTTCGCCAACATGAGCGGCGAGGCGGAGCAGGAATATTTCTCGGACGGCATCAGCGAAGACATCATCACTGATCTAAGCAAGGTCTCGGCGTTGGGCGTGATCGCGCGCAATACCGCCTTTCAGTTCAAGGGCCGTAGCGTGGATGTGCCACAGGTGGCGCGGCAGCTGAAGGT